>JAUNDF010000027.1:0-5783 GCA_030526225.1 Clostridia bacterium
CGGCAACATGCCCAGCGAGGTTGTCTTTGCCAGCGGCGCTTCCAAGAGCGACCTGTGGTGCCAGATTCTGGCCGACGTGCTGGGGCTGCCCGTGAAGGTCCCCAGCGTAAAGGAAGCCACTGCTCTGGGCGCAGCCATCATGGCCGGCTACGGCGTGGGCCTGTACGACAGCATCCCCGAAACGGCCAAGAAGCTGGTCCGCATCGAGAAGGTCTATCAGCCTGACGAGGCAAACCACAAGGTGTACATGGAAATGTACGGCAAGTGGCGCGAAATGTATGCCCGCCAGCTGCAGATTGCCGATGACCGCATCACCCACTACATGTGGAATGCCCCCGGCACCTGATTTCGCTTCCATGGGATTATATATAGAAGAAACAACAGGAGGACAACAGCATGTATATCGTCAATGAAGAAGACAGAGAGTATCGCTTTGGTGACAGCGGCCCCAAGTACCTGATGAAGGGCCCCCGCATGAACTTTGCCCTGGTGCAGTTCCAGGCCGGTCAGGACTTCAAGGCCCACTACCACAATGTGATGGAAGAAAACTTCTACATCCTTGAGGGTGAAGTGGATATCGTGGTGGACGGCGTGGTCAACCACCTGCGTGCCGGCCAGATGATTCACATCGAGCCCGGTGAAATCCACTATGTGAAGAACAGCTCCGACAAGCCCATGAAAATGATTTCCACCCTGGCTCCCTTCACAGACCCCGACAAGGTGGATGTGGAAAACTACACCTACTGATGACCATTGCCCTTCCGGCTGCAACGCCGGAGGGGCTTTTTTGCTGCAAAAACAAAAAACTGGTCTATATGGCCAAAAACATAGCAAAAAAGACAAATTTTTCTTGACGGCTGTTTTAACGTGTGATATGCTATAGTGTGTTTTTCTGAAGATAAACAAAGCATTGCATCAACAACAGTCTGCTGCGGCAGAAGGAAAGGAGAGACGGCAAAGATGGACAGCAACCAGCCCTACGATCCGTATTATCTGCGCTATGAGCCTCCGTCCGTGGCCGCATCCCAGCGAAAGGCAAACCGCACCAGGCTGACTGTTTTGGCCGCGGTGATTCTGGGCATTCTTGCGGTCATGCTTGCCAACACCTCCCATCAGCGGGATCTGACCATCCGCAATGCGGAATACACCGCCATGCAGATGGCGGAAACGGTGGCCAGCGAGATTGAGGTAACCCTCGGCTTTGCCAAAAGCAGCATCCTGTCGGTGGCATCCACCGTATCCGGCGACATGACGGGAGATGTGCTGGAAAACCCGGCTGAAGCAATTCAGCCGCTGAAGGAATTAACCCCCTTTGGCGGCATTGAATACATCCGCAGCGACGGCATGAATGTGATGAACCCGGTGGAGCCCTTTGATGCCAGTGATCGCGTGTACTTCATCGAGGGCATGAAGGGCAATACCGGCATCTGGAACAACCACCATGCCCGCTTTTCACAGGAAACACTGACGAATTTCTATACCCCGCTGAAGCATAACGGCAAGGTGGTGGGCGTAATCACCGGCTACCTGAAGGCCCGGGAGCAGCTGTCCCCCATGCTGGAGAATTCCTTCTTCGGGGAGAGGATGGTCGGCCTGCTGTACAACCGGCAGGATATGGTCATCTGCTCCACGGTGGATGCTGATTTTGTCCCCGACCTGACCATTGACCAGATGCTCGAAGGCTCCGGCTTCAATGACCAGCAGTCACGGGAGCTGGTGGGCGTCCTTCGCCACGGTGATGCCGATGCCGTTCCCTTCCATGGCCCCGCCGGTGAGGGAAGAATTGCCTGTGCGCCGGTCAAGGGCACAGACTGGCTTGTGGCCATGGTCATCCCGGCCGGGTCCTTTGCCAAGGTGGTGGAGGAAAGCGTGCAGTCCACCCGGCTGACCATCATGGCTGTGAGCATTCTCTTCGGGCTGTATATGCTGTACATGCTCTTCAGCTTTGTGCAGGAGCGCAAGGAAATCGCCGAGGAAAAGCATTACCTTGAGGAAGAAAACCGCATCGCCAACGAAAAGAACCGCAAGGCCTTTGAGGAGCTGCGGGCGGCAAACATCAGCCTGTATGAACAGCGCCTGCAGCTGGAAAAGGCAAGGGACGAGGCCAATGTGGCCAATCAGGCCAAGTCAACCTTCCTGTTCAGCATGAGCCATGACATCCGCACCCCCATGAACGCCATTCTGGGCTTTGCGGGCCTGATGGAAAAGGAAATCGAAAACCCCGATATGCTCCGGACCTATCTGGGCAAAATCCAGAACGCCGGTGCGTATATGCTGTCCCTGATTAACAACGTGCTGGAGGTGGCCCGCATCGACAGCGGCCGCATCGAGGTGGAGGAACAGGCCGTTGACCTGACAAGCCCCGAGTGGCTGGTGACCCCCATGGTGGAAAACGAGCTGCACCGCAAGCACATGACCTTCAACACCGAGATGGACATCACCCACCGGTATGTGTACGCCGACATGCACAAGGTGAAGGAAATCATGATGAACCTTGTGTCCAACGCCATCAAATATACTCCTGACGGCGGCCACATCACCATGCGCTTTGAGGAGCATCCCTCCGCCAAGCCCGGGTATGCCGTGTACACCAACACCATCTCCGATGACGGCATCGGCATGAGCGAGGAGTTCCAGAAGCACATCTTCGAGTCCTTTGCCCGGGAGCGCAACACCACCGAGGGCAAGGTGGCCGGTGTGGGCCTTGGCATGGCCATTGTGAAAAAACTGGTGGAAATCATGGGCGGCACCATTGAGGTGCAGAGCGCCCCCGGCAAGGGCAGCACCTTTACGGTGCGACTGGAGCACCGGCTGGCTGATGAAAAGGATGTCATCAGACCTGATGATGAGCCCCACGAAATTTCGGTGCAGAGCCTGACGGGCAAGCGCGTGCTGCTGGCAGAGGACAACGCCCTGAACGCGGAGATTGCCATCACCATTTTGTAGGATGCGGGCATCCATGTGGAGCATGCCGAGGATGGACAAATCTGTGTGGATATGCTCTGCGGCCATCAGCCCGGCTATTATGACCTGATTCTGATGGATATCCAGATGCCCAACCTGAACGGCTACGATGCCACGAAGAAAATCAGAAGCCTGCCGGATGAAGGATTCAGCCGCATTCCCATTCTGGCCATGACCGCCAATGCCTTTGATGAGGACAAGAAGAAGGCCATTGCCATGGGCATGAACGGCCATCTGGCCAAGCCCATTGACGTGAAGCAGATGATGGAAAAAATGGCAGGATTAATCGGATAAGGCTGGTATTTGGCAACAATTTCCATCAAACGGAAGATAAAAGTTTTGCCGATTGCTGTAAAGGTTTGCATTGACAAATTATGGCAGTGCTCGTTATAATATTCACACATTAACGGCGCAAGCCGAAAAACAGGAGGAGTTTCCAATGAAAAAGGTTATCGCAATCGTAATGGCTCTGTCCATGCTGCTGTGCGGCACCGCTCTGGCTGAAGTGAAGCTGGGCCAGGTTGACTACGCTGCTCACGGCGACAAGTGCTTCGCTGTCATCACCGCTGCTGTTGACGGCGACACCATCGTTGGCGCTATCATCGACGAGTTCCAGTTCATGGCTCCCGACGGTGCTGTGGGCGTTCCCAACAGCGACAAGGGCTTCGGCGAATCCTATCCCGAAGGCAAGGTGCTGATCTCCAAGCGCGCCAACAACGAGCTGTACAGCGGCAACATGGCCACCAAGGCCGGTGCTACCACCATGCTGGCTGACGGCTACAAGGCCATCGAAGACTACTGCACCGGCAAGACCATTGCCGAGCTGGAAGAGATCCTGGCCGGTACCGAGCCCACCGCCATGGTTGACGCCGTGACCGGCTGCACCCTGGTTGACACCTACGGCTATGTTTCCGGCATCCTGGAAGCTGCCAAGGCTGCTCAGTAATCAGAAACGGAATTCCCAAGGCCTCTGCGAAAGCAGGGGTCTTTTTTGATGGATGTTATCTGGGGCAATTGCCCTTGCGAACGGGGACGCTTTCCTTTATAATGTAATCTGTCAACATATGCATATCCCCAAATCACAGCAAAGGATTGATGATACATGGATTGGATTAAGGTAACCGTACATACCACCAGCGAGGGCGCGGAGCTGGTGACTGAGCAGCTGATGCAGGAGGGTGCCGAGGGCACCATGGTAGAGGACCGTGCTGATATTCCCGACCCTACCAAGCCCAACGGCATCTGGGAAATTATCGACCCCAAGATGATTGATGCCATGCCCGAGGATGTGCTGGTCCATGCATGGTTCCAGCCGGATGATAAGTTCGCCGACCGCATGGGTGCCATCCGCCTGCGCATGGAGCAGATTCGTGCCGCTGTGGATTTCGACTGCGGCAGCCTGAATGTGGAAACCCTGGATGTCCGCGATGAGGACTGGAGCGAGGTGTGGAAGCAGTTCTACAAGCCCTTCCGCGCCGGTCGTCATCTGGTGGTCAAGCCCACCTGGGAAACCTACGAGGCACAGGAGGGCGACAAGATTATCGAAATCGACCCCGGCATGGCCTTTGGCAACGGCACCCACGAAACCACCGGCATGTGTCTGGAGATGCTGGAGGATGTCCTCACCGGTGACGAGCATGTGATTGACGTGGGCACCGGCAGCGGCATTCTGGCCATCGGCGCGGCCATGCTGGGCGCCAAGGATGTGCTGGCCATCGATATCGACCCCGTGGCTGTCCGCGTGGCCAAGGAAAACATCGAGCGCAACGGCATTGCAGACGAGGTCACAGCCATTGAGGGCAACCTGCTGGATGCCTCCAACGATGCCATGTGCGACGTTTGCGTGGCCAACATCATCGCCGATGTTATCTGCTTCTTCGCTCAGCCCCTGAAGAGCCACATCACCCCCGGCGGCACCTTCATCTGCTCCGGTATCATCAAGGAGCGCGAGCAGGATGTGGTGGATGCGCTGAATGCCGCGGAGTACGACATTCAGGAGATTCGCCACAAGGGCGAATGGGTGGCCATCCGCTGCGGGAGGAACTGACATGCATCGCTTTTATGCGGATGAAATCATGCCCGACGGCACGGCCCATCTGGCAGAGGAGGATGCCCGCCACGCCTCCCGTGTGCTTCGGCTGAAGGCCGGGGATGTGTTCCAGCTGCTGTGCGGCGGCGAGCGCTACGAGGCCGAGCTGGTGGAGCTTCAGGATACCCATGCGCTGTGCCGGGTGGGCGAAAAGCTGCCCACCACCGAGGCAAAGCTGCGCATCACCCTGTATCATGGCCTGCCCAAGGCTGACAAAATGGAGCTGATTGTGCAGAAGGCCGTGGAGCTGGGTGCTGCCGCTGTTGTGCCTGTGGCCATGAGCCGCAGTGTGACAAAGCTGGATGCCAAGGACGGCATCAAAAAGCGCGACCGCTGGCAGAAGATTGCCCGGGAAGCATCCAAGCAGAGCGGCCGCTGCACCATGATGGAGGTTGCATCACCGGTGAGCTTCAAGCAGCTGACAGGCTTGCTGCAGAAGCATCAGGCAGCCATTGTCCCCTGGGAGGATGCCCGGGGCTACGGCCTGCAGGCCTTCCATGCAGAGCACCCCGACATCACCGATCTGGCGGTGGTCATCGGCCCTGAGGGCGGCATCAGCGAAGAGGAAATCGAGGCCATGAAGGCTGCCGGCTGCCGCTCGGTGACCCTCGGCCCCCGCATCCTGCGCACAGAAACGGCGGCCATTGCATCCATCGCGGCGCTGATGTGCCTGTACGGAGAAATGGATTCGTAACCCTCAGCATATTTTTGGAGGAATTCGGATTGAGAA
>JAUNDF010000027.1:5793-7339 GCA_030526225.1 Clostridia bacterium
TACACAGGCCATGCTGGAGCTGTTCCGGGCGGCGGGGTACGAAATCGTGCCCTTCGACGGTCCGGCAGATGTCTACGTGGTCAATACCTGCACCGTAACCGGCACCGGCGACAAAAAGTCCCTGCAGCTGACCCGCAAGCTGAAGCGGGAGCATCCCACGGCCAGTGTGGTGCTGTGCGGCTGTCTGGCCCAGCGCAAGGGAGAGGAACTGCTGGAGACCGGTGCACGGCTGATTCTCGGCACCCAGCACCGCGCACGGGTGGTCACTCTGCTGGAAAAGGCAGAGGCTGAAAACTGCCAGATTTGTGCCGTGGGTGATTTGACCGCCGATTATGAGCCCCTGTATGTCAACGAGCAGGAGGAGCACACCCGTGCTACCCTGAAGATTCAGGAGGGCTGCAACAATCGCTGCACCTACTGCATCATCCCCAGCGTGCGCGGCCCCATCCGTTCCCGTCCGCTGGAGGAGATTGCCGCAGAGGCACAGCGCCTGGCTGATGCCGGCTACACCGAAGCGGTGCTGACAGGCATTCATTTGTCCAGCTACGGCAAGGACACGGACAAGGACATCACCCTGCTGGATGCCATCCGTGCCGTGCATCAGGTGGCGGGCATCAAGCGCATCCGGCTGGGCAGTCTGGAGCCCACCATTGCCACCAAGGAATTCTGTGCCGCACTGGCGGGGCTGGAAAAGGTTTGCCCCCAGTTCCATCTGGCACTGCAGTCCGGCAGTGATACGGTGCTGGCCCGCATGGCCCGCCGCTACAACACGCAGATGTACCGCGATGCCGTCCGCAACCTGACCGAGGCATTCCCCATGGCTGCCATGACCACCGATGTGCTCACCGGCTTCCCCGGGGAAACGGAGCAGGAGTATCAGGAGACCCGCGTCTTCATCGAAGAGGTCGGCTATGCGCGCATTCACGTGTTCCCCTATTCCCAGCGGGAAGGCACCAAGGCCGCAGTGATGCCCGGTCAGCTGCCCCGCGCCGAGAAGGAACGCCGCGCCCGCGAGCTGATTGCCCTGGGCCATGAGGTGGGCCTGCGCTACCTCAACCGCTGGGTCGGTCAGACCGCTGAGGTGCTGGTGGAGGAGCAGGAGGACGGCATCTGGCACGGCTACACCCGTGAGTATATCCCCGTCACCATGCCCGACTGCCCCCTGCTGCATCAGGGCGAAACCGTCACTGTGCAGCTGACCGCCATCGACGGAGATGGTATGGTGGGGCAGCTGGTGTAATCCAAGTAAAACACCGTTATTCAGGAAAAAATCTGAATAACGGTGTTTTTTGATGTTTCATTAAATAAAACGATGCATTACACGCATATAGTCTTTTTTTGCGTTGAAAAAAGCAAGCACATGAACAATCTTTTCATTTTCATCAATTTGATAAAAAATGAGGTAGTCCTTGTAAGTAATAAACCTGTATTCCAAGCTTCGTAAAAAATGATCCTTGGGAAGGGCACCTGCTTGAGGGAATATTTCAAGTCTTTTGCAGGTATTGCGAAGTTCCTGAACAAATCGCTTTGCTATCTCCTTCTACAT
>JAUNDF010000027.1:7349-26688 GCA_030526225.1 Clostridia bacterium
AGAGATTTCTCGAAGGTCCTGCTTGGCAGTATCAGATATCTAAACAGTGTAATTCATAAGGTCAAGCCATCCAATTCCTCAAGGATATCATCGAATGCATCATCCAAGGGCTGGGTGCGGCCTAATTTAATATCATCGGCTGCTTGGGCCAGGTGTGAATAAACTGCGAGCTTTGCTTCCAATTCCTGAATGTATTGCTGTTGGTTAATATAGCTTTCATGGCTCATGAGGACAGTATCTTCTTTGCCGTTTACGGTAATGGCAACCGGATTTTCACGGCTGAGGGAAGAAATACTGGAATAACAATTGCGCAAATCTCTGGAGGGACGAATGGAAATAGCGGTACTCATTATCTAAACCTCCTCTCATGATGTATGAAAATTATATCACAATATGACAACGCAGTCAACTGATTATGCGAAAAAACACCGTCCTCCGTACTAAGACTGGAGAACGGTGTTTACAATATAAGGATAATGTTACGCCATCTGTTCGCCCATCTGGCGGCCGCCGAGCACATGGAAGTGCAGGTGCTTCACGCTCTGGCAGGCATCGTCGCCGCAGTTGGAGACCACGCGGAAGCCCTTTTCGGTCAGGCCCTCGCTCTGGGCCACCAGACGGCAGGCGCGCAGGCAGGCGGCAAGGTCGGCATCATCCAGTTCATCCACAGCGGCAACAGAAGCCACATGCTTCTTGGGAATCACCAGCACATGGGTGGGTGCCTGAGGATTGATGTCGCGGAAGGCATAGACCTTCTCATCCTCATAAACCTTGGTGGAGGGAATGTCACCGGCAATAATCTTGCAGAAGAGGCAATCGTTCATGTTCATCTTTCTCCCTTCGGAATTTGTTGTATCCATTATAGCCCAACTTGCCCCGTTTGACAACAAAAAACCGCGGCCTGCGTTCAGGGGCGCAGACTGCGGGCAAGTGTCATGTCGGATGTTCCGAGCTTCTTCCAGTCAAACAGTGGAATCAGCGCCTGCAGGGAAACGGGCTCGGGGCGGTCAAGCAGGCCGCAGGAGGCAGCCAGTACGCCGAGGATTTCCTCTTTTGTATGGCGGCTGAGCAGCACATCCACATCAAGATCGTGGTCCCGCTTGGCCAATCGGCGTCCGTCGGTATCCAAAAGCAGGGGGATGTGCGCATATTCCGGCTGGGGATAGCCCAAATCGCGCTGCAGCACCAACTGCCTTGGTGTGGCGGAGAGAATATCCCGTCCGCGCACCACCTCGGTGACACCGGAGAGGGCATCATCCACCACCACAGCCAGCTGATAGCCATACAAGCCGTCGGAGCGCTGCAAAACAAAATCGCCGCAGTCCCGGAGGATGTTCTCCGTGTACTGGCCGTACACGCGGTCGGTGAAGGAAATCTCCTCGTCCGGCACACGGAGCCGCAGGGAAGGACTCCGCTGCTGACGAAGCACTGCAATATCTTCGGCAGTGAGGCTGGCACAGGAGCGGTCGTACACATACTGCGTATCCCCAAGGTTGGGGGCGGCCATGGAATGCAGCTTTGCCCGGGTGCAGAAGCAGGGATACACCAGCCCTGCCGCGGCAAGCGAATCCATGGCCTCGTGGTAGAGGTGACTGCGCTCGCTCTGCCACAGGGGGGCTTCATCCCAGTCAAAGCCCAGGGCCTCCATGTCCCGGAGAATTTGCTCACCGGCAGGGCGGGGACAGCGGGGGACATCCACATCCTCAATGCGAAGAAGAAAGCGGCCGCCCCGACTGCGGACGGACAGCCAGGCAATCATGGCGCAGAGGATATTGCCCAGATGCAGCCGTCCGCTGGGGGTGGGGGCAAACCGCCCGGTTACGGTGCTCATACCGGCACGCTGAAGCCGAATACCACGCCCACCACAGCCGCAAACACGATGAAGTACAGCGGGTGCAGCTTCTTCAGCTTGGGTACATAGCGGGTGGCCACCAGCAGCACGGCCGCCAGGGCAATGTGCCGCCAGTCAAAGTGCATGTCGGTCAGCAGCTTGTAGATATCGCTGACGCCGAAGAAGGACAGCAGTACGATGGATACGCCGGCGGCGGCAATCAGGCCCACAGAAGCGGGACGCAGGCCGTAGAAGGCAGACTTGACGTACTTGTTGTCGCGGAACTTCTGCAGGAAGGTGGCGATGATGCAGATTACGATAATGCTGGGCAGCACCAGACCGAAGGTGGCCACGATGGCGCCAAGAATGCCCATCAGAATGCCGCCGTCAATGGTGCCCACGGTGTAGCCCACATAGGTGGCGGTGTTCACGCCCAGAGGACCGGGGGTGGACTCGGCTACGGCAATCATATCAGCCAGCTGATTGGCGTTGAACCAGCCGGTGGTTTCTGCCATGGACTGCAGGAAGGGGATGGTGGCCATGCCGCCGCCCACAGAGAACAGACCGGTTTTGAAGAATTCCCAGAAAAGGCGCAGGTAAATCACTTGGTCTTCACCGCCTTTCCGGCAAGCAGGATACCGGCCACAGCGGCCAGCAGCACATAGATGACGGGAGAAATGTTGAGGAAAATGCTGCCAAGGAACACCACCGCAAAGATGACAGCAGTAATCAGGTCAATCACAGAGGACTTCCACAGCTTGGTCACGGCGTTGAAAATCAGCACGCACACGCATACGCGGATGCCGGCAAAGGCATCCTGCACCCACTTGAGGGAGGCAAAGTTGGAAATCACCGCGGCGATGATGGTGATAATCACCAGAGAAGGGAACACCATGCCCATGGTGGCCACAAAGCCGCCCAGGTTGCCCTTCTGCTTTTTGCCGATGAAGGTAGCGGTGTTGATGGCGATGATGCCGGGGGTGCACTGGCCGATGGCGTAGTAGTCCATCAGCTCGTCATCGGTGGCCCACTGCTTCTTTTCCACCACCTCGCGCTGGAGGATGGGCAGCATGGCGTAGCCGCCGCCGAAGGTCATCACACCCACCTTGGCGCAGGTGATAAACAGGTCTAACAGTTCTTTCATCCTGTCATGTCCTTTCGTATAGAAATATAAAGATAACACTTTATTTTACCACCGTCGGCAGGAAAATTCAATGGCGGCAGGGCGCAAAAAAGCCCCTTCCCGAAGGAAGAGGCAGGGGGGGACAGACTTGGCTTACTTCAGCTTCAGGGTGGTGGTTCTGAAGGTGTAGCCGTTGAAGAACATGGAGAAGTCATAGTTGCCGGCGGGGAGTCTGCCGCCGTTGTCCTTCTGGATGTCCTTCAGGTTCTGGGTGATGTCGAAGAACCAGCTGTAGTGGATGGTGCCGTGGCCGTCGGTGATGGTCCAGTTGTCATCTGTGCGGTAGTAGCGGCCGTCGGGGGCGGTGATGATCAGGTTGGCCTTGATCTTCAGGTAGGCAACATTGCGGCCGCCGAACTTGGCGTAGTTGTAGAAGGTGTAGCCGTCATCCAGCAGACCTTCCACCTGATTGATGGACATGGACTTGCCGATGGTCTTGCAGCCGCCTTCCTTGTTCATGTCGTGCAGTGTCTTGCCCAGCGGTACGCGGGCATAGCCCACATTGAGCATGGAGGGCTTGCAGTTTTCTTCGCTCCACTGGGTGCCGGTGAACTTAATGTCGCTGATGCTGTCTGCCGCCAAGGCAGATGCAAAGCAGGCCAGACAGAGGACAAGGACTGTCAGCAGGGCAAACAAACGCTTTTTCATCAGGGAACACCTCTTTCGGTTAATAATCGTTAACTTCATTTTAAGGTGTGCAGATGGAAATGTCAGTGGTAAATGTGGTAAATGGTGCAAAATTGCATGAAAAAACAAAAGCTGTGAACAACTAAGCGTTCACAGCCTGTCATTACAATGCGTAAATCAGAATCCCTGCCAGAATCATGCCCAGTGCAATGTATTTGAGGGGGTTCATTTTTTCGTGGAAGATGGTGATGCCGAACACGGTCACATAAATGTAGCCGGTGGTCTCCAGCACGGGGCCGAAGCTCATGGGGATGCCGCGGTAGGCAATCATGGTCAGCAGGGTGCAGACGAAGAACAGGCCGTAGCCCACAATCACCCGGGGATCGAGATACTCGGCCAGCACGCTCTTGTGCTCCCGCTGGGCGGCCTTTTTCAGCAGTACCTGACTGACGGAGGCAAGGAACACGCTGCCAAGATACAGCAGCAGATAGGGGAGCTTGATGTCAGTCATGTTTTGCCTCCCTGTCTGCCAGCACATACAGAATGATGCCGCCAAGGATAATGGCTGCGCCAATCATACGGCGGGGCGTAAGCTGTTCGCCGAAGAAAATCAGCCCGAACAGAATCCCCCAAATCACGGTCACCGCCTTGTTGGCATAGGCGGTGGTCAGGGGGAGGTGCTTGATGACCTGCTGCCAGCCCACCGCATATACAAACAGCGTCAGCAGCACGCCGCCGTACAGCAGGATAAAGGGCAGGCTCATCACTGCCTGACCGGCGGCAATCTTGCTCATCAGGCTGCCGGCGGCATAGATGAACAGCACAATGTGCAGCGCGGTCAGCCATTTTGCTTTCGTCTTCATTGCTTGTCACCCTTGCCCACGGTTTCGCGGATGACAAACTGGGGCGCGGCATTCTGGCACATGTAGATGCGGCCCACGTATTCGCCAATCAGCCCCAGCACCACCAGAATGATGCCGCCCAGCACCAGCAGAATCGCAATGATGCTGCTCCAGCCCAAAGGCGCGGTATTATCCACAAAATACTTGATGATAATCCACAGCGTGTACAGGAAGCCGACCATGGCGCTGAACAGGCCCAGATAGGTGGCAAGCCGCAGGGGCTTGACGGAGAAGGAGGTGAAGCCGTTCATCCACAGACCCAGCAGCTTGCTGATGGTGTAGCCGCTGCTGCCCTCTTCCCGGGCGCGGTGCTTTACGGGCACATTGACGATGTTCTTGGTGGAGCGCAGCACCAGACCGATGACATAGGGGTAGCAGCACTCGTAGCGGAGCATTTCATCCACGATGAAGCGCCTGGCCGCAAAGTAGCTGGTGATGGCCAGCGTCTTGGGCTTGCCCAGCATGATTTCCGTCATCTTCAGGTTGACCCGGCTGCCCAGGTTGCGGAAGAAGGAGTGCTGCTTCTGCTCGTAGGAGGCGTAGACCACATCGTGGCCTTCCTCGATTTTCTCCAGCAGCTTGCCCACCTCATCAGCCGGGGTCTGGCCGTCATCATCCAGACAGACCACCACATCGCCGCTGATTTGGTGGAAGCCGGCCATCAGCGCCGCATGCTGGCCGAAGTTGCGGGCCAGATTCACGCCGATGATGCGGTCATCCTTGTCTGCCAGCGCCCGAATCACCTCGAAGGTGTCATCGGGGGAGCAGTCGTTGACCAGCACTGCCTCCCAGGTGTACCGGGGCAGAGCGGCCATGGCGGCGGCGATTTCATCAATCACTTTGCCGATGGTGGCGGCAGAGCGGTAGCAGGGGATTACAAACGAAACTTTTTCCATGTGCGGGGTCGTCTCCTTAATTGTCCGGGTTCATGCGGGCCAGGAAGACCACATTGGCGTATTCGCCCTGCAGCCTGACCATGTCCTTGAAAACGCCCTCCACATGGAAGCCGGCCTTTTCCGTGGCGCGGATGGATGCCTTGTTGGTGTCGATAATCCGGGCCATCAGGCGGTGCAGCTTCAGCACCTCAATGCCGTAATCGGCCATCATGCGCAGGCTTTCGCTGCCGGCACCGCGGCTGTGGTTTTCCTCGCCGATAAAGATGCCGATTTCGGCGTTGTTGTGCTTGTAGTCCACATCCCGCAGATACACGCTGCCGATGGGCTCACCGGTGGCATTGTCAAGGATGATGAACTGCACCGCTTCACCGGAGGCGACCTTGGTCTTCATCCAGTTTTCGTGCATTTCGTGGGTAAAGGTTTCCTGAAAGATAAAGTTGTTGCGCACAAAGGGGGTGTTGCGCCAGCGGCAGATGAGGTCCGTGTCCTCCAGGGTGATGGGTCGGAGCGTAACCACGCTGCCCTTGATGATATCCTGCATCGGTTTGGTTCCTTTCGTTATGCGCGTGCGGCGTAGAAGGCCTTGATGGCGTTGATGACCGTATTGCGGTCCTCTTCGGTCAGGCGGTAGTACATGGGCAGGCGGACCAGACGGTCGCTCTCCTTGGTGGTGTACACATCCTCGCCCTCAAAGCGGCCGAACTTGAGGCCTGCGGGGGCGGAGTGCAGGGGGATGTAGTGGAACACGGCCAGCACGCCGTTTTCCTTCAGGTAGGCAATCAGGTCGGTGCGTTCCTTCAAATCTTTGCACTTGATGTAGTACATGTGGGCATTGTGCACGCAGCCCTCGGGGATGGTGGGCAGCTCAATTTTGCCCGCTGCCTTCAGCTCCTGCAGGGCATCGTTGTAGTGGTTCCATGAGGCCAGACGGTCCTCGTTGATTTCGTCTGCAATCTCCAGCTGTGCCCACAGGTAGGCGGCGTTCATGTCGCTGGGGAGATAGCTGTCGCCGATGTCGACCCAGGTGTACTTATCCACCTGACCGCGGAAGAACTTGTTGCGGTTGGTGCCCTTTTCACGCAGGATTTCGGCGCGCTCGTTGTTCTCTTCGTTGTTGATGATGATGGCGCCGCCCTCGCCCATGGAGTAGTTCTTCGTCTCATGGAAGGAGTAGCAGCCGAAGTCGCCGATGGTGCCCAGTGCGCGGCCCTTGTAGGTGGACATCACGCCCTGTGCGGCATCCTCCACTACCTTCACGCCGTGGCGGCGGGCAATCTCCATAATGGTATCCATCTCGCAGGCAACACCGGCGTAGTGGGTTACCACGATGGCCTTGGTCTTGTCGGTGATGGCGGCCTCAATCTTGGTTTCATCGATGTTCATGGTATCGGGGCGGATATCCACAAACACCAGCTTTGCGCCGAACAGGGCAAAGGCGGTGGCGGTGGAGGAGAAGGTGAAGCTGGACAGAATCACCTCATCACCGGCCTTGATGTCGCACAGCAATGCCGCCATATCCAGTGCGGTGGTGCCGCTGGTGGTCAGCAGTGCCTTCTGGGCATGGAAGCGCTCTTCCATCCATGCGTTGCATTTTTTGGTAAAGCTGCCGTCGCCGCAGATTTTGTGGGCGCCGATGGCCTGCTGAATATACTCCATTTCCTTGCCGGCAAAGGGCGGAACATTAAACGGAATCATATGAAATGACCTCCTGTCATCCGTGCGCATGTCACGGGAATATACTTATTCTCAATTAAAAGAATATTCGACCTTCTCCGCCCGATTCCTGCCGGAATCTTTGAAAATCAGGAATTTCCGCAGGCGGCCCGCTTGCGCCAGCACATCAGACCGTACAAATCATTGACGAAGAACACAGCGAAATTCACCATAACAGGGATGTACAGCGGATTTTGCAGGGAGGCCAGCAGCCACAGGACAATCAGCACCACATCGTTGCAGGCATAGGCGGCGGCATACCAGGGGCTGCGCAGATAGGTCAGCACGCAGGCCAGAAAGCTGGTAAACACGGACAGGGTGCTGACGGTCAAATTGGGGGTATGAGCGGCCTTCAGCACAATATAGGCGGCCGTGGCGGCGATGACGGAGGACAGGACCGCAGCAGTCAGCTTCTTCGGGGTCAGTCTGCCGATGGCCACGGTGCTTCCGCTGTCATCGGGATGGCGCAGCCATGCCACAGTGGCTGTGATGGCCATGGGGGCCGTCATGCCCACATAGGTCAATACCTCGCCCCAATACCGGAAGCGGATGGACTGAATCCCGTACAGCAGACCGAAAACAACCGTCAGGATCTGGCCCCACACGTTGCCCTTGGCAAGGAAAATCAGCAGGGTGGCGCCCACACATACGGTGATGATGTTCAGCGGGTCTGCCGTGCCCGAAAAGCAGTTGGACAGCAGCACCACGGCCAGTGAACCCAGCCACAGGGCCCAGTCCCGCTTTTCAAGGCAGGCGAAGGGATTGGAAATCATTGCATTCATATTAATAGCCTCTTTCCAGAATGGGCTTCAGGAACTGACCGGTGTAGGAAGCTTCACAGGCGGCAACCTCCTCGGGGGTACCGGCAGCCACCACGGTGCCGCCGCCGTCGCCGCCCTCGGGACCGAGGTCAATCAGGTAATCAGCCACCTTGATGACATCCAGATTGTGCTCGATGACCAGTACCGTGTTGCCGGTATCCGTCAGGCGCTGCAGCACCTGAATCAGCCGGTCCACATCGGCCATGTGCAGACCGGTGGTGGGCTCATCCAGCAGATAGATGGTCTTGCCCGTGGCTCTGCGGCTCAGCTCTGTGGCCAGCTTCACCCGCTGGGCTTCGCCGCCGGACAGGGTGGTGCTGCTCTGGCCCAGCTTCATGTAGCCAAGGCCCACATCCAGCAGGGTTTCCAGCTTGCGGGCAATGGGGGGATGGTTCTCAAAGAAGACCAGTGCCTCCTCCACGGTCATATCCAGCACATCGTGGATGCTCTTGCCCTTGTAGGTCACTTCAAGGGTCTCGCGGTTGTACCGCTTGCCCTTGCATACCTCGCAGGGAACGTACACATCGGGCAGGAAGTGCATCTCAATCTTCAGCAGACCGTCACCGGCGCAGGCTTCACAGCGACCGCCCTTCACGTTGAAGGAGAAGCGGTTTTCCTTGTAGCCCCTTGCCTTGGCCTCGGGGCTCATGGCGAACACCTTGCGGATGAGGTCGAACAGCCCCGTGTAGGTGGCGGGGTTGGAGCGTGGGGTGCGGCCGATGGGGCTCTGGTCAATCATGATAATCTTGTCCAGCTGCTCTGTGCCCAGCATTTCATCAAACCGGCCGGGCCGCGTTTTTGCCTTGTTCAGGGTGCGGGCCAGATATTTGTAGATGATTTCGTTCACCAGACTGGATTTGCCGCTGCCGCTGACACCCGTTACGCAGCAGAGGGTCCCCAGCGGCACGGACACATCAATGCCCTTCAGGTTGTGCTCCCGGCAGCCGGTGACCTTCAGCCAGCCGGAGGGTGTGCGCCGGCTTTGGGGCAGGGAAATGCGCTTTGCACCGCTGAGGTACTGGCCGGTGAGGCTTTCGGGGCAGGCCTTGATGTCATCCACCGTGCCCTGGGCAACGATGGTGCCGCCGTGCACGCCGGGGCCGGGGCCCACGTCCACAATCCAGTCGGCGGCGTACATGGTGTCCTCGTCATGCTCCACCACCAGCAGGGTGTTGCCCAGATCGCGCATGTGCTTCATGGTGTTGATCAGCTTCTGATTATCCCGCTGATGCAATCCGATGCTGGGCTCGTCCAGCACGTACATCACGCCCATCAGCGCGGAGCCAATCTGGGTGGCCAGCCGGATGCGCTGGGCTTCACCGCCGGACAGAGTGCCGGCAGCACGGGAGAGGGTCAGATAGCCCAATCCCACATCCACCAGAAAGCCCAGCCGGGCATCGATTTCCTTGAGAATCTGTGCGCCGATAATTTTCTCCGTTTCCGTCAGCGTCATGGCGGAGAAGAAATCCCGTGCCTTCTGCACCGGAAGATCGCTGACCTGGGCGATGCTTTGATTGCACACCGTCACGGCCAGAGATTCGCGCTTCAGCCGGTGACCGTGGCAGCAGGGGCAGACTTCCTCGGCCATGTACTCATCGTACATGGCGCGGGCCGCATCGGAATTGGTCTCCCGGTAGCGGCGCTCCAATGTGGGGATGATGCCCTCAAAGGCGCTCTTGTATTCAGCCACGCCCCGGGCGCTCTGGTAGCGGATGGTCAGCTGCTCGCTGCCTGTGCCGTAGAGCAGTGCCTTCAGGGCAGGGACGGAAAAATCCACAATGGGGGTGTCCAAGGTGAAGCCGTACTTTTCACCCAGCGCGGTGAAGTACTGGGCCGCCATGCCGCTTGCATCGCCCACGTTGAAGCCGCTTGCCACCAAGGCCCCCTGCCGCAGGGACAGGGACATGTCGGGGATAATCTGGTCCACGCTCATCTTTTTCAGATAGCCCAGACCGGAGCATTCGGGGCAGGCGCCGAAGGGGCTGTTGAAGGAGAACATGCGGGGCGTCAGCTCCTCAATGGAGATGCCGCAGTCCGGGCAGGCGTAGTTCATGGAAAACATCAATTCGCCCTTCTCCTGCTGCTTTTCGCCGCCCACGGAGAAATCAGCCAGCACCAGCCCGCCGGACTGGCTTGTGGCGGTTTCGATGGAGTCCGCCAGACGCTGCTGCATGGATTTGCCCTCGCGCACCACCAGCCGGTCCACCACCAGCTCGATGGAGTGCTTCTGGGTCTTCTTCAGCTCGGGGGTATCGTCCAGATCGTATACCGTGCCGTCAATGCGGACGCGGACAAAGCCGTTTTTCCGGGCATCCTCAAACACCTTTTGATGCTCACCCTTGCGGGCACGGACCACGGGTGCCAGAATCTGCAGCCGGGTTCCCTCGGGATAGCGGCAGATGGTATCCACCATTTCATCCACCGTCTGCTGGCGGATTTCCTTGCCGCACTCGGGGCAGTGGGGGACACCGATGCGGGCCCACAGCAGGCGCAGGTAGTCGTGGATTTCCGTCACCGTGCCCACGGTGGAGCGGGGGTTGCGGCTGGTGGTCTTCTGGTCGATGGAGATGGCGGGGCTCAGACCCTCGATGGCATCCACATCGGGCTTGTCCATCTGCCCCAAAAACATGCGGGCATAGCTGGACAGGCTTTCCACATACCGCCGCTGACCCTCGGCATAGATGGTGTCAAAGGCCAGGGAGCTTTTGCCGGAGCCGGACAGGCCGGTAATGACCACCAGCTTGTCCCGGGGAATGGACAGGGAAACATCCTTCAGATTGTGCACCCGGGCGCCCCGGATGACCAGCTTGTCATTGCTCATATCGTGTACTTCGCTTTCGCAAAAATTCGTTCGTTGATTACCGCTTTGGAGTCTACCACAAAGTAAAATTGTTTGCAAGCGAACACGAACGGGTGTTTTTATATTTGTGAATTCCGTCTAAAAAAGAGACCCGGCTGTGCCGAATCTCTTCTATAGAAAATATGCTGATTACTTCTGCATGCAGGCAATGATGCCCTCAATGATTTCAGGGCTGGGGTAGGTGCCGCCGTTGGGCAGCTCCATGCCGAAGACCACCGCATAGCTGAAGTTGGTGGCCATGCATTCCTCAGGATCCTCGCAGTAGGCGGTGTTGCGGCCCACCACATCGTAGAAATCGGAGGCCTCTGCCTGATGGTACAGCGTTCCGTCAGCGATGTCCACAAGGCCGGTGTACATGCCGGAGAAGAAGGTGTCACCGGGCTGCTCAAAGGCATCCTGGGTGAGGAACACGAAATAGCAGTCCTTCTGTTCACCGTTGATGGTAAACAGCGCGTGGCTGTCGTGGCGGCCTACGTCAGGGTTGGAAATCATCTGGGCGCGCACTTCCTCAGGGATGACGAACTCTTCATCCTCCACGGTGAAGTGAATGAGGGCATACATGTCTTTGCGGAATTCGGGGTTGTTGCGGGTCAGGCAGTGGAACAGCTCGTGGGCCACAAGCACCTCCAGCTCCTGTGCGCTTTCCTCACCGGCAGTGAGATACCACGCAAGGGCATCGCCGCCCAGAAATACCGTGGTGCCGTGGGTGTAGCCGGCGGCGCCGAGGGCTTCCATCATGGTTGTTTTGGCGAAGCTGACAGCAACGTTGTCAGGCAGCTTCATGCCGGCGGCGGTCAGCTTCTGCTCGATGGAGGCAACGGCCGCATCGATGGCAGCGGTTTCCTCTGCCGTGAAATCAAGGGCCTGACCGGCGGAGTATTCGATGTAGGCTTCCGGGGTGGGGTTCTTGTCCTGCATGAAATACTGCAGGCAGCGCAGGCTGATGTTCTCATAGTAGCCGTCCAGATTCCGCAGCACATCGGCGGCTTCTTCTGCAGACAGGTAGCTGTGGGGGATGCTTCCCTCTGCGGCGCACAGGCTGCAGAGCATTACCAGCATGCACACAAGGCAGGAAACAATGGCAAGCTTCTTCATATACATAGGCCTCCTTTGGGGGTAGGATTTGTTGGGGAAAGATAAACCGATGGCAGGATTATACCATGCCGGAGGCACAAATGTAAACCATCCTTGTCCGCGCGTACGCATCAAAAGGAAAAATTCATGAAAATTATGACTGAATTATTACAAATATGTATATTTTCTTGCTTGACAGAGTGCCCTTTCCGTGAGTAAAATAGAATAGAATATTTCTATTCTGTCGGACATAGGTAGAGCCGGGGCGTTGTTCATCCCCTGCGGCTGAAGCATCCGACCGGAATGGAAGGAGGTAGGGCGGCTGTCCGCCTGTAGAATGTTTATGAATATGAAGCGTTTCTTTGCGGGATTGCTGATGATTGCGGCACTGGTCTGCCTGTGCGCCTTCGCATCCGCCGCGGATGATCCCATCAAGGTTGAAATGGAGATGAGCCAGTCCTCCTTTTCCGGCCCGAAGGATATTACCGTATCCATCAAGGTAACCAACGTAGGCGACGGCGATCTGCCCGGCCCTGTAACGCTTTATTACCCCAGCGGCAAAATGATTGAGGAGTTCGGTTCGCCCACGCTGGCAGTCGGTGCCTCCCAGCACTGGAGCGGCACGGTCAACGTGACCAAGGCCATGCTGGAATCCGGCAAGCTGACCTTCCAGGTCCGCTATTCCTACTGCGATGACAACGGCGAAATCACCAACAAGAAGAAGAACTTCTACAAGAAAATCAGCTACACCGGTGAAATGACCAACGTGGAAATCAACCGCGTGATTTCCCCCAGCATGGCCGGCAAGGGTCAGGAAGTGACCATCACCTACGAGATTGTCAATGCCGGTCCCGACGAGCTGACCAACGTGACCATCAAGGAAGATGCCTCCATCTCCAAGAAGAAGGGCGTTGTCGGCAAGATTGTGCCCGGCGGCAAGGCCACCTACAACTTCACCGTCAAGATGGGCACCAAGGACCTGAAGACCGAAGGCACCATTACCTACAAGGTCAATGGCAAGCAGAAGACCGTGAAGAAGGAAGCCGCCATCATCAAGTACGGCGAGGTTCACCTCAGCGCCACCCTGACGGCTGACCGCAAGGGCGCACAGGTGGGCGAAACCGTGAAGCTGACCCTGACGATGAAGAACAGCGGCACCGAGGATCTGGAGCAGGTGAAGGTCACCGATCCTGTGCTGGGCGAGATTGCCACGGGCCTGACCATCAAGGCCGGCGAAAAGCAGGTCAGCAAAAAGGAAATCACCCTGAACCAGAATCAGGAGCATCGCTTTACCGTGGATGCCCTCCTCGCCGACGGCACGCCTCTGGAGGTGGCCACCGAAACCGTCATCCTGACGGCTGTGGACCCCACGCAGGTGATTGATTTGTCCGTATCCGCCAAGGCTGACCGCGATACCGTGTACATGCTGCCCGGCACCGTCAAGTTTACCGTGGCGGTGACCAACAACGGCGAGGAAGCAGTCAAGAATGTTTCCGTGTACGCCATCGACACCAAGCTGTACACCTTCCCCGCCATCGAGCCCGGCGAGACCCGGGAGTTCGTCCGGGATGTAAGCGTATCCATGGCCGGTCAGTACGGCTTCAATGCCCGCTGCAAGAACGCTTTGGATGAAACCGTCCGCTTCGAAAGCAACACCGTGTATGTGGGCTATGCACAGCCCACGCCCGTGCCCACCGAGGCCCCCATCATCACCCCGCCCGCACCCGTGTATGTGGACATCCCCACCGAGGATGACCTGCCCGAGAGCTACAACACCATCGAAAAGGCATTGGGTATCGGCAAGACCGTGGCCATGGTGATTGCCGGCTTCTCTGCCTTGATTGTGCTCATCGGTGTGGCCGGCCGTCTGGTGCGCCGCAGTGCTGCCGCCAAGGCCATGGACCAGCTGGAGCTTAGCGACCATGCTGATTATGACCACAGCCACACCAAGCATTCCCGCATGGTGGAGGATGACGGCCGCGGAGCAGGCTATGCCTCCGGTGATGAGGCAGTGGATGAAGCCGCCAATGAACAGCCCGAGCAGTACGAGCAGTATGAGCCCGGTGAAGAAGCACAGCCCGGTGAGGGCGATGTGATGGCAGAGGCGCTGGCCCGGATTTATTCTCAGGCCGAGCAGCCCGCCGAAGCACCTCAGGTTCAGGTGGAGGGTGAAGAATCCGAACCCGCCACCGGCCGCCGCCGCCGCAGCCGCGAGCAGCAGGAATAATACAAATCAGCCCCTTCGTCCTGATGGATGAAGGGGCTTTTGTGAACAATGTGTTACATTTCGCAAGAAGCAATTGCCAATTGAAGCATTTCGTGCCATAATAGACCCATGCGATACGATGCGTATCAAAGAAAGGATGAAAACCAATGAAGAAAATGGTTCGTGCATTGTCCCTGCTGATGGGTCTGGTGCTGTGCCTGATGCCCGTGATGGGTGCCATGGCTGAAGCCGCAGATGCCGCAGTGACCAATGAAAATGATGTGATGCTGACCGTCAACGGTGTAGAAGTTACCCGCGGCGAAGCAAACGAGATTTATCAGAACATGCTCAGCTTCTACTCCGGCAACGGTCTGGACGTATCCAGTCAGGAGATTCAGGACATCATCTGGGCCCTGGCTCTGAAGCAGGCTGTTCTGCTGGAGCTGATTAACCAGAAGGCTGCCGCAGCCGGTCTGGACCAGTTCACCGAAGAGGAAAACGCTGCCATGAAGGCACAGGCTGCCGAGGAAATGGAAGCCTATGTGCAGCAGTACATCATGTACTACGGCAATCTGGCAGAGGATGCCACCGAGGAGCAGAAGCTGGCCGTGCGCACCGACGCCCTCAGCTATCTGGAATCCATGGGCATCACCGAGGCTGCCCTGCTCAAGGATCTGGTGGAGCAGACCGTGTACGAGCGCGTACAGGCCAGCGTGACCCAGGGCGTTGTGGTGGAGGATGCCGAGGTTGAAGCCGCTTTCGCAGAGCGCGTTTCCGCCGATCAGGCCATGTTTGCCGATGTGGCCACCTACGAGTTCTACACCGCCTACTATGGCTACCAGAGCTACTACATGCCCGAAGGCTACCGCGGCGTGAACCACATCCTGCTGAATGTGGACGAGGCTGTGCTGGCTGATTATCAGGACAAGCAGGCCAAGCTGGAGGAGCAGGCCAGCGATGAAGGCGCAGAGGCCACCGAAGGCACCGCTGCCGCTGATGCCGCCGCCGCTCCCGAAGCACCTGTGACCGAGGAAGAAGTGGAAGCCGCCCGTCTGGCCTGCATTGCCAACGTGCAGCCCATCATTGACGAAATCAACGAAAAGCTGGCCGCCGGTGCCTCCTTCGAGGACCTGATTGTGGAATACGGTCAGGACCCCGGCATGAAGGATGACACCAAGCGCGCTGAGGGCTATGCCGTGGCACAGGATTCCATCATGTGGGATCCCGCCTTCGTAAAGGCTGCCTTCTCTGTGGACAACGTGGGTGATGTGGCCGAGCCCGTGGTGGGCAGCTACGGCGTGCACATCGTCAAGTATGTGCGCGATGTCCCCGCCGGTCCCGTGGAGATGACCCAGGAGATTCAGGACGAGCTGCGCGCCGAGGTGCTGGCCACCAAGGAAAGCGACATGTTCAACAACGCCCTGACCCAGTGGGAAACCGAGGCTGACATTCAGCTGTCCGATGAGGCTGCCGAGGCCTACAAGCTGCTGGAGGGTGAAACCGAGGACGCTCCTGCCGATGAAGCTCCCGCGGATGAAGAAACCCCTGCCGCCGCTGAATAAGCACCATATGCAATCTGCCGTCCGGAGAAATCCGGGCGGTTTTCTGTTTTTATATGGTATTTTCTTGCAGGCGGGGAAGAAATGTGCTATAGTAGTTAGGAATATTTTTGCGTTAAGATCGCAAGTTCAGGAGGTCCTATACCATGGAAATCATTACCACGCTGGCCTTGAAGGAGCGCCTGGCAGAGCTGCAGGGCACCGAGGTTTGTCTGCAGGGATGGATTCGCAACCATCGCAAGCAGAAGAATATGGGCTTTATTGATTTTTACGACGGCATGTGCTTCAAGAATCCGCAGGTCGTTTATGATAATACCATTGAGGGCTGGGAAAAGGTTTCCACACTGCATGTAGGTGCCTCCATTACGGTGGTCGGCACGGTGGTGCCTTCCTACAAGGATCCCACCACGCCCGAAATTCAGGCCCGCACCATCACCCTGGAGGGTGACTGCCCCGAGGATTATCCGCTGCAGCCCAAGCGCCACAGCGTTGAGTTCCTGCGCGAGATTGCCTACCTGCGTCCCCGCACCCGCCTGTTCCAGGCTGTGTTCCGCATTCGCTCTGTGGCGGCCATGGCTATCCACACCTACTTCCAGGACCGCGGCTATGTGTATGTCCACACCCCGCTGATTACCTCCAACGATGCTGAGGGCGCCGGCAACACCTTCACCGTGACCACCGCCAAGATGGGCGAAAAGTATGATGCTTCCGAGGACTTCTTCGGTAAGCCCACCTCTCTGGCCGTGACCGGTCAGCTGGAGGGCGAGACCTTCGCCATGGCCTTCAGCAAGATTTACACTTTCGGCCCCACCTTCCGCGCCGAGAACAGCAACACCAAGACCCACGCCGCCGAGTTCTGGATGATTGAGCCGGAAATCGCCTTCTGCGACCTGCAGCAGCTGATGGACGTGGAGGAAGAGTTCCTGAAGTTTGTGGTGAAGACGGTTATCGAAAAGTGCCCCGACGAGCTGGAGTTCCTGGATAAGTTCACCGGCGGCGGCCTGCTGGACAAGCTCAATGGCCTCACCGGCAGCAAGTGCGCCCGCGTGACCCACGACGAAGCCATCACCATCCTGCGCAAGGCCATGGAGAACGGCACCAAGTTCCAGTTTGAGCCCAAGTACGGCGAGGATACCGCCAAGGAGCACGAGAAGTACCTGACCGAGGAATACTTCCACAGCCCCGTCTTCGTGTATGACTGGCCCAAGGACATCAAGGCCTTCTACATGTATCAGAACGATGACGGCAAGACCGTCAGCGCCGTGGACCTGCTGGTGCCCGGTGCAGGCGAGCTGATGGGCGGCTCCCAGCGTGAAACCCGCATGGACAAGCTGACCGAGCGCATGGATCAGCTGGGCATCTCCAAGGAGAGCCTTGACTGGTACATCAACCTGCGCAAGTTTGGCGGCTGCACCCACTCCGGCTTCGGCATGGGCTTTGAGCGCCTGCTGATTTACCTCACCGGTGTGGACAACATCCGTGATGTCATCCCCTATGCCCGTACGCCCATGAACTGTGAATTCTAAGATATGATGGCTTACCCTCTTTGTAAAGCACAGCCAGCGGAGAGGGTAAGCCTTTTCCATAGGAGAATACCCATGCAGAAAAACGATTTGCTTTCCTTGCACTGTGACGGCCTTGGGGCTGATATGGAGGGCGTGTGCCGCCATGAGGGCATGGCCGTGTTCGTGCCCGGCCTGCTCCCCGGGGAAGAGGGACAGGTGCGCATCACCAAGGTGCAGAAGAAGTTCGCTTTCGGCCGGCTGATGGAGCTTATCGGCAGCCCATCGCCCGACCGTACCGAGGGAAATTGCCCCTCCTGGCCCCGGTGCGGCGGCTGCTCCTGCCGCCATATGCGCTATGAGGCAACCCTCGCCGCCAAGCAGAAGCAGGTGGAGGATTGCTTCCGGCGCATCGGTCATCTGGATGTGCCGGTGCTGCCCTGCATCGGCATGGAGAACCCCGACGGCTACCGCAACAAGACCTCCCTGTCCATTGGCGGCACAGCGGAGGAGCCGGTGCTGGGCTTCTATGCGCCCCGCAGCCATCGGGTGATTCCTGCCGAGCACTGCCCCAACGCCATGGACCCCTCCGGGGACATTTGCACTGCTTTCCTCAGCTGGATGAAGGCGCATGCCATTGAACCCTACAGCGAGGAAACCCACACGGGGCTGGTGCGCCATCTGGTCATCCGCATCAACCGCCGCAGGGAAGCCATGGTAACGGTGGTCATCAACGGAAAAACACTGCCCCATGCCGAGTCGCTGGCGGAGGCACTTGCGCCCGTGGGCATGCAGTCCCTGGTGGTGAATGAAAACCGTGAGCGCACCAATGTGATTCTGGGCCGCAGCTTTAAAACGCTCTATGGCCCCGGTGTGCTGGAGGATGAGCTGTGCGGCCTGCGCTTCAGCCTGTCCCCGGCATCGTTCTATCAGGTAAATCCCGTGCAGACGGAGAAGCTTTACCAGACCGCGCTGGACTTTGCGGAGCTGACGGAAAACGACCTGCTGTGCGATGTGTACTGCGGCGCCGGCACCATCACCCTGATGATGGCCCGCCATTGCCGCAAGGCCATCGGCATCGAGGTGGTGCCTCAGGCCATCGACAATGCCCGGGAGAATGCACTGCGCAATCAAATCCCCAATGCGGATTTTCACGTGGGTGCCGCAGAGGATGTGCTGCCCCGGCTGGTAGCGGACGGTCTTCGCCCTGATGTGATTGTGGTGGACCCGCCCCGCAAGGGTCTGGACCCTGCCGTCATTGATGCCATGGCCAAGGCCGGTCCCCGCAGGATTGTGTATGTCAGCTGCAACGTAGCCACTCAGGCCCGCGATGCCGCACTGCTGGATGCGGCCGGCTACCGCTGCGTCAAGGCTCAGCCGGTGGACATGTTTTGCCGCACCAGCGGGGTGGAGAATGTTCTGCTTTTGTCTAAACTTGAAAACGCAGAACATATCGACATAAAGGTTGATATGAGTGAACTGGATGTGACGAAAGCGGAATCGGATGAAGGTGCCACCTATGAGGAAATCAAGGCTTATGTAAAGCAGCACAGCGGACTGAATGTATCGGCCCTGTATATTGCCCAGGTAAAGCGGAAGCATGGCATCATCGAGCGCGAATGCTACAACAAGCCGAAGAAGGATAACGGGAAAACACCTGTCTGTCCGCCGGAAAAGGAAGCGGCTATTGAGGCGGCGCTGAGGTACTTTGGCTTAATCAAATAATGCATAACGCTTTAGAGGCCCATTTTTTGACTTGGATGATATATCTATCGTCCGCATCAAAATGGGCTTTTTTCATGTCCTGAACACCGCTATTTTGCTGGGTTTTGCAATCTCTAAAGCGTTACCAGAGCGGGTAATTATCATTCACTGTTCATGCTACAATCCCTCCATTACACATCAGGAGGGAACCCCCATGAACTACGCCTACATCCGTGTATCGACCCAGGACCAGAACGAAGAGCGTCAGCTGATTGCCATGCATGACCATGGTATCGGCGACGCTCATTTCTTTATCGACAAGCAGAGCGGCAAGGACTTCGACCGCCCCCATTATCAGCGGATGCTGAAGCGGCTGAAGCCCGGGGATGTGCTGTTCGTCAAGAGCATCCTGATGCTTGTTATAAGATTTACGATTGATGGAACAGTTGCAAGAAAAATGG
>JAUNDF010000108.1 GCA_030526225.1 Clostridia bacterium
GAACTTGCAAGTAATGGCTGACGATCACCAGTTATCGGTAAGTAATCATACGATTTATAGTAATCAGTCAAAATGAGGTGGAGGGCATCGGCATTGCCGGTGCTCTTCTTTTATGCTGGAATCGAAAAGTTGGCACAAGTTGGCACAGTTTGGCACACAATGGCACGACTTGGCGCACTTTGGCACGGTTTGTCATCTTGGCGTCACGGGCTTGACATGCTATAATGTATCCTGTCGAAGTGGATATGAGAGCGAAGCGTCAAGGAGCGCACTTATGACGCTATCGAAAACCGGCGAACCTCAGAGCGCAGAATTCGCGACAAAAAGCGACAACATCTATAACAATCCGACAAAAAGCGACAGAAAGCGACAAAATTGTTGTGCTATAATGTAAACTGTCGAAGATGGGACGAGGGCCATCTGCCGCAGAAAAATTCCGGACAAAACCGGACAAAATCTGACAGAATCGGACAAACTCGGACAAAACCGGACACTTTCTATGTGCTATAATGTAAACTGTCAAAGATGGATTGAAGGGTGTCGGCATTGCCGGTGCTCTTCATTTTTGACGCAATCAGCTAAATGGCACACATTGGCACTGATTGCCATCTTGGCACCTTGGACTTGACGTGCTATCATGTATTCTGTCGAAGCAGGCATGGAGGAGCAGCGCAAAGCAGAACCGTGGTTCACAAAATTTCGTTCAACACTGCACGAAAGTGCACGATAATGCACGAGACTTCCAGGCTAAAGTGTGGTATTATTAGAATGTCAAAAGAATACGTACCGGCACCTGCAGTTTGCTGTGGGTGCTTTTTCGTGCCCTGAATTTGAAAAAAGACTTCGCACCAGTTCGCAATCATTCGCGATAGTTCGCAAAGTTTCGCTTGAGTTCGGCTGGAACCTGTGCTATCCTTATCCTGTCAAAATCATATGCGCCCAACGCCAGCGGATTATCCGCCGGCGTTTTTGTTTACCCTTTTGAAAGGAGGTGGTGCCCTTGATTGTGCACCTGCGATTCCCTGCCCCCTGGCAGATGGCGAAATGCTGTCTTCCTATTATTTTACCCTGCAAGCGCAGGAGAAAGAAGGTACCTCTATGCATGAAACCAACACCATCCTGATTGCCATCGACCATGGCTACGGACAAATCAAGACCCCGAATTTTGTTTTCCCCACCGGTGTGCAGCCCTGCTTCGGCACCCCTGCCTTTGAGGCGGATGTGCTGGAATGGATGACCCGCAGGTACATCATCGGCATCGGCCACAAGGAGGTCCGGGTGGACAAGACCGCCGATGAGGACTTCCGGCTGCTGACCATGGCAGCCATGGCCAAGGAGCTGGCGCGCAAGGGCATCCGCAAGGCTGTCGTCTATCTGGCCTTGGGCCTGCCCCTGGACTGGGCCGGTGACCAGAAGGAGAAGTTCCGCAACTACATGCGCAACCCTTACGAGTTGTTTTTCACCTTCAACGGCATCGAGTATGAGGTGGAAATCGCCGATGTGCTGATTTACCCCCAGGGCTTTGCCGCTGTGGCCCATCGGCTGGACGAGTTCCGCGGCATGAACATGCTGTGCGACATCGGCCACGGCACCATGAGCGTGATGTTCATCAACGCTGGAAAGCCCATGGCCGGCAAGGTTTACACCGAGCTGATGGGCGTGCACCAGTGCGTGAAGGCCATGCGCGATGCGGTGATGAAGTCCTTCCACGCCTCCCTGGAGGATGCGCAGATTGAGGACTTTCTCCGCAATGACAATGCCGAGATTCCCGAAAAGGTCAAGCAGGTGATGACCGTCACCGCCAAGGATTATGTGAGCCGCATCATGGGCAAGCTGGGCGAACACGGCTTTGACCCGCAGATGATGAAGCTGCACCTGATGGGCGGCGGTATGTGGCTGGTGAAGAAGTTCGGCGACCTCACCGTGCAGGAAGCCATCCACGAAGGGAGCATCCTGCTGAACACTGACATCAGCGCCTCCGCCAAGGGCTACGAGATGATTGCCAGGAACACCCTCCGCGACCGGGGCGTGGTGGTATGAAATCTGACCGGCGTGAGTGCCTCATCCGGCTGAATCTCAACGATCCCGATGACAAGGCTGTGGATGAGATGCTGAACCATCGCAACGGCGTGACGGTGAGCAAATTCTTCGTCAACGCGGTTTTGGCAGGCAAGAAAAATCAACTGACTGAAGCAGCGCTTCGGCAGATTATCCGGGAGGAGCTGGCTCATCTGCCCATGCAGACGGCAGCTGCACCGGTGCATGAAGCCCAGGCATATCAGCCGCAGGACACCCTTCACGCCGGGAAGATGTCCGGAGCTGCTGATGATTTCATGAAAAGCATGGGCTTCGACTGATATCAAATGATAGCACGCAGGCAAATCGTGATAGCAATTGATATCAACCCCGATGGCGAATGCGGGGCAGCTGATGCCGGCAGTCCCGTATTTGCCGGGGAGTCCAGAGGGCCGCAGCCCTTTGGGGCGGATGCAGGGTGCCAGCGCCTGCCCTGAGTCCAGAGGCGGAGCGCTTTGGTCAGAGTCCAGAGGTGAAACCTTTGGCCCACGGCACTTTGCAGACCGACGAAGGAGCGGATGAAAGTGTCATTGTGGGTAGTAACACTTTCGCAAAAGTGTAGCCCCGGGTCACCCAGCCCCCGTCGAGCCCGAAAAACCCACGATAACCAACAAAGAAAGGAGGTGAGATGATGGCAAGAGGAGACGGTATCAATCGTACCTTCGCCCGAAACGTGAAGTTCGGCGAGGGTGCCGTAGCCGCAAGGCAAGGCCACAACGAACGACAGAACAAGACCTACAGCAACTGCGATGTGGTGCAAAGCCGCAGCTACATGAATGTCCATTACAAGGAGCCTGCCGGAGATTATGCCGATATGTTCGCCCAAATGGTTGCCGACAAAAAGATTTCCACCCGTGGGCTAAAGCCGGATGCCGACCATTACTGCGAAATGGTATTCGATGTAAACTCGGCCTATTTCCACAATCACGGCGGATATGAATTTGCAAAGCAGTTCTATCAGGACGCCTACGATGCTGCTGTCAAAATCGTTGGCGGTGAGGACTACATCCTTTCTGCGGTGATGCACGCCGATGAGCGCAATGTGAGCATGAGCGAAGCCCTGGGCTACGATGTGTGGCATTATCATCTGCATGTGGTGTACATCCCGGTGGTTGAGAAGCAAATCAAGTGGACGAAGCGCTGCAAGGATCCTGCGCTGGTGGGCACGGTGAAGGAGACCATCATGCAGGTGAGTGCCAGCAAGAAATGGCAGTCGGATGCGGCGCTGGATGAAAACGGCAATCCTCTGCGGGATAAGCAGGGCAAGCTGATTCTCAAAAAGTCCTACAGTCTGCTGCAGGATGCATTCTACGAGCATATGCACAATGCCGGGTATACCGATGTGGAGCGCGGCGAAAAAGGCAGCAGCGAAGAACACCTGACCACCCTGCAATTCAAGGTGATGAAGGAGCAGGAGCGACTGACTGAGGCCGAACGACAGAAGGAATGTGCCGAGCATGAAGCGGGTATAGCCAGACAGCAGGCCGCTGATGCATTTGCCCAGGCGGACAAAGCACAGGCGCATCTGCTGGATATGGAAGAAAAAGCTGACAAAGTCAAGCAGACGCTGGACAAGTGGACGGATGAAAAGAAGGATGTGCTTGCCATGGTCAACAAGTACGGCAAGCCCGAAGAACTGGTGCCTGAACCGCCGAAGCTGATGACGCCGACGAATTACCGCAACAAGATTGTGATTCCCGCGCTGAAGGAATTCTTCAATTTCTTTAAGCATCTGGCAGCCCGGTACATCAAACTGCAGGGCGATGTCAACACGCTCCGCAAGCAGCTTCGCGCAGAAAAGGACACCACAGAGCGTCTGTCAGATGCAGCAGCGAAATACAGCAAGCTGTAGAAAATCCTCGGCCGGGACAAGGTGGACACCATGATTGACGATTACAATGTGCAGCAATACAGCAGGAGGCATCAAAAGGAAACACAGAAACGCATGGAACGGTAACCCCAACCACTGACAACTGAATATTTTATTTGAGACCGGCACGCTGGTGCCGATGATTG
>JAUNDF010000028.1:0-25782 GCA_030526225.1 Clostridia bacterium
CTTGTTCGGTATTGTTTTTTCTTAAGTTGACGGCATTGCCCTCTGGGGAAGGTGGCTGAGCGCAGCGAAGTCGGATGAGGTTTTCACAGCAAGTGCAGATTACTTGTCTTTCTCCACAGTCCCTATTGGATTATTCCCAGCTTTGGCCAAATCCAAACACGGCCCATGTATCGGTAATCAGCTTGTACTGCACCAGCGGATCGGTCTGCTCCTCCTTGGGGAGGGTGGACATGTTGCGCTGCAGCTTCTGCCCCTTTACCTCGGCAGCCATGTGGTTGGAGGCGTTGGAATCATACAGGAAGCAGTAGCTCTTGATGGAATTGGACACGTTGCCCTCGATGGTGGTCACCTGATAGATGCCGTTGCCGCGGTCCACCACATCCGCCACGGAGCCGATGTGGATGTACTTGTAGTTGTTTTCCAGATTGGCGTAGATGATGGTGTAGCCGGGCTTTGGGATGCCGGTCCAGCGGTCCAGCGCCTTGTAGCCCTCGTACTGATTGGATACGTTGCCCTCCCGCATGTACTGCACCATGGGGGGATTGGCCGTATCCAGCTGCTTCACCTTCAGGGGATTGGTACCGGCGGCGTTGGCGCACCAAATGGTAAACACACCGCACCAGCCCACCTCATTCTTGCGGCCGTAGTACCACTTGGCATAGCGGTTGTACTTGGGCAGCCGGGCGCGCTTGACGGTGTAGAACTGCTGCCGGAGGGTGTACACATAGTTCTTCACCAGCTCGGGCAGGGCCTCATCCGACACGGTGATTTCGTACACATGGTCACCGTCATCGGCGTGATAGGTCACCGTGGCCGTGCCCTCGGCAATGCCGGTCATCTCGCCCTTACCGGATACGGTGACCACCGCCTCATCGCTGGTGGAGAAGGTGCCGTTTACCGGCGGGTACACGGTGGTGTCCCGCTTGTCATAGGGGGTGATGGCCGGGGCTACATCGGGCACATAAGCCGTATCGCCGGTGTGGATGGCGTAGGTGCCGGTTGCCATGCCCTCCTGGGCGGGGGTCAGCAGTGCCTCCAGCCGGGCGGTGAACTCCGCATCCGTATCCGCGTCAGCCATGGCTGATGCGGAAAGGAGCAGCAGGGACAGAACGAGCATTATCAACAGCGTTGCTTTGCTGCGCATGAAATCACCTCATCGAAATCGCGCAATTGTGAAAAAATCCTGATACAACAAAACCTCATGCATACTGCATGAGGTTTGAAGAGGTGCCACCCAGATTTGAACTGGGGAGTGAAGGTTTTGCAGACCTTTGCCTTACCACTTGGCCATGGCACCAGATAAAAAATGGAGCGGTAGACGAGGCTCGGACTCGCGACCTCCACCTTGGCAAGGTGGCGCTCTACCAACTGAGCTACTACCGCACACATGGTGCCTTGGGGCGGAATCGAACCACCGACACGCAGATTTTCAGTCTGCTGCTCTACCGACTGAGCTACCAAGGCTTATATTTTGGCGACCCGGAAGGGGCTCGAACCCTCGACCTCCAACGTGACAGGCTGGCGCTCTAACCAACTGAGCTACCGGGCCAAATATAAGTGGGAACAATAGGGCTCGAACCTATGACCCTCTGCTTGTAAGGCAGATGCTCTCCCAACTGAGCTATGCTCCCGTCTTACAAGCTTTCTTGTTTGCCGTTGCTTGCTGACGACTCTGTTATAATAACCGATATTCGCCGGTTTGTCAATACCTTTTTTGAAATAATTTTCAGAAAAGTTGCAACATGGGTCAAAATACGGGTGTTTCATAGAATCTTGGCAAGATTTGCCGGCTGTTTCTGCGTTGGGAAGCCCTCTCAGGCTTCGCTTCGCTCAGCCAGCTCTCCCAAAGGGCGAGCCGCTCCCTCCCCGAGGGAGCTGTCAGCTTCAGCTGACTGAGGGAGTCCAAAAAATCCCCCACACTCCGTTTCGGGAGCATGGGGGATGATGATTACTTGGCGTATTCGGTGGAGCGGGTCTCGCGGATGACGTTCACGCGGATCTGGCCCGGATACTCCATTTCCTTTTCGATGCGCTTGGCGATTTCCTTGGCCAGCAGCTTGGTGCCCTCGTCGGTCACGTCGTCGGGCTTGACCATGATGCGCACCTCGCGGCCGGACTGGATGGCATAGCACTTTTCCACGCCGTCGAAGCTGTTGGCAATCTCCTCCAGCTTTTCAAGACGCTTGATGTAGTTCTCCAGGCTCTCGCGGCGTGCGCCGGGACGGGCAGCGGAGATGGCATCGGCAGCCTGCACCAGCACGGCTTCCACCGTCTGGGGCTCCACATCGTTGTGGTGTGCCATGATGCAGTGCACCACATCGGGGCTTTCGTGATACTTGCGGGCCAGCTCGCCGCCCAGGGTCACGTGGGTGCCCTCGGCCTCGTGATCCACAGCCTTGCCGATATCGTGCAGCAGACCTGCACGCTTGGCCAGCTGAACATCGGCGCCCAGCTCGGCGGCCATCAGGCCTGCCAGATGGCTGACCTCAATGGAGTGCTTCAGCACGTTCTGACCATAGCTGGTGCGGTACTTCAGGCGGCCCAGCAGCTTGACCAGCTCGTGGTGGATGCCGTGCTGATTGGTCTCGAACACAGCATTGTCGCCGGCTTCGCGAATCTGGTTGTCCACTTCCTTGTGGGCCTTTTCCACCATTTCCTCAATGCGGGCGGGATGGATACGGCCGTCCATAATCAGCTTTTCAACAGCCAGACGGGCGATTTCGCGGCGCACGGGATCGAAGGCGGATACGATGATGGCTTCGGGGGTATCGTCGATAATCAGGTCTACACCGGTGGCGGCTTCCAGGGCGCGGATGTTGCGGCCCTCGCGGCCGATGATGCGGCCCTTCATGTCGTCGTTGGGCAGGCTGATGACGGATACGGTGCTTTCGGCCACATGGTCGGCAGCACATTTCTGGATGGCCAGAGCGATGATGTTGCGGGCCTTCTTTTCGCCCTCTTCCTTGGCGTGGGCTTCAATGTCGCGGACCATGGCGGCGGCATCGTGGAAGGCATCCTTCTGCACGCGCTCAACGATGATCTGCTTGGCCTCATCCTGGGTCATGGCGGCGATGCGCTCCAGCTCGGAGATCTGCTTCTGCATCAGGGCATCAGCTTCCTCCTGGCGGGCCTGGATATCGGCAGCCTTCTTGTTCAGGGATTCCTCGCGGGCCTCCAGGTTATCGGCCTTCTTGTCCAGGGTCTCCTCGCGCTGGATGATGCGGCGCTCGGCGCGCTGCACCTCATTGCGGCGCTCACGCATTTCCTTGTCATTCTCGGCCTTTTCACGGTCGTTTTCTGCCTTGGCCTTCAGGATTTCTTCCTTGGCCTCCAGCACCTTTTCCTTCTTGAAGTCCTCGGCCTTTTTCACCGCGTCCTCATACAGGCGCTGGGCATACTCTTCGGTGCGGCCAATCCGCTTTTCCGTTTCGTTCTTGCGATAGGTGTAACCGCCGAAGGCACCGATGACAGCGGTGACAACGGCAATGAGAATAACCCAAATCAGGTTCATCCGGTTTTCCCTCCTTTTCGTTTTTTCAGAATGTTCATTTTCAATTGTCATTGCATCGACAAAAAACCGCCTGGACCATGGGTCCAAACGGCTTACTGTTTCCTTTTTAATTGCGGAGTGATTCAGGCATTCCGGCAGGGCAAAGGCCAAAGGCATACATCGCCCCCATATCACGCTTCACAGAAAAAATGCACAAAAGTACAACACCCATGCGGCAGCTGCCGCCGGGAATGATTCTATGCCGCCGCGCCTTCCATATATTATATAGGAAGAAACGCTGATGGATACGCCGTAACCGGCGGAATGTGTATACGTCACAATTATATCGAAAACAGCCGATGGGCGGCTTGCGCCCATAGTCAGCCGAACAATATCATTCTACCAATTCGTTTACGTTCTGTCAAGGCGAAGACAGACCAAATTGCAACCCGTATGGGATGCTTGCAAACCAAAATGCACAAAACAAGGCACGGATTCGGCGATTTCGACCGCAGAATTGTATACATCAGCCGCCATTCTGCCGCGGGTTTGCCGCTCCGTGCCTGTGAATTGGTTATAAATCCATGTCAATTGTGGTCAATTGAAGGAAATTTTGCTCATTCTTTTGCTGTGGTTTGCGCCAGCACCTTTTTGTAGGGTGCCGCCATCCCCTCGCTGAACTTGCTGCCCATTTTTGCGCTCAGCTTCGGATTGCGCATCATGCCGCCCAGGAGGCACATCATCAGCATCTTGCCGCGCTGCTTCTGGGGGAAATCATACACGCCCCGGGCCTTGTAGAATTCGTGGTCGGCCTTCATCAGCCCGCGCATCATCCAAATCAGGTCCCGGAAAATCTTCATGCCGCCCACGCCGTAGAAATTGCGTGGCTGGAGATACTTGTTTTCCAGCGCGTACTGCAGGCGCTGCACCATGTCCGCCATGGTCTTCTGATTGTACCCCACGCCGGCAAGGAAGTTGTGGCCCACCTCGGCCCGTGCCTCAATCACCGTGCGCAGGTTGGGCTCCTGCTCATAATCCCCGCTGACGATATACCCGAAGGGCATCCCCTCGGTGACGGTGCGGTGGCCGTTGCAGAACTGCCGGTCATCGTAGGTTTTGAACAGCGGCCCCATGGAATGATCGCACACAGAGAAGGCGTACACAATGGCATCGCCGGTCTGGATGGTCTCCCGCAGGTAGGTGTCAAAGCCGTCCTTGTGGATGCACTTGCCGTCCCCGGCGCAGCGGAAGCAGCCCAGACATCCGCCGGAGAAGGGGTACTCCGCAAGATTGACCATGCGGGTCTCCCAGGGGCATGCGGCCCGGAAGGCATCAATCATGGCCGCCAGCCGTGCATCGCCCTGCTTCAAATCCGCCACGATGACGATGTCCCTGTCCTTCGTTTTCGGCACGGCAGACAGGGTGATGTCCTCCTCCGGCGCACCGGGCAAGGCGGCGGGAGCAGGCTCGTACACATCATGCTCCACGCACCAGCAGACATACTCGAAGAAGGCATCCGCATCCTTCTGGCCCTGCGGCTGCGTCAAATCCTCCATATCGGCAGACAAGCCGTGGATGACCTTCATGCCCAGATCATGGCAGTTGTCCTCCACATAGCGGTGGGCGGTCACATCATAAAAATGCTTGGAGGTGGTAATCTGGGTGACGAACTTGCCGGAGAAATCCGCGCCACATTCCTTCATTTTGCGGATAAAGCGGTGCAGCTGGCTGGGCGCCAGAAAGGTGTACACCGGATAGCTGAACACCAGCAAATCTGCCGCCTGCATGGCGGCGAGCGCCTCGGTCATGTCCTTTTCAAACACCTTGATGCGGGTGCCGATATTCATATAGGAAAACTCGTGCTTCGGGAACCGCTTTTCCAGATATTTGGACGTGTGCACCGTCACAGACAGGTCGCCCCGGGGAGAGCCGTTGAGAACGCAAATCTTCATGCCGATTTTACTCCGTTTCCTGATAAAAATATAATCATATCCTGTTTTGATTGTACGGCGGCGGCGGGCAAATGTCAATCATCCGGTGAAAAGGGCAGGGGCAAAAACGCTATTTCCCGGAATAATTTTGTAACAATTATGTATTATTTCACTTGATTTTTTTCACATTCTGACGTACAATTGAAATGAGCATATGGCAAATTGTGCCTGCGGGCAGCGTTTGCTTTGTTCCTTATATAAATGTAAAAACCCTGTCGGACGGAAACCGCCGTCCGTGAAAGAGGTGTACCATGGCAAGAAAAATTCTGCTTGTTGATGACGAGCCGTTGATCCTGAAGGGGCTGAAGTATACCCTGGAGCAGGAAGGCTACGAAACCGAAAGCGCGCTGGACGGCGAAGAGGCACTGAACAAGTTCTTTGCCGGCAGTTTTGATATGATTCTTTTGGATGTAATGCTGCCCAAAATCGATGGCCTCAGCGTGTGCCAGCGCATCCGCGAGCACTCCAATGTGCCGATTATTATGCTGACCGCCAAGGGCGAGGACATGGACAAGATTCTCGGCCTTGAATACGGCGCGGATGACTACATGACCAAGCCCTTCAACATTCTGGAGGTCAAGGCCCGCATCAAAACCATCCTGCGCCGCATGGGTGCCGGCACCGGCGTGGAGGAGCAGAAGACCATCCGCGTGCGCGACCTTGAGGTCAACATGATTAAGCGCACCGTCATCCGCGACGGCATGGAAATCCGCCTGACGGCCAAGGAATTCGACCTGCTGACCATCTTCATCACCAACCGCGGCAAGGTATTCAACCGCCGTGAAATGCTGGAGACCGTGTGGAAGAACGAATCCGAAAAGGGTGACCTGAACGGCCACAGCGAGCTGGATGACCGCACCGTGGATGTGCACATCCGCCGCCTGCGTGAAAAAATCGAGCGGGACACCTCCAAGCCCGAGTTCATCCTGACCAAGTGGGGCGTGGGCTATTATTTCACTGACGAGGACTGACGCATCCATGGCGATGTTTCCGATATTCCAAAGGACCGACAACCGTACAAAGCGTTCCGCTGCCGCCCCCCATGCCGGGGGCAGGCGGAGCGTTTTTGCATTTTTAGGCAGCATCCGGCTGAAGATGATGGCTGCCATTCTGCTTATCGTGGTGGTATCCTTCGGCATCATGGCCGCCTCGCTGACAGGGCTTGTGAGTAACTACCTGTACCGCCAGCAAATCCGCATGGACAGCCTGTCGGCCGAAAAGCTGGCCACCACCCTGGCACCGCTGGTGCAGTCTGCCGACAGCAGAAGGCTGTATGAGGAGGTTTCCTCTGCGGCGGGCGAGCTGGGCGGTCGGCTGCTGGTGGTGGACCCGGACGGCAAGGTGCAGTGCGACAGCTTTTCCCTGCTCAACGGTCACCGGCTGGCCCTGCCGGAAGTGCTTTCCGTGCTGCTTTCCGGCGAAAGCTCCGCCTACGGCATCCACGAGGTGGAATCCGGCACCCGGCTGACGAGGGAGGAGAGCGGCTATGCCTCCTGCTGCGCGGCCCGGATTGTGGGCACCCAGGGAACGCTGGGCGTGCTGGTGCTCATCAGCCCCATTGATGATATGATGGATGGCCTGCACGATGTTGAGCAGCGGATGATGCTGCTGTTCGTCACGGCACTGATTGCCGCGGTGGCGGTGGCCCTGCTGTTCACCCGGCTTTTGACCAAGCCCATTGTGCGCATGACCCACACCATCCAGCAGATGGGCCGGGGTGATTTGTCCGTGCGTGTGCCGGTGCGGGGCAGCGGATAGCTGCGGGAGCTGGCGGTGAGCTACAACACCATGGCCGAGCAGCTGGAAACATTGGACCAGAGCCGGAACCAGTTTGTTTCCAACGCCTCCCACGAGCTGAAGACACCGCTGACCACCATGAAGATTCTGCTGGAGAGCCTGATTTATCAGCCGGATATGCCGGTGGAAATGCGCACCGATTTTATGACGGACATGAACCACGAAATCGACCGGCTGACCAGAATCATCACCGATTTGCTGACGCTGACGAAAACCGATGACCATCAGCTGACGCTGAACCTGAAGGAAACCGACCTGAGCGCCCTGACGCGGGAAACCGTCCGCATGCTGCAGCCCATGGCCGAGCAGCGCGGCCAGACCATGACAGTCAAGGCCGAGGATACCATCGTGTCCCTGTGCGACCCGGAGCGCATCCGGCAGGTATTCAACAACCTCACCGACAACGCCGTCAAGTACACCCCCGACGGCGGCCACATCACCGTGTCCCTGCGCAAAAGCGGCAGAAACATCCTCTGGCAGGTGGAAGACGACGGCCCCGGCATCCCCGAAAAGGACAGAAGCCGGGTATTCGAGCGCTTCTACCGGGTGGACAAAGCCCGCAGCCGCAACACCGGCGGCACGGGTCTGGGGCTTTCCATCGTCAAGCAGATGGTGAGCCTGCACGGCGGCACGGTATAGGTTCACGGCGCCCATCCCCACGGCGCGGTGTTTACCGTCACCCTGCCCCTTCGCAAACAGGAGGATGCACAATGAAGAAAATCATGCTGATGCTGGCAGCGCTGCTGCTGGCGGCCACGCTGTCCTCCTGCCGCTCTGCCGACATGCCAATCATCAAAGAAGCTTCCACCGCTGCCCCGGGCACGGATGCCGCCGTCCCCTCCCTGCAGGCAAAGCCCTCCGGCTACCATGGGGAGGAAGTGATGCTGTACTACCGCTACTATGACGAGCCCTGTCTGGCCGCCGAAAGCCGCGCAATCCAGACAGCCCCCGACCGCCCCTATGAGCTGGCGGTGGTGGCCGCCCTGCTGGAGGGCCCCGTATCCCGCGGCAGTGAGCTGACCAGTCTTTTCCCCGAGGGAACCCGGGTGCTGTCCACCGCCATGCAGGGGCGCACCCTGTTCGTCACCCTGTCCCGGGAAATCATGAACGGCTACCGCGATGAGCCTGCCGCATGGCAAAGCGATGCCTACTGGGGCACGGAGGTCCCCTTGCGCCGCCAGCTGACCATGCAGTCTCTGGTGGCCACGGTGACGGAAAACTGCGAGGCAGACCGCGTACAGGTGCTGGTGGAGCAGGACGAAACCAGCATGGCAGACAGCCTGCGCCTGAAGCAAAGCTATTTTATGACCGGCGAAGAGGGCCTCACGGAACCACTGACAAGGGATGAAGCATTGCTGCTGTCACCGGTGCAGACCATGGAAACCGTGATGGAGCTGTGGCAGGCACAGGACTGGCAGCGGATGTACCGCTACATGGCAGGCTCCGGCCGGTCGGACCTTGCGGACTTTATCACCCGCATGGGCAACCTGCCCCGGGTCATCCGCTGGGAGGTATCCGGCGGCAGTGTTACAGCTGACGGCACCGCCTGCACCCTGACGGTGGTGCTGACCACATCGGCCCGCGTTGAGCCGGTGCAGTTTGCCTTCCGGCTGGTGCGGGAAAACAATCTGTGGAAGCTCCCCCAGGAGCAGCTGATTATCCGGCAGGAGGCGATGAACTGATATGAAGAAAACCGCATCAATCGCACTGCTGCTGGCCCTGTCCTTAACCCTCACCGGCTGCACGAAGGAGCAAGCCCCCCAGCCGCAGGCAGAAGCCACATTGCCCCCGGCACAGCAGCGCTTCGAGGTCCCCACCGCCATGTCGGACATGGGCTACACCCGGGAGGTACCGCTGTATCTGCCCGCCACAGACGGCTCACGGCTGCTGTGCGTGTACGAAACCCTGTCCCTGCGGCATGACCAGCCTGCCGCACCGGCCATTGCGCAGGCACTGCTGACTCATCCCCGCACCAAAACCACGGATACCGTGGGCAGCGGCACGGCCATCAACCTGTTCGGCGAAATGCCGGTAGAAGTGGCGGCGGGCGTGGCCACCGTCAACCTGACCTCCTCCGCCCTGTCCATGGAGAGCAGCGCGCTGTACAAGGCAGCCCTTTCCATTACGGCCACGCTGTGCCAGCAGGGGAACATCCACCACGTGAACATCCTCATCGCCGATCAGGCACCGGGTCTGGACATTACCGGCAACCTGCCCATGGGCGCGCTGACACCCCATCCCGGGGAGGATTTGAAGGCCCTGTGGGAGCTGCAGGATGCCAAGCGCACCCCTCTGGGCGAATCCGCCGAAAACACCCCCTATACCGGCGCGGTAACCCTGTACTTCCCCATGGCGGACGGCAGCGGCGTGGTGCCGGAAATCCGCACCCTGAACTTTGCCGGACAAACGGCCCTTCAGCAGACGGAGACCATTCTGTCCGCCCTGTCCAAGGGCGCCATGTATACGGAAAACGCCGCCGTAATGCCCGATTTGCAGCAGCTGATGACCAAGGCCATCCGCGTGTCTGACAACCCCAGCGGCGGCCGCATCATCCACCTGACCTTCGGAGAGGATACCATAGCGGCGCTGAGCGAAAGCGGCATCGATTTCACCTGCGTGATGGCCTCGCTGGTGATGTCCGTCACCACCCATGTACCGGGCGTGTCGGCCCTGACCGTAACGCTTGGCAGTGAGCCGCTGACCGGGCTGATGATGCCCGATGACAGCCGGGCGGAATTCTCCGACGGCCTGCTTCGCCGCAGAGCCTTTTCCGGCACATTGCGGGAGAGCGTTTCCATCTGCCTTGCCGAGGGCGAGCTGCTGACCACCGTGCAGCGGACCGTCCCCGCCAGTCAGGCGGTATCGCCGGCGTGGCTGATGATGCTGCTGTCCCAGGGCCCCACCTGGCAGGAGGAAAACACCGGCATCGGCGGTCTGCTGCCTCAGCCCCTGACCGGGGAGGATTTGCTGGGCGCAAGCGTTGAGGGCGATACGCTGGTGCTGAATCTTTCCTGCCGCACCTCGGAAATCATCCGCGGTTTGACCCCTCTGCAGGAGCGGCTGTTCTGCTACGCGGTGGTGGGCACCATGTGCCAGAGCCTTGATGTAAAAAAAGTTGCCTTCCTGTTTGAGGGGGAAATGGTTGAATCTCTGGCCGGCGGTCTTTTCTGGGGCGGCACCTTTATGCCCAACCCCGGCCTTGCATCCCAGTCCAAGGGATAAAAAGACCGAATGTTCTGCGCGGGCTGCTGACCAAATCCGTCAAAAACCCGAACATTTTTGGCATTATTTGTCAAAATCCGCAGAAAAACACGAACGAGCACGATTTTGGCATGACATTTCTGGCAACAAACAGGACAGAAGCAACACGTTATGCCGTCAATAAGCAAAAGATTGTGAAAATTCACGCAAACTCTTGCAAATGTGCCGCGTTTCGGGTAAAATATATGTGTGAAAGCTTGGCAAAGCGGGGAATCGTCCCCGTAAACCGGGCGTATTTGAGGAGGTTATTCCAATGGCTGTAAAAGTTGCTATCAATGGCTTCGGCCGCATCGGCCGTCTTGCTTTCCGTCAGATGTTCGGCGCTGAGGGCTATGAAATCGTTGCAATCAACGACCTTACCAAGCCCTCCATGCTGGCTCACCTGCTGAAGTACGATACCGCCCAGAAGGGCTACTGCGGTGCTATCGGTGAAAACCTGCACACCGTATCTGCCGATGACGAAGCCGGCACCATCACCGTTGACGGCAAGGAAATCAAGATCTATGCCGAAAAGGATGCTGCCAATGCTCCCTGGGGCGCTCTGAATGTAGACGTTGTGCTGGAGTGCACCGGCTTCTACTGCTCCAAGGAAAAGTCCATGGCTCACATCACCGCTGGCGCCAAGAAGGTTGTTATCTCCGCTCCCGCCGGCAACGATCTGAAGACCATCGTTTACAACGTAAACAACGAGACCCTGGCTGCTGATGACCAGATCATCTCCGCCGCTTCCTGCACCACCAACTGCCTGGCTCCCATGGCCAAGGCTCTGAACGATGCTTTCCCCATCCAGAGCGGCATCATGACCACCGTGCATGCTTACACCGGTGACCAGATGATTCTGGACGGCCCCCATCGCAAGGGCGACCTGCGTCGTGCCCGTGCCGGCGCTGCCAACATCGTGCCCAACTCCACCGGCGCTGCCAAGGCTATCGGCCTGGTTATCCCCGAGCTGAACGGCAAGCTGATCGGCTCTGCTCAGCGCGTGCCCGTCCCCACCGGCTCCACCACCCTGCTGGTTGCCGTTGTTAAGGGCGAGAACGTGACCAAGGAAACCGTGAACGCCGCCATGAAGGCTCAGACCTCCGAGTCCTTCGGCTACACCGAGGAGCAGCTGGTTTCTTCCGACATCATCGGCATGAAGTACGGCTCCCTGTTCGACGCTACCCAGACCATGGTTGCCAAGATCGCTGACGATCTGTATCAGGTTCAGGTTGTGTCCTGGTATGACAACGAGAACTCCTACACCTCTCAGATGGTTCGCACCATCAAGTACTTCGCTGAGCTGAACTAATTCACGCTCACCGGTACCCGGTGTATGAAATTCGCCCCGTCTCCCGAAAGGGAGGCGGGGTTTTTCTGCATGATAAAGGACTGTGAAAAATGCTTTCACAGTCCTTCTTTTACTCTTCTTCTTCAAACCGCATGGGGCTGTTGAGCCACTCGTTGTAGCGGGCGTTGGCCTCTTGGGCTTCCTTTTTGGCGGCCCATGTGTTGCGCTGGTCGATGATGGCCATCATCTCGTCGGCGATTTCCTCCATGCTGCGGGGGCGGGCCTGCAGTAGATAGGCCGTCATGCGGCGGATGCACCGCTCCGTGCGCAGCTCCCCGGCAATCACCTTGCCGATTTCCTCCGGCAGGCCCATGGCCTGTGAAACCCGAAGCAGCTCGCTGTAGGCATCCTTCCAGGATTCCCTGGTGTATGCGGCACTCATGCTTGTCCTCCAAGGCAGGGTGATTTGGGCATGCTCACCGCCGCCATGCCGTCCCCTTCCACCCACAGCGCCGGGGCGGTGCAGGGGATGAAGCAGGTCTCGCCCTTTTTCAGGGGCAGGCGGCTGCCGTGCCAGCAGACGGCCATGTCACCGGTCAGGGCAGTGAGCATGGCGAATTCGCCGACCTTCGGCAGGGCACAGCTGCCCTCAGGACGGATAACATCCAGCGTGAAGAAATCCTCATCCAGCACCCGGGTAACGCCCTGCTTTTCCGCGCGGACAGGCTGCAAAGTGCAGGCAACATCCACCACATCCAGCGCCTGCTTGATATGCAGGGGGCGCTTGCGGCCCTCCGCATCGGTGCGGTCCCAATCATAGAAGCGGTAGGTGATGTCGGAGGACTGCTGAATCTCGTACAGGGTGATGCCCTTGCCGATGGCGTGGACACATCCGGCGGGGATGAAGCACACATCGCCGGGCTTTACCTTTACCCTGCGCAGCAGCACACTGATGGCAGGGCCGTTTTCGCCGGCTTCCCGCAGCTGCTGCTTTGTGGTGCCGGGCACCACGCCGTAGACAAGCTCCGCATCGGGGTCTGCTTCCACAATCAGCCATGCCTCTGTCTTGCCCAGCTTGCCCTGCTCGTTGGCCCGCGCATAAGCATCATCGGGATGCACCTGCACCGACAGGGGAGACGCGGCATCAATCAGCTTCAGCAGCAGCGGGAATTCCTTTCCGGCAAAGCTTCCGGCCATGGCAGAGCCGTAAGCCGCAAGCAGCTCGGGCAAAGTCTTGCCCATATCATCCCGGCTTTCCAGCCCGGGCAGACAGCTGACCTCAAGGCTTTCCCCCAAAGGAAGCGCATCAGCCTGCTTGCCGTATGCACTTGTCAGCTTATCGCCGCCCCAGGGGGTCAGGCTGCCGCCGCGGCTTGCGGGATGCATCCGCAAGGGCAGCAGGGGGCAATCCGCCGTCAGGGGCTTTTCAAAGCACACGAACGCCTCCTCGCGGCCGGGGAAGCGCACCGTGCCGCTGTGGCGCATGCCGTTGGTATCGTAGGTATGCAGGGCGGCCTTGTTGCGGGAATAGGTGTCACAGCGAAGGCAGTCACAGCCGCGCTCTGTCAGAATCTGCTCCACAGCCGCCAGCAGCTGTCTGCCCAGGCCGCGGCCCTGCAGCTGTGTGTTGATGGCAAGGCGGTGGAACAGGCCTGGGCGCACACCGAACAGCCAGTTGACCTGTGCATACTCCGGGTCCTGCTCTTCGTTGATGCACACGGCGCACTGCAGCGTGCCGTCTTCTTCCCGGCTGATGTACAGCTGGCCCAGGTCGATATCGTTCTTCAGCACCTGCTCGTTGGGGTATTCGCCCCAGTTCCACTGGCCGATGCCCTCCTCATTCATTTTACGGATGACCTGCTCAAACAGGCGGCACACATCGTTCAAATCCGCCGGAGCGGCTTTTATCAGCTGCATGGTTTTCTCCTCTTTCTTTATCAGCAATCATTCACCGGCGGCATTTTCCGTGTACATAGCGTACAGGCCCGCATAAATGCCGCCCTTTTCCAGCAGCTGCCGGTGGGTGCCCATCTCCTCCACGCCGTTTTCCGTCAGCACCCAGATAACATCGGCGCCCTTGATGGTGGTCAGGCGGTGGGCGATGGTAAACACGGTGCGGCCCTTGGCCAGCTGCTCCAACGACTGCTGCACCAGATGCTCGCTCTCGTTATCCAGCGCGGAGGTGGCCTCATCCAGAATCAGGATGGGGGGATTTTTCAGGAACACGCGAGCGATGGAAATCCGCTGCTTCTGTCCGCCGGACAGGCGCACGCCGCGCTCGCCCACATAGGTATCATAGCCGTCAGGCAGCTGGGTGATGAATTCATGTGCGCCGGCCAGCTTTGCCGCGGCCTCCACCTCTTCGCGGGTGGCACCGGGCTTGCCGTAGAGGATGTTCTCCTCCACCGTGCCGGCGAACAGGTACACATCCTGCTGCACCACGCCGATGGACTGCCGCAGGCTCTTCTGGGTCAGGGTACGGATATCCTTGCCGTCGATGAGGATGCGTCCCTCGGTCACCTCATAGAAGCGGGGAATCAGATTGCACAGGGTGGATTTGCCTGCGCCGCTGGGGCCCACCAGCGCGATGTTCTGCCCGGCGCTGACCTTCAGGGACAGGTGGCTGAGCACATCCTTTTCGTCCTCGGTGTAGTGGAAGCCCACATTGTCAAAGGTGATGTCGCCCTTCACATCCGTCAGCACAGCGGCATCGGGTGCATCCTGAATTTCAGCCGGGGCATCCATAATCTCCTGAAAGCGCTCGATGCCCGTCATGCCCCGCTGGAACTGCTCGGTAAATTCCACAATCCGGCGGATGGCGGCCAGCAGCATCTGGGCATAGAGCAGGTAGACGGTAAAGTCCGGCACGGACAGCTTGCCGCCGCGCATGAACAGCGCACCCGCCACCACGATGATGATGTACATCAGGCCGTCAAACACGCGGTTGGAGGTACCGAAGGCGGCCATGTAGCGATATGCCTTGCTCTTGATGGCCAAAAACTTTTCGTTGCCGGCGCTGAACTTTTCTTCCTCAATCTGCTCATTGGCAAAGGACTTGACCACCCGGATGCCCAGCAGGCTGTCCTCCACCTGTGCGTTCACCTCGCCCACCTGCACATTGCGTTCCTTGAAGGCCGCCCGCATGCGCTTGTTGTAGTACGCCGCAAAAATGAACATGAACGGCAGCACGGCAAACATCATCAGCGTCAGGGGGATGTTCATGGTGCACAGCACCGAGAAGCTGACCACAATCTTGATGCCCGCAATCAGGAATTCCTCGGGGCAATGGTGGGCAAACTCCGTTACCTCAAACAGGTCGGAGGTGATGCGGGACATAATCTGCCCCACCTTTGTCTCGCTGTAATAGCTGCAGGACAGCTGCTGCAGATGGGCAAACAGGTCCCGGCGCATATCGTTTTCCAGTCTGGAGCCCATAATGTGGCCCACGGACTGCATGTAGTAGTTGGCCGCCGCATCCACCAGCCGGAGGATGATATAAAGCGCCCCCAGCTTCAGGACAAAGGCTGCTGTCACCGTGGCGATGTCCGCGGCGGCCCTGTTGGTAATCGCCCGGACAATCATGGGCAATGCCAGCTCGCACACGGTGGTCAGCGCGGCGCACATCAAATCCAGCGTCAGGATTTTTCCGTACCGCTTGTAATAAGGCATAAACTTGCGAAGCAGCGATTTGTTGCCGGTTGTCGTTTGCTGCATAATTCTCTCTCCTTCCATAACGATTCTATCTTATCACAGAAAGGCAGGAATGGAAAGACCGCCGCGTTTGACAAAACCCGATATCCCCTGTAAAATAGGAAAAGATACATCTGCAATATTGCCCGTCTTTCAAAGGAGGCTATCCATATGAACCGTTTATACATCGTTGTCCCCTGCTATAAGGAGGAGGCCGTGCTGCCTGAAACCAGCAAGCGGCTGAAGGAAAAGCTGACCGACCTCATTAAGCAGGGCCGCATTGCCGACAACAGCCGCGTCCTGTTTGTGGATGACGGCTCCTCCGACCGCACATGGGAGATTATCACCCAGCTGCACCGGCAGGACCCCATGTTCTCCGGCGTAAAGCTCAGCCGCAACCGCGGCCATCAGAATGCACTGCTGTGCGGACTGGATGAGGCCAGCCTCCACGCCGATACCATCATCTCCATGGATGCCGACCTGCAGGATGACATCGGTGCCGTGGACAAGATGCTGGATGAATACGACAAGGGCTGTGAGGTTGTTTACGGCGTTCGCTCCTCCCGCAAGAAGGATACCTTCTTCAAGCGCTTCACCGCACAGGGCTTCTACCGGTTTATGCAGGCCATGGGCGTGGACATTGTGTACAACCACGCTGACTACCGTCTGCTCTCCCAGCGGGCAGCCAAGGAACTGCTGAACTTCCCCGAGGTCAACCTGTTCCTGCGCGGCATGGTGCCGCTGGTGGGCTTCAAGCACAGCGAGGTCACCTACGAGCGCGGCGAGCGCTTTGCCGGTGAATCCAAGTATCCGCTGAAGAAGATGCTGGCCTTTGCCTTCGACGGCATCACCTCCTTCTCCGTCAAGCCCATCCGGCTGATTCTCTCCATGGGCGTTGCCATCTTCGTGGTGTCCGTCATCATGCTGCTGGTGTTCATCATTCAGAAGCTGCTGGGCCACACCGTGGCCGGCTGGGCCTCCACCATCTGCTCCATCTGGGCGCTGGGCGGCATTCAGATGATGAGCCTTGGCATCGTGGGCGAATACATCGGCAAAATCTACAACGAAACAAAGCGCCGTCCCCGCTATATCAAGGAAACGGTGCTGGATCAGGAATAAGATAAAGCAGGGGCTGCGCAAAAAAATTTGTGCTGCTCCTGCCTTTTTACTTAATTTTTTCTTGTCTTTTCCCATCCCGGGTGTATGCTGAAGGTATCCAATATATACCCGTCAAGGAGGAATGTCTCATGAAAAAACTCGTTTCCCTGCTGGTCGTTTTGGCAATGCTGTTCTCTGTATGTGCATTGGCAGAAACCACCGAAATCACCTACGAGAGCCGCGGCGTGCAGGTTCCCGCCACGCTGGTGACCCCTGATGACTGCGACAGCTATCCCATTGTCATCCTGGCCCACGGCCATGGCGGCAACCGGGAAGAAGGCGCCGGCTACGGCTCCATCGCCGATGCACTGGCCATGCAGGGCATCGCTTCCATCCGTATGGATTTCCCCGGCTGCGGTGCCAGCACCGAGCCCTTTACCGCCAACACCATGACCAACATGAAGGCCGATGTGCTGGCCGCTGTTGATTATGCCAAGGCCAATCTGCCTGTCACCACCCTGGGCGTATTCGGTTACTCCATGGGCGGCCGCATCGTTGTCGAGCTGCTGAAGGAAGGCTTTGTGCCCGATGCCGCCGGTGTGCTGGCTCCCGCTGTGGATTTCCACGCCGAAAATGCGCTGGGCGATGCCACCGAAGCCGCCATGGCCGCCTTTGAAACTGACGGTCATTACACCTACACCACCATCTACGGCCAGAATCTGGATGTCAGCAAGGAATGGATGACCGACCTGACCAAGTACGCCTATCCCGCACTGGTGGATGATGCCGCCGCTGCTTACGCCGGCCCCATGCTGGTGATCTATGCCGATGATGACAGCGTTGTCAGCCCGGCAGGCTCCCAGTATGTTGCAGATGCCTTTGGTGCAGACCTGATTAAGGCCAACGGCACCAGCCACTCCTACGGCTTCTACTCCGAGGATATGCCCATCCGCAACGCCGTTGTCTACGGTGCATCCAGCTTCTTCGCCTTCAACCTGAAGTAAGCAATTCAACACAAATCTAAAAAGCAGGGGCTTTGAAAGACAATCGCTTTCAAAGCCCCTGCGCTGTTTTCTATTACAAATAAATATCCTTCACATACCCGTCCAGATTGCCGTATTCGCTGACGGTCAGCTTTTGAATGCCCATATGCTTCATCACCGCCAGCAGGATGCACATGCCGTGCACCACGATGTCTGCCCGGTGGGGCTGCAGGCCCGGAAGCTTCAGCCGCTCCTCCATGGGCATATCAGCCAGCAGAACAGCGTAGTGCTGCACCTGCTCAAGGGTGATGACCGTGCCGTGCATGTAGGTCTTGTCGGTCCAGTTGATGCCCTTGATCATGGCGGCCAGGGTGGTAAAGGTGCCGCCGGTGCCGTACCAGCTTTCGGGGCTGGAGAGGGTAGGATGGTCAAGCAGCTTTTGGGACAGGATGTCATCCGCCAGCTTTTCCACCGCCGGAATATCCCCGTGGCCCGCAATGGGCATCTGCCGGAACAGGCGCACCGCGCCCATCTGGCAGGAGAAGCCGCAGATGATGCTTTTGCCCTGCCCGACGATAATCTCCGTGGAGCCGCCGCCGATGTCAATCACGCCGCACTTGCCCCCGTCGGAGGCACCCATGTAGCTGAGGGCCGCTTCCCGCTCGCCGGAGCAGATTTCCATCTCCAGCCCGGATTTATCCCGCAGCAGCTGCAGGAAGGCTTCGCCGTTGGCCGCATCCCGGGAGGCGCTGGTGCCGAACAGGCGGATGTCATCCACCATGTCAGCCCTTGCATGCTCCGCCATGGCCTTCACCGCATCAGAGGTGGTCTCCATGGCTGCGGGGGACAGGTTGCCCTTTTCATCCAGCCCGGCAAACAGCCGCGTACCCTCTCTTTCCCGGCGGATGGGCTGCATTTTGCCGTCCTCCACCTTTGCAATCAGCATTCTTACCGAATTGGAACCGATACCGATGACCGCTACCTTCATACACGCATCTCCATTCCATGTTTTCGGATTACCAGGTTTTCAGCAGTTCGTTTCTCCTTCTTGTTTCTTCCTCGGTATACTCGTACAGCGCCTGCGGATTGACAAACTCAAACCGGAGCTCGCCCTCCTTCAGGAACTGGTAGTCCTCCCGGGCCTTGGCCTCGATGTACTTTTCGTTGCCCACCTGGCTGATTTGCAGCTCCAGCTCCGCCTGCTCGTTCTTCAGGTCATTGGCCTGAATGGTCAGGGCGTTTTTCTCCTCCTCCAGAGAACGGGTGGCGCTGTTGATGGAGCCGATGACCCACACAGCAAACAGGAGCATCACGATGCATACCAGAATCAGTTTTCCCCAACGCATGGTCTGATGCATCCCGTTGCTCCTCCTTTTGCTGTTTGTGATGTGTCAAAATGATTTCTGCACAGGGGCCGCCGAATCCTGCCGGAAGAGGCGGGAAACATAAATTTTTTATCTGATTTTTTGTTCCCTGTCTCTCCCAACCCCTGTGTTGACGGCATCCGGCCGATGGCATATAATAATAAGGATGATTTATTTTGGAGGTGTCCGCCCATGCAGGCCTTTGAGCATCCCATCGACGCGGCTCTTCTGCTGCGGAAAAAGCGCAGGCTGAAGAAAGAACTGCTCAGCCGGGACATTGCCTGGATTGACAAGCGCATCGCCGTTCTGGGCGGCAGCACGACCAACGAAATCTGCGACCAGCTGGAGCTGTTCCTGCTCCACCACGGCATCCGCCCCACCTTCTACCAGTCCGAATACGGGCAGTACTGGCAGGATGCCGTCTTCAGCAATGAGGGGCTGGATGCTTTCAGGCCCGATGTGGTGTACATCCACACCTCGTGGCGCAACATCCCCGTTTTCCCGGATACCACCGCCACCGTGCAGCAGGCAAATGACATGCTGGAGGAGGTGTGCGGCCACTTCACCGCCGCATGGGAAAAGCTGCAGGAGCGCTTCGGCTGCCCCATCATTCAGGACAACTTCGACCGTCCCGCATGGCGGCTGCTGGGCAACAGCGACATTTCAGACCATCGGGGCAAAACGAATTTTATCTTCAAGCTCAACCGGTACCTGTACGATTACGCCGACAGCCACAAGGGCTTTTATGTCAACGATGTGGATTATCTCGCCGCCTGCTTCGGGCTGGAAAAATGGGCCAATCCCCTGTACTGGCACATGTACAAGTACAGCCTGTGCCTTGAGGCAATCCCCGCGCTGGCCAAGAGCGTGGCGGACATCATCAAGAGCATTTACGGCCGCAACAAAAAGGTGATTGTCTGCGATCTGGACAACACCCTTTGGGGCGGTGTGGTGGGCGATGACGGCCCCGAGGGCATTCAGGTGGGCCCCGAGGTTCCCATGGGGCAGATTTACAGCGAGTTTCAGCAGTACCTGAAGGAGCAGAAGTCCATCGGCGTGCTGCTGGCTGTGAACAGCAAAAACGATGAGGAGAACGCCATCGCCGGTCTCAACCATCCCGACGGCCCCCTGAAGCCCGGCGATTTTGCCGCCATCCGCGCCAACTGGGACAACAAGGACATGAACGCCCGGTCCATCGCGGAGGAGCTTTCCCTCGGCGCAGACAGCTTTGTGTTTATCGATGACAATCCGGTGGAGCGGGAAATCATGCAGGCCGCCGGTCTCGGCATTGCGGTGCCGGTGATGGACAAGGTGGAAGCCTACCTGCAGACCCTTGACCGCAGCGGCTATTTCGAGGTCACCTCCCTGAGCGATGACGACCTGAGCCGCGCCGCCATGTATCAGGCCAATGCACAGCGCAAAACGCTGATGCAGTCCGCCGGCAGCTATGAGGATTTCCTGCGCAGCCTTGATATGAAGGCCGCCATCACGGATTTTGAGCCCATGGCCATCCAGCGCATCGCCCAGCTGACCAACAAGAGCAACCAGTTCAACCTGACAACCCTGCGCTGCAGCGAGGGTGACATCCGCGCCATGCAGGAGAGCGAAAACTGGCTGTGCCTGTGCGGCCGGCTGCAGGACAAATTCGGCGACAACGGCATCGTATCCGTGGTAGCCGGTGAGCGGGAGGGCGATGCTCTTCACCTGCGGCTGTGGCTGATGAGCTGCCGGGTGCTCAAGCGCGGCATGGAGGATGCCATGCTGGATACATTGGTCACCGGGGCCAGGGCCCGGGGCATCAGCACCATCGTCGGGTATTATTACCCCACAGCAAAAAACAACATGGTTCGGGATTTCTATGGCCGCATGGGCTTTGCTCTCATCAAGGAGCAGCCCGACGGCAGCACCGTGTGGGCGCTGGAAACCAGTGCCTATGCGCCGAAAAATCCCCCCATTGAAATCAACTGACGAACGGAGGAATCACCCATGACCAGAGAAGAGATTTTTGAGCGCCTCAACGATGTATTCCGCGATGTATTTGACGATGATGACCTGACCGTGACCGATGCCACCACCGCTCAGGATGTGGATGGCTGGGACAGCCTGCGCCACATCACCCTGCTGGCCGCCATCGAGGATGAATTCGACGTCACCTTCTCCATGGGCCAGACCGTTTCCATGAAGAACGTGGGCGAAATGGTGGACTTTATCGAGGAAGAGGCATAATGCAGATTCATCACGTGGGATATCTGGTGAAAAAGCTGGACAAAGCCGCAGCGTCCATGGAGGCGCTGGGCTTTTTGCCCGTTGGGGAAAAGTGCCATGACGCGGGCCGTCAGGCGGATTTTCTGTTTCTTGCCAACGGCGGCTACACCGTGGAGCTGGTAGCCCCGGAAAAGGAATCGCCCCTGTATCCGCTGCTGAAGCAATACACCAACAGCCCCTATCACCTGTGCTACGAGTGCGAGCATCTGGAAGAGACCATCGCCGCGCTGGCAGAGAAAAAGTATATGCTCTTCAAGGCCCCGGAGGCCGCCCCGGCCATCAGCCCCACCGCCCGTGTGGCGTTTTTGATGAGCGCCTCTGCCGGCATGATTGAGCTTGTGGAGGGCGCGTAAATTGAGCATTACTTCCCTGACCTTTCTCCTGTTTGTCATGGGGACGCTGATTGTGTATTTCATCGTCCCCGGCAGGCTGCAATGGATGGTGCTGCTGTGCGCCAGCCTGATTTTTTATGCCTCTTATTCCCCCATGGGCCTGCCGGTAATGATTGCCACCGTGCTGGCCGCATGGCTGTGCGCCCTCAGGATTCAGCGCATCCGGGATGAGCAGGCAGCGTGGCTTGCGGAAAACAAAAAGACCGTGGACCGGGAGACCCGCAAGCAGGTCACCGCCCGCTATGCAAAGCGGCAGGGGCGGTATGTGCTGCTGTGCTGTGTTGTGACCCTCGGGCTGCTGTTCCTGCTGAAGTATTACCGCGGCTTTGCGGTCAGCATCAACGCCCTCACCGGGCTTCACCTGTGGACGGCTGAAAATCTGCTGCTGCCCCTGGGCCTGTCCTACTATTCCCTGCAGCTGATCGGCTATGTGACGGATGTCTCCCGGGGCGTGGTGGAAGCGGAGCGCAATCCCCTGAAGGTACTGCTGTACGGCGGGTTCTTCCTGTCCATCCTGCAGGGTCCCTTCAACCGCTATGACAAGCTGGCCCCCCAGCTGTTCCCCGCTGAAAAGCGCAGGCCCGACTGGTCTGCCATGCCGGGGGCGCTGCTTCGCATATTGGGCGGCGTCATCAAAAAGATGGTCATCGCTGACCGGGTGGGCATGGTGGTGTACGAGGTGTTCTCCTCCGGCAACATGCACGGCGGTCTGGCCTACATCTTCGGCCTTGTCTGCTTTGCACTGCAGCTGTATGCCGACTTCTCCGGCTATATGGATATCGTGTGCGGCGTGGGCGGTCTGTTCGGCATTACCCTGCCCGAAAACTTCCGTCAGCCCTTCTTTGCCCAGTCCATCTCCGAATTCTGGAACCGCTGGCACATGTCGCTGGGTCAGTGGCTGAAGGACTACGTGTTCTATCCCATCCTCAAGTCCTCCGCATGGCGCACCATGGGCAAGTGGATGACCGCCCGCTTCGGCAAAAACGCAGGCCGCAGCATCCCCACCTATCTGGGCATGCTGGTGCTGTGGACGCTCATCGGCTTCTGGCACGGTGCCGGCTTCCACTATGTGTTCTCCGTGGGTCTGCTGCAATTTGCATACATCTTCCTCGGGGAAATCACCAAGCCTCTTTGCACCAAAATCAAGGCGGCACTGCATTTGCGTGATGAAAACCGCCTGTGGCAGGTCTTCCGCTGCCTGCGCACCACCGCGCTGATGATGCTTGCATGGGTGTTCTTCAAGCTTCCCGCCATCCGCGACGGTCTGCTGACCCTGCGCACCATGGCGGGCATCCGTTCCTGGGATCCCATGCAGGTGCTGATGATTTTCCAGCACGGCGGTCAGCTGCAGAGCCAAAGCCCGGTGGTGTGGGTGGTGTTCACCGCGCTGTGCATCATTGCCATGCTTTGGTGCGATGCATTGCGGGAAAAGGGTCAGGGTCTTCGGGAGCGCATCCTGAAGGCACACCCCGCCGCACAGGCTGTCATCTGGGCGGTGCTGATTGCCGCGGTGGTGCTGCTGGGCGTATATGGTCCGGCATCCTCTGCCGCCAACTTTATCTACTTTGATTTCTGACACGGAGGCTGTGATGATGAAAAAAACGCTGATTGCCATCACGGTCGCCGTGGTGCTTTGTATCCTGCTGCTGTTGGGCGCCCAATGGCTGCTGCATCCGGAATACCCCGAAGCCGGCGGACTGGGTGCCAAGGGCTTCTTCAGCCTTGAAGAAAACTCGGTGGATGTGCTGTTCCTCGGCTCCAGTCAGGTGTACTGCGGCGTGGACACGGTGAAAATGACGCAGGTCTACGGCATTCCCGCCTACACGCTGGCGGCCTCCGCCCAGGAGGTGCCCATGACCGAATACTATCTGCAGGAAGCGCTGAAGACCCAGCATCCGAAAACCGTTTTCGTGGATGTTTACAGCATCTATGCCGATATCCCGCCGGCGGGTGAGGGTGTCATCTCCTGGAGCTTTGACACCATGCCCGATACTCCGGAAAAGGAAGAGGCGCTGAAGCGCTACTACCCCAATGACCGGGAGCGCTGGAATTATATCCATTACCCCCTGCTCCGCTGGCGCAGCCGCCTGTTTACAGGCACCTTCTGGCAGCAGCTGCCCCAGAAATGGGAAAGCGCGGAGCAGGCCGCCAAGGGCCGGGGCTTTATGCCCACCACGCCCCTGGAGCCCCAAACCTTCCCCTACCTTGGGGAGGATGACGGCCCCATCCGCACCATCAACCCTGCCGCCGCGGAAAGCTTCCTGCGCATGGCCGACATCTGCCAAAAGGAAAACATCCGGCTAGTGCTGTTCAAAACGCCCAGCCCCTGGTGGACCCGCAGCGACAGCACTGTGGTGCGTGCATTCGCCGCCGAAAACGGCCTGACCTTCATCGACCTGAGCGACCACATCACCGACATGGGGCTGGACGGTGCCGCGGATACCTACGGCATCACCCACCTGAGTGCCGCCGGCGCGGAAAAGGTCACCGATTACCTGTACAACCACTACCTGTACCTGCTGCAGTAAGGGAGGAATATCATGGCTGAAGCATCCATCGTGGCGCTGGTACCCGTATCAACCTATGACCAGAGTGAGGTCGACCGCGCCGTTCACACCGGCATGCGCCTTTTGGGCGGCATCGGGCAGTTTGTCCGCCCGGAGGAAAAGATTCTTTTAAAGCCCAATCTGCTGACCCACGCCGTGCCGCAAAAGGCCATCACCACCCATCCGGCGGTGCTGTCTGCGGTGGTGAAGCTGCTGCAGGAGGAGGGCTGCCATCACCTGTCCTACGGTGACAGCCCCGGCAGCCCCACCACCAACCCCAAAAAGGTGGCCGCCGTATCGGGCCTTGATGAAGCTGCCCAGGCATTGAACATCCCCCTGGGGGATTTTGACCACGGCCGCACCGTGTCCTTCCCCGAGGGACGGTCCGCCAGGAGCTTCTGCCTGTGCAATGCGGTAACCGACTGCGATGCGCTCATCAACCTGTGCAAAATGAAGACCCACGCGCTGGAGCGCATCACCGGCGCGGTGAAAAACATGTACGGCTGCATCCTCGGTGTGAACAAGGCGGCAGGGCATGCGCGGCACCCCTCCTCCGAGACCTTTGCGGATATGCTGTGCGACCTGCACCGCTGTGTCAGGCCCCGGCTGCACATCATGGACGGCATCACCGCCATGGAGGGCAACGGACCTTCCTCCGGCACGCCCACGGCCATGAATGTGCTGCTCTTTTCTGCTGATGCCGTGGCGCTGGACAGCGTGTTTTCCGCGCTGGTGGCCCTCGACCCCGCCACCGTCCCCACCTGCACCATGGGTCAGGAGCAGGGCATCGGTGTGTATGACTGGGACAAAATCACCGTGCGCACGCCGGAAGGGGATTTGTCCGTGCAGGAGGCCGCCGCAAAGTACGGCAAGCCTGAATTTGATGTCTACCGGGGCGAAATGAAAAAGCACCTGCTCAGCAAGCTGATGCCCCTGCTGCCCTTCCTGCAGGACCGTCCCAAGGCCGACATGAAAAAGTGCGTTGCCTGCGGCATCTGTGAAGAGGCCTGCCCTGTAGAGGGCAAGGCGGTCCATTCCGGCAAGGGAAAGAAGGCGGTGTATGACTACAAAAAGTGCATCCGCTGCTACTGCTGTCAGGAAATGTGCCCGGCCAAGGCCATTGAGGTCTATCATCATCCGCTGAAAAAGCTGTTTGAATGATTGACGGAAAATTATCACGGATATAACGGAAAAACTCGTGAAAAATCCCCCGAAAGCCCTTGCAAATCACGGGTTTCTCTGCTATACTCTATAACTGGCACATCCTTGTGCTGCACAAATGTGCAGTACCATAAGTCCAAGAGGAGGTGAAAGGTATGAATAGGTATGAACTGACCTACATCATCGACACTGCGCTGGAGGAAACCGCTCGTAAGGAGCTGATCGAAAAGATCAATTCTCTGATTGCACTGAACGGTGGTGTTGTCGAGAAGGTTGACGAGACCTTCTGGGGCAAGCGTCGTCTGGCTTACGCCATCGACTACAAGACCGAGGGTTACTATGTGCTCACCACCATGAGTGCTCCCGAAAATCTGCCCCGTGAGCTTGAGCGTAACATGGAGATCAACGAAAACATCCTGCGTTATCTCATCATCAAGCTGGTGGAGAAGAAGAGCAATGTGAAGCCCCGCGCTG
>JAUNDF010000028.1:25792-26445 GCA_030526225.1 Clostridia bacterium
CCGTGGCTGAGGCTGCTGTGGAAGCTGAAGCTCCCGCTGCTGACGCTGAGTAATGAGAAGGTGACCAGATGAATAAGATTATTCTGATTGGTAACCTGACCCGTGATCCCGAGCTTCGTACCATCCCCAGCGGTGTAAGCGTGTGTGATTTCACCATCGCCGTCAACCGCCGCGGACCCCGCAATCAGCAGGCCGACGGCCAGCAGGAACAGACGGATTTCTTCCGTATCACTGCATGGCGTCAGCTGGGCGAAAATTGCGCGAAGTATCTGGCCAAGGGCCGCAAGGTCTATGTTTCCGGTCCCCTGTCTGCAAGAACCTATCAGGCCAACGACGGTACGACCCGCGTTTCCCTGGAAGTGACTGCAGAAGACGTTGAGTTCCTGTCCAGCCGCAACGAAGGCGGCGCTCCCGCCGGCTTTGCTGCCCCCGCTGCTCCTGCGCCCACCGCGCAGAACAACGGCTTCATGGCTGTGGACAACGACGAACTCCCATTTTAATTTCGCTTAAGCATCTCGAAAGGAGGCTACCTACATGTCTGAAGAACGTACTGAAAGACGGCCGCGCCCTCGCGGGGGTCATCGTCCCCGTCGCAAGGTGTGCAGCTTCTGTGTGGATAAGATCGAGTACATCGATTACAAGGACATCAACCG
>JAUNDF010000109.1 GCA_030526225.1 Clostridia bacterium
GCGAAAATGCCGGCACCATCCATAGCAATGATGTCGGGCGTCTGGGCGGCATCCTTGGAGGAAGCTATGCTGGATATGTCATCGGTTCTCCGGAAGGTCCAGCCTGCCATATCCGCTCCTGCGTCAACAGCGGTGTACTAAGCTATGGGGATGCCTCTGTGAATGCGGAGCAGTATTGGGAGAATGAATCGGGAGAAGACGGAAGAAGTCTGAATTCCACGGAAAAAGCTGTCGTCATGCTCGGCGGATCGGCCGCCGGTGGCATTGTGGGTTCCACCTTCCGTGTGGTTGTGCAGGACTGCCTGAGCCGGGGCCGGATTCATCTGCATTCCGGTTGCGTCCCTGTTGGAGGATATGCATTCTTCGGCGAGAAAACAGATGAGGATAATATTGTCTTTGTGGGCGGTATCTGTGGCCTGACAACAATTAACGATGAGGATGCACAAAACGCCTTTGAAATGGAACACTATACCAATTGCGCGTACACCGGCAATTTCCCCTCTGCCGTCTGCGCTATGTTCCTGAGTGAAGACTCGGCTGCCATCGCCGGAAACCGGCAGATTACGGAACAAGAAGCCGAAGCAATGGCCATGGAGCTTCTGAAATAACCCATGACAAAGCACATCCCCCCGCCGGAAACCGGCAGGGGGATGCTTTTTTGCTGCGCCTAAATGATTGCGTTTTTCATTCCGTGGGGTACGGACCACCAATCTGTCGTGATGAACCCGCTTCCAAATATCGACTTCCCATACGCCGTACCAATTCCGCACCAATGAGCCATGCCGAACATGGAATTTGGACTATTGACTTGATTCGCTATGTGGTATATAATAAAAACCATAATAGACTAAAAACCGGATCACGGTCAGTTTTTGCTTCTGGAGGAATCTGATGAAACAGGGAAAGCGCTATCAGCGCATGGAAGAGACCCGGGCTCAGGTGCTGCGGTATGCGGTTGTGCTTTTTCTGGAGCAGGGCTATCAGGAGACAACCCTCGACCAGATTGCCGGGAGAATTGATCGCACAAAGAGTTCTGTGCTTCGTGCATATCCCGATAAGGAATCTATTCTGTACGCGCTGGTGACCCATATGTTTGGTGCGCAGTTCTCCAGCGTTCGGACGATGCTGGGGGCAAACGCGGATCCGCTGCTTGTCTACGGTGCTGAGACGGCGCTGCAGCTGTATATCTGCGAGCTTGGCGAACCGCTGCGGGATCTGTATACTTCCGCTTACACCCTGCCTACCACGGCGGATTACATTTACAGAAGCACTGCGCAGGAGCTGCAGCAGATCTTCGGCAAATATCTTCCGGATGCGACACAGAGCGATTTTTACGAACTGGATCTGGCTTCAGGCGGCGTGATGCGCGGACTGATGGCCCGCAAGTGTGATATGTATTTTACCATCGAAAAGAAAATCGCGCTGTTTCTGCAGTGCGCGCTGAAGATTTACGATGTGCCTGCGCAGGAGCGCGAAGCTGTGATTACTCGGGTTCTGGCTATGGACCTTGGTGCTATGGCGCACAGTTTGGTGGAGAAAACGATTATGCTGGCTCGGGCGGGCTTCGACAGGGACACGCTCCGTGTTTCGGCTGCGGATGAGCGGGAGGTGGATGCATTGTGAATTATGTATTGTCTCATCAGGAGGGAAATTGCCTGGGAGTAACTATCCGCGCTGCCATGCCCCTCATGAACAACGCCTATCCCGTGGGAAAGTGCCGCGAATTCATTGAGACAATCCCGGACGAGGACGTCAGGGCAATTGCCTGGGGCGAGTATTATTATTACAGCGGACAGGCTGAGCTGGCAGCAAAGACGATGGAACCCTATCAGGGCAGCGCCGATCCCGAGCTGCGTTATTCAGCAAACCTTGTTTGTTTCTTTGCCAGCTTCACCAGAGGGCGCATCCAGGAGGCCATGAGCGCCTTCGAACAGATGCAGACGGATTTGCAAAATGATCTTCGGGTGGGATCCTCGCCTGCCCTGCGTGCCATCGGCGCATTTGCGGTCACAGCGTCATCGGTGCTGCTGCACCTGCCCATGACCGTTGATGTTGATCTGAGGCAATACATCTCCTGTCTGCCGGATGGCATGAAGCTGTGGGCGTGCTACATGCTCGCGCACAAGATGTATCTGGAGCAAAACTACAACGGCTCCCTGGCCATAGCGGAGCTGGCGCTGTCCATACATCCACAGCTGTTTCCCGTGGCTGCGATTTATGTACATCTTGTGGCCGCAATGAACCTGATGAGCCTCAGGCGCGTGGAAGAGGCGAAGCGACACATTGCGCAGGCATGGGCGCTGGCGCAGCCTGATGACTTGATCGAGCCGTTTGGCGAACATCACGGCCTTCTGCAGGGTTTGATCGAACTGTTTTTCCAGAAGGATTATTCCGAAGCGTTTGAAAAGATCATCGCCATTACCTATTCCTTCAGTGCAGGCTGGCGAAAAATCCACCGTCTGGTTTCCAGGCAGGAGGTGGCAGACAATCTGACCACCACCGAGTTCTCCATCGCCATGCTGTACAACCGCGGCTGGACAGCCAAAGAAATTGCCGCATACATGAACCTGTCCCCGCGCACAATTACGAATGCCATTCAGATAATCTACCAGAAGCTGGGCATCTCCAGCAAGCGGGAACTGGGACAGTTTATGCTTGCATAAATTATTGGGCACCTCTAAAAACTACCCTTTTGTGGTTTGGGCGGATCTTTTGCCCTGACAATGCGTTTTGAACAAAATCTCTCACCAAAACCATCATAAAGTAGTTTTAGAGGTTGTCTATAGTTTCTCTACAAATCCGTTCATCAAGGTGAGCGGATTTGTTTGTTTCAAGGGATGCAACTTCCACGTTCGAGTAAAAACAGCTTGGAAAATACTCTGTGCAAATAGAGTGCAAGCCTGTATAATTATTCTCAAAATGGAGAAGGAGGCAGTCTGATGCAAAGAGAACGAATGAAAACCTTTCGTGTTGACGACGATCTGCTCACAGTGCCATACCATTACGATGAAGCTGCAGAAATCTTCGTCGGGCAGTTTCCTGAGTTCGAGGCGGAGCCACGGTACACGCCAAACGGCCGACCGTGGAAGAACGTCGTCAGCGATAGCTGTCCCTATGCAAGAGGTGACTTTGACGATTGCGGTTCATGCCCGTATCTGATCAGGGAGGATCCCAAGGACATCATAGGTGTCTGCTTTCATAAAGGATTGCGTAGCAGGGCTTCGCCAAAAGAAACGTATTTGTTTGAAAAATAATAGAATCAACTGGTAGTTGACAGCAGGAGGGCAAAAAAATGAAGCCATTTTTTAGAAGAATCATTTCGATGATCCTGGTGATCGCCATCGTTGCCAACATTGGCATTACAGGATTAGCAGAGGCAACATACGCTGATCGGAAATCGGCCGGTGATGTGTTTTCCTTTGCTCAGGAGATCACATGGGCGGAAGCCGGCAAACAGATTGCCGGTATGCTGAGTTACATTGTGGAAGATGCGGCAAACATTGATCTTGATGTATATTCTGAGCGCATCGCAAACCTGAGCCTGGAGGACGACAGCGTCTATCTGGCCATCCTTGCGGAGGAAGGATATCTGCCCGAAGAACCGGAGCAGATTGATCCTGCAGCGGCCATTACCATGGATGAATATGTTCATCTGATGGAAGCGGCATTCCCGGCGGTGGTCGATTCCCAGGCAGCTGTCGACAGCCTGCTGGGCGTGACGGATCTGAGCAACATCGCCATCCTGGGCGATGACCTCTCGATCATCACACTCCTGGCGGAGCGACTGGCGGTTGCGGCTGCGCAGCAGCTGTCCCTGACCGCTGTCAAGGCATCGGCACTTTCTCTGAATGCAGGGAGCAGCGTCGACCTGAGCGAGTGCGAAATCAGCCGCGTGCACATCCATGATACCGCGGTGAAAGAGGAGTCCGAAAAGGACGAGCCTGACGTTATCTACCTCCATATGGATTCCGGAACGGAGCTTCCCGAGGTGATCGTCAAGAGCGCCGATGAAGTAGTGATCGAGGGCAGCGGCGCATTG
>JAUNDF010000110.1 GCA_030526225.1 Clostridia bacterium
GCAGCGACGATCAGCTCAGCTTCCTCTACGGCGGCGACCTGAACGCCCTGCTCCACACCCTGGCAAAAGCGCAGATCGATGATCTGACCATCGCCGAGCCGGATCTGGAGGAGATTTTCCTGCACTACTACGAAACGGAGGACAACCGGGCATGACACTGACCAAACACGAATTTCGCCTGGGCTGGAAGGCCCTGAGCATCTGGACCGCCTCCATCGGCTTTTTCATTGCCATCTGCGTGTTCCTGTACCCCGAAATGGAGGGGGAGATGGCATCCATGAGCAACCTGTTCGCCTCCATGGGCGCCTTCACCGCAGCCTTCGGCATGGACCGGCTGAATTTCGGCACCCTGACGGGCTTCTACGCCATCGAATGCGGCAACATTCTGGGCATCGGCGGTGCGGTGTTCGCTGCCTTCACCGCCTCCAACCTGCTGAGCAAGGAGGAAAAGGACCGGACTGCGGAATACCTGCTGACCCATCCCGTCACCCGCGCCCAGGTTGTGGCCGGAAAGCTGGCGGCTCTGCTGCTGCAGACACTGGCCATGAACCTGGTGGTCTTTCTCCTGGCAGTGGTCAGCGTGGCGGCCATCGGCTATGACATTCCCTGGAAGGAGTTTTTCCTGCTCCACGGCTCCTGCCTGCTGGTGCAGATCGAGCTGGAGGGCATCTGCTTCGGCATCTCCGCGTTCCTGCGCCGGGGCGGCATGGGACTGGGCATGGGCATTGCCATCTGCATGTACGCACTGAACATCGTGGCGAACCTGACGGAGCAGATGAAGTTCCTCAAGTACTTCACCCCCTTTGCCTACGCCGAGGGCGCCGACATCCTGACCGCCGGCAAGCTGGACGGAAAGCTGGTGGCCATCGGCATGGTCATCACGGCAGCGGGCATCGCGGCGGCCTTCTGGCAGTACGGCAGGAAGGACATCCACGGCTGAGCGGGGTACTTTATCACTTTAGCGAGCTAAAATTTCTTCTTGACAAATCGCCCGACACCCGCTATACTGAAGGAAACCGTTGAGGAAGAGTGAGTAAGCTTTCTTCGATTCTTCTCAGAGAGCCGCGGGCGGTGGAAGCGCGGCAGGAATCCGATGGCCGAATGGACTTCCGAGGGCAACCAGAAATGCCAGCCTGGCAAAGTATGCGCGCCGGAGAATCGACGCTCCGTTACCAAAGGTCAGCGTATGTTGGTACGCGCAAAGTGGGCGCATTCTATCCGATGCGTCAAGCCGGGTGGCACCGCAGGATCTTTCCATCCTGTCCCAGCAAGGTAATTGCTTTGGGACAGGATTTTTTCTGTCCCGCTGAACAGGCACCTATGACAGGCTGCCAACAGAAAGGAGACTGCATTATGTCCGAACACACCATTCCCTACAAAATCTACCTGAACGAAGACGAGATGCCCACCGCATGGTATAACCTCCGGGCGGACATGAAAAACAAACCCGCGCCCCTGCTGAATCCCGGCACCCACCAGCCCATGAAGGCCGAGGAGCTCTCCGGCGTATTCTGCCAGGAGCTGGTCCGTCAGGAGCTGGACGACACCACCGCGTTTTTCGAGATTCCCGCCGAAATCCGGGAATTCTACAAAATGTACCGACCCTCTCCCCTGGTGCGCGCCTACCGGCTGGAGGAGAAGCTGGGAACCCCGGCGAAAATCTACTATAAATTCGAGGGCAACAACACCTCCGGCTCCCACAAGCTCAATTCCGCCATCGCCCAGGCCTACTACGCCAAGCAGCAGGGACTGAAGGGCGTCACCACGGAAACCGGCGCCGGTCAGTGGGGCACCGCCCTGTCCATGGCCTGCAGCTACTTTGACCTCGACTGCAAGGTGTACATGGTGAAGGTCTCCTACGAGCAGAAGCCCTTCCGCCGGGAGGTCATGCGCACCTACGGCGCCTCCGTCACCCCGTCCCCCTCCATGGAAACCGCCGTGGGCCGGAAGATTCTGGCGGAACACCCCGGCACCACCGGCAGCCTGGGCTGCGCCATCTCCGAGGCCGTGGAAGTGGCCACCTCCACCCCCGGTTACCGTTACGTTCTCGGCAGCGTGCTCAATCAGGTGCTGCTGCATCAGAGCGTCATCGGTCTGGAGACCAAGACCGCGCTGGATAAGTACGGCATCAAGCCCGACATCATCATCGGCTGCGCCGGCGGCGGCAGCAACCTGGGCGGTCTGATTGCCCCCTTCATGGGTCAGAAGCTCCGGGGCGAAGCCGATTACCGGATCATCGCCGTGGAGCCCGCCTCCTGCCCCAGCTTCACCCGGGGCAAGTACGCCTACGACTTCTGCGACACCGGTATGGTCTGCCCCCTGGCCAAGATGTACACCCTGGGCAGCGGCTTCATCCCCGCCCCCAACCACGCCGGCGGCCTGCGCTACCACGGCATGAGCTCCACGCTGTCCCAGCTCTATGACGACGGCCTGATGGAGGCGGTTTCCGTACCCCAGACGGCGGTGTTTGAGGCGGCAGAGTATTTCGCCCGGGTGGAGGGCATCCTCCCCGCGCCGGAAAGCTCCCACGCCATCCGGGTGGCCATGGACGAGGCGCTGAAGTGCAAGGAAACCGGCGAGGAAAAGACCATCGTCTTCGGCCTCACCGGCACCGGTTATTTCGACATGGTGGCCTACGAGAAGTTCCACGACGGCAAGATGAGTGACTACATCCCCACCGACGAAGAACTCCAGGCCAGCTTCGACAAGCTGCCCAAGGTATAAGGCAACATGCGCACAATGGGAGCAGCAGGCTCCGGCGAATTCGCATCAGCCAAGGCTCCCTTGTGTCGTGCGGAATCTTGTTCCGTTCAACGGCTTGGTCTGCAGTTTCCGGTTTTTTGGTGCACGCTGATGATTCCGCGGGAGGAAACGGATCGCAATAAAAGCAATACATGGCTGCCCCGCATTTGTAGGGCAGCCATGTGTTGCTTTTTATTGGGCGGCGGTGGAGACCTCCGCGATGTTGATGGAGTGACCGCCGATTCGGTTCAGGGCGTTCAGCACCTCGCCGAACATGATGCCGGCTTCCACGCTGCAATCGCCCACCCGCAGACGGTCCATGTGGTTCTGCTGGGACTGCTTGGTCTTCTTGCGGTTCTCCCGCTCCAGCTTGGTCAGCCGCTTCAGCTCGTCGATGCCGATGTCCTGGGAATAGAACCGGGAGGTGGCTTCGGCATAGAGCTTTTCCACATTGCCGTAGATCTCCTGCAGCTCCGCCAGGGCGGTTTCGGAATACACCAGATTCTTTTCGGCGCTGCGCTCGTTCACGTGCAGCAGATGCTCGGCGTAGTCGCCGATCCGCTCCAGGTCGCTGAGGGTCTGGAAGACGCGGTTGACATAGGTGGCGTCCTTCTCGGACAGCTCCTGGATGTTGAACTTCACCAGATAGTCGCTGATGGAATCGGTGAGGAAGTCGATGACGGATTCGTTGTCGGCGATGGTCTTGGCATGCATGACCTCGTTTTTGAAAATGCCCTCCATGGCCAGGTGGATGTTCTCCGCCACCAGGCGGGTCATCCGGTCAACCTCGGCACGGATCTGCAGCATGGAGACACTGGGGTTGCCCACCAGGTTGACATCGATGTACTCCAGCCGGGTGGCATCCTCGTGCTTTTGCTTGGGAACCAGCTTGTAGGTCAGCCTGACCACCAGCCCCGTGGCGGGCAGCAGCAGGGCGGCAGCCACAACCTTGAAGATAATATGGATCACGGAGACCTGGAACGCAGGACTGGGAACCAGGCGCTCGATGAATTCGGCATAGGGGGAGACCAGGGTGATGACGGTCATGACGATGGCACCCACCACGTTGTAGATCAGGTAGACCATGGCCGCCCGCTTGGCGTTGTTCCGGGCGCTCATGGAGGCCAAGATGGTGGGCATGGCGGAGCCGATGTTGATGCCCGCCACCAGGAAGGAGGCAAAGTACAGCGGCATCAGGCCCTGCATGGCCAGTGCCTGGAGAATACCCACGGCGGCGGAGGAGCTCTGGATCACGGCGCACAGCAGCG
>JAUNDF010000111.1:0-1879 GCA_030526225.1 Clostridia bacterium
TAAACCTGAATGTCGGCGATCAGCGTCTCCATCAGGTCGTGCTTTTCCGCGTCGTTCATCACGTCGTACAGACGCTGGAAATTGTTGAGGATGCCGACAATGTTTTCCCGCGTCACCTTGTCGGCTTCGATGGCCTGCTTCTTGGCTCTGGCTTCAATCAGCAGCTCCTCCGTGTCGTCGATTTTATCATACATCTTGTAGAGGCGGTCGTCGAGGTCGGATTTGCGGTGCTGGTAGTGGCGGTCGTCCGGGTCGAGCTGGTCGATCTCCTCCATCAGCTTGTCCTTGACAGCGTATTGCTGCCGGAGCTGCTTTTCCAGATGCGTAATCTCCTGCTGCAGGGCGGTGGTGTCGATTTCGGCATTGATCTTCTCCGCCATCAGGCTGGAAAAGTCGGGGCGGCTGACGAGGGAAACGATCACCTCGGACACGGCCTGATCCATGAGCGGGAGGGGAATCTGCGTCTTGAAGGTGCACTTGTGGCCCCTGTCCAGACGGCGGTGCTTGCAGCCGTAATAGTAGAACTCCTTGTAGTTGGAGCCGTCCTTGCGCTTCTTGACGCTCTTGCTGACGTACATGCCCGCGCCGCATTCCGGGCACTTGATCAGCCCGGTGAGCAGGTAGGCGTGTTCGTTGTCGCGGTGGTCGTAGCGCTTGTACCGCTCGCCCTGGGAGCGGAGCCTGACCTGCGCGTCCTCCCAATCCTGAACGGAGACGAGCGGCTCGTGGATGCCGTCGCACAGCAGATAGTCGTCGTTCCAGACGATGCGATAGTCGTTGCGCGTGCCGTGGACCTTCTCCGTCTTCCGGCGCCCATAAGCGATCTTGCCGCAGTAGGCGGGGTTCTTGATGATCTCGCGGACATAGGCGGCGCTGAACAGCTCGCCCCGGGTGTTCCGGTGGTTCAGCTTCAGGATGCCGTGACGCTCCAGATACTGTGCGATGAGCCGCCCGCCCATCTTCTTATGCACATACAGGTCGAAGATCAGCCGGACAGCTTTGGCCTCTTCCTCGTTGACGACCAGCTGCCCGTTGACAAGATCATAGCCGTACGGCGCAAAGCCGCCGTTCCATTTGCCCTCTCGGGCCTTCTGGATGCGGCCCTCCATGGTCTGCACGCGGATGTTTTCGCGCTCAATCTCCGCCACTGCGGAGAGCACCGAGATCATCAGCTTGCCCGCGTCCTTGGACGAGTCGATGCCGTCCTCCACGCAGATCAGGTTCACACCGAAGTCCTGCATGACCTGAAGGGTGGAGAGCACGTCAGCGGCGTTGCGGCCGAAGCGGGAGAGCTTGAAAACCAGCACGTAGGAGATGTTGTCCTTGCCGCACTTGATGTCCTCCATCATGTGCATGAACTCGGTTCGCCCCTCGATGGATTTGCCGGACTTGCCCGCGTCCTCATACTCGCCGACGATTTCGTAATCGTTGAAGTCGGCGTAGGCCTTCATGCGGTTTTTCTGCGCCTCGATGGAATAGCCGTCAATCTGCATGGCGGTGGATACGCGGGTATACGTGTACACCTTGATTTTCTCTTTCATACATACGCTCCATGGAAAGTCGATTTTCTGTTCCAAAGTAGGTTTAGACAACAATTACAAAAGAATTATACCATGACCGTAATCCTGACGCAAGGGGGATTTTCCGGTTAGGGGGGTGTTCTGCGAAGTCACAAAGAAAAATCCTATCGCTTGTTTTCATTCCAAGCGATAGGATGAGGAGTTTATCTGATTCGATAGGTTCTATGCCGATTGCTTCCCATGCTTTCAACTTCCGGCATTTCAGAGAGGATTGCCCGTGTGCGTTCGGCGCTGAGCCCCAGAAAATCAGCAATATCGGCACATTTGGAGCGCCCGTGATCCTTCAGGTATTCCATGAT
>JAUNDF010000111.1:1889-3945 GCA_030526225.1 Clostridia bacterium
GTTTTCTTCGATTTACAAGTGGAAGGGGTGGGTTTATCGCTTGTTTCTATCGCTTGCTTTTTTTCAAGCGATAGACGAAGAATGGTGCGGTCGGGGTCAAATTCTTCAGTAATCACAGGGTCTTGCAATCCCTCATCGTTCCAGATGTTCATAATCCTTGGGATACCGCTTCCGGCGCGTTCACCGATATCAATAAGATTGAACATCTTCATCAATCCACGATTCCGCGGATCAGATACTCCGCCGCGCAGCATTTGGATTTTGCCAGTTCGGCTATAGCCTGGATTGGAGAATGTAATCTGATCAGGCTCAAGGGTGATGACGATTCCTCTGGAACCGAAATAATCCGCATTGACCAGACAGTTGGCAAGGGCTTCACGAAGAGCCTCGTGCATGGGCGTATCATCAATCCTTGTTGCACCCGAAAGCTTAAACGGTACGGTCAGGGATTGCTTCAGCTTGTTATAAACACGGAAGTAGAAATCGAAGACATTGCCTGACCAGTCACCGGAGCTGGAATACACCCTGTCTGTCCAGCGAATGTTCGGGTCGAGCAGTGCGCGATAATCCAGAAAGAAATCGGGGAATTGCCTAACAATATCATATTCATTGCCGAACATGAGCAATCCGGCGGCGGTAGGATGCAGGGCATTGTCTTTATCGGAAATGCCGGCAGCGCCTATGCTGCGAGGGAATTCATTGTCATCAAGCCTAACAAACGGATGACCGTCCTTGAGTGAAGCAAAGCTGTTCCGATAACCGCGCACGGAATCCATATTGAAAACATCCAGATCGATGTGATCCAGAATGGACATGTCGATTGTATCATCCGCTTGGTCACGAAGCATGGTTTTGACCTGAATGCGGGAGCAGTGATAATCACCTTCATAATTCCGGCGATATGTCCCGCCAAACATATCGTCATTGATATAGACGGGTTTTTGTTCCCGCCGGGCGGCAGGGACATGGATGGTCATGATGACATCGCCGTTATAGTCATAGGTTTCAACATCGTCCTCTCTGAGCAGGTTGATGCTGACTTTCTTTGGATTGTTGATGATATCCCAGAATTCTTTTTGGAGCTTGGCTGCATTCTGCAAGCCCGTAGTACGCCAGCTTCCGTCCTTGTTCTCTTTGACACCGAGGATGATGATACCGCCATAGCAGTTAGCAAAGGCTGAATAGGTATCCCAAAGAGAGCTTGGGAGACCATCCTGAGCCTTTTTGACTTCACGACGATTATCTTCCCGGTAGGAATCAAATTGAGAGATATCAAAGATCTCGGACATGATTTCACCTCCTGACGATGATTTATTATACCAGAAAAACAAGCGATTGAAAACAAAAACAAGCGATTGGGAATGGAAGTCATGCGATGACAGGATGAAAGCAGTGAGGATTGGCTTGACGGATATATCAAGAACTTCCTCTTTTTGCCAGCGGTGCTGAAGCGATTCAGTTCAATCAGAATATTGGCATAGAGCATATCCGGCAAAAGCGATTCTGCTTTTGCCGGATATGCTTTGTTGCTGTCTATTCTTTGGAGATAAGAGCTGGCGGGCTATGCAGATTTTTGCTGATCCTCATCGTCTGGAGCATCCGGCTTTTCCTGCTCCTCCAGAACACTGGCATACTTGGCAATCAGATTGCCGAGCATGTCTGCAAAGCCCCGCCATTCGTCAACCGTTCTGATGTTTGCGATAAGGATCACCTCCGGGCTTCGTCTCTTTTGCAATCATCGCGCTGCGGGCAGAAGCAGATGCTTCCTTCCGCTTTCGTTCCCGGTGACGGCGCTGCTTTTCCCGGTTGCGTTGCTGCTTCACCACAGTACCGCAGGAAGCGCAATACTTCTGCCGCGGAGAGGCGGGCACGTAGCGTTGACCGCAGCGAACGCAAGCGTGCGTATGCGCCGGGGTACATTCACCTGCATCAAACAGCCTGCTCAGAACGAGCCTGTGCAGCGCCTTGTCGCCGGGCAGCACGGCGGTCGTGAAGTAATCGCAGTCGATGGCGCCATCGCGGATGGCGGGATAACGGGCATTGATGAGATGGCAGG
>JAUNDF010000029.1 GCA_030526225.1 Clostridia bacterium
GATGCGCACGACTGGATAACCAGCAGAAGAGATGGCTCCCTGCTGCTCATGGACAAGCCGGTTATGCTGTGCAATGCCATGCCATTCATACGGAAGGGCAGAGTCCCCATACTTTTCGGTGATTTCAGCAAAGTCTGCATCAAGGACTGTGGGTATGATGAGCTGCAGCAGGAGTTCTGCAACGGGAGTTCTGACAGGCTGCTATGCAGCATGACTGTCTATATGAACTGCGCATTGGAGGACAAACGGGCGATCTGGGGACTGAAGATCATCTGAGGAGGTTTTCCCCCTACAATCCATGAGAACAACAGAGGAGGTCGTATGACAAACGGAGAGAAAATGCTCATCGCCCGGCAGCTTAAGCAGGGCTTGGGATATTCAGAGATTGCACGGAAGCTGGACATGTCGGTGAATACCGTCAAATCCTATTGCCAGTGCAATGGCTTGAAACGAGCCGGTGAATCTGTAACCTCGGCAAACGATGCGTGCAAGCGATGTGGCTGCGCGCTGGAACACACGCCGGGTAGAAAGAAGAAGCAGTTCTGCTCGGATGCTTGCCGCCTGCGTTGGTGGCATGAGCATCGGTACATGAGCAAAACGGCCAAGAGTGCGAAATGTGTCGCTTGTGGCCGGGTGTTCATGACAGACTGCGGGCAGAGGTATTGCAGTCATGCCTGCTATATCCGTATGCGGTTCGGGGGCAACCATGGGAATGGGGCTCAGCAAGCACAGTAAATATAGATGAAGAAATTCCATGGAATATGAGCTAAATTCGGCTGAACCCGCTTGCTTTTCTGCTCCGCCAGAGGTAATATGCCACACTGACAAAGGGATCAAAACCATGATAGAAAGGAAGGGTGATCATGTCAGAAAGAAAAACGAGAATCAGCCGCATCGAGTCGACCTTGCCCAGGAAAAAGCGCATGCGTGTGGCGGCATACGCACGCGTATCTACTGAAAAAGGGGCGATGCTGCACTCGCTGGCGGCGCAGATCAGCTATTACAGCGAGCTGATCCAGAGCAACCCGGAATATGAATACGCCGGGGTCTACGCGGATGAAGGCTTGAGCGGAACGCTCGAAGGCCGCCCGGAGTTCCAGCGCATGCTGCAGGACTGCCGGGAGGGGAAGATCGACCGGATTCTTTGCAAATCCATTTCGCGCTTTGCCCGGAATACGGTCATGCTGCTGAAGACGGTACGGGAGCTCAAGCTGTTGGGCGTCAGCGTGTACTTCGAAGAACAGAATATCAACACGATGAGCGGGGAGGGTGAGCTGATGCTGACCGTCCTCGCTTCTTTTGCGCAGGAGGAAAGCCGAAGCGTATCGGAGAACTGCAAGTGGCGCATCCGAAAGAAGTTTGAACAGGGCATTCCTACGGGGCTGTGCATGTATGGATACAAAGTAAAGAATGGCGTATTCACCATCATACCCGAGGAGGCAGAGATCATTCGGCGCATCTTCCGCATGTATCTGGAGGGGATAGGCTGCGAACGAATCATGAAGGCGCTGATCGAAGCGGGCGTCCCGGCTCCCAATGGCGGAATGTGGAGTGCAAGCACCATCCTGCTCATGCTCAGGAATGAAAAGTACGCCGGAGACCTGCTTCTACAAAAGTATTATATCAATAACCACATAGAAAAGAAACAGCTCCCCAATCGTGGAGAGCTTCCGCAATATGCTGTGACCGAGGATCATGAGCCGATCATCGACCGTGCAACCTTTGATGCGGTGCAGAAGGAGATACGCTGGCGCGCAGCGATGTTTGCACCTGCAATGAACGGGGACGATGAGGGAGCGGAATGTGATTCCCGGAAACCCGATGAACAGGCTGCACCGGCAATGACCATTCCAATGATCTGCGGGATTTGCGGCAAGCGATATCGCCGGAAGATCACGCGCAGGGGCACGGCGTATGCTGCTCCTGTGTGGATTTGCAGCACATACAACTATAGGGGGAAAGCATATTGCGCGTCTAAACAGATCCCGGAGCCCATATTGTTGGAGCTGATCGCTACTGCCCTTGATACCCGGCACACGGAGGACGAAGTGGACCATCTGGAAGTGCATCCGAATAACCGGATACTGTTCGTATTCCGGGACGGGCACACGGAGGAACATATCTGGAAGGATCATTCTCGAAAGGACAGCTGGGATACGGATAAGCGCAAGAAGGCGGCAGAAAAGACCCGCACCCAGCATCAGAGGAGAAGGGAGCGCGAGGCACGGTGAGCGAAGCAAACAGAATAGAAGCTGCCTTGAGTAGACCGAGGACGGTAACGGTGATTCCTCCGCGAGCACGCGCACTACCCGGCATGCCAACGCTTTCTGCTTGTCCCAAGAGAGTCGCCGCCTATGCCCGTGTTTCCACCAACAGCGAGGAACAGCTGACCAGCTATGAGGCACAGGTGAAGCACTACACCGAGTACATAGAATGCAGAGAGCATACGGACAACTGGCAGTTTGTTTCTGTGTATACGGATAGGGGAATCACCGGGACGAGCACGGCAAAGCGCGAGGGCTTCAACCGGATGATGCAGGACGCGCTGGCGGGGAAGATTGACCTGATCATCACCAAGTCGGTATCCCGCTTTGCCCGGAATACGGTGGACACGCTGACCGCCATCCGAAAGCTGAAGGAGCACGGCGTGGAGGTCTACTTTGAAGAGCAGAACATCTACACGCTGGACGGAAAGGGAGAGCTGCTGCTGACGATCATGTCCAGTATCGCGCAGGAGGAGAGCCGCAACATCTCCGAGAACGTGACGTGGGGGATACGCAAGCGGTTTGCCGACGGAAAGGTGTCCATGCCCTACAAGCGCTTCATGGGATATCGTCGTGGAGAGAATGGTGTTCCGGAGATCGTGGAAGCGGAGGCCCAAATCGTGCGCGGCATTTTCAGACGCTTTCTGGAAGGGGCGACAAGCACGATGATTGCGAAGGAACTGAATGAAGCCGACGTACCGTGCCCTGCTTGCAAGAGTCGGCTTTGTGAGGGTGAGAGTGAAGCTGAAAAGGTCGATAGGAAGAAGGCTCGATGGAGTGCCTCTACGGTGGAGAGCATCCTGAACAACGAAAAATACAAGGGCGACGCGATCCTGCAAAAAACCTACTGCACGGATTACATCCAGAAAACCTTTGTGGAGAACGATGGCAGCGAGATTCCTAAGTATTACGCGCAGAATAGCCACCCGGCCATCGTCAGTGCGGAGGTATTCGACCTGACCCAGATGGAACTGGAGTGGCGGAGAAGTCTGAAAGGGAGCTACAGCGGCAAAAGCTGTTTTGCCTCACGCATCGTATGCGGTGACTGCGGCGCCTTTTATGGCAGTAAAGTCTGGCACAGCACGGACGAGTACCGGCGCACGATCTGGCGCTGCAACAACAAGTATGAAGGCGACAAGAAGTGCTCGACGCCGCATGTGACTCAGGATGAGTTGGAGAAAGCCTTTGTCAGTGTGATGCAGAAGGTCATTACTGAAAAGGATGCAATCTTCTCTGTCTGCCGCGAGGTTCTCGATGAGGTACTTGATACGAGCGAGCTTGATAGGGTCGCAACGAGGCTGCAGGATCAGGGGCTGGGCATGGCGGAGCGTGTCAGGAGGCTGGTCGAAGAGAATGCCAGGGTGCGAAGGGATCAGCAAGCGTACCAGAGGGAGTACGAGGCGCTGGTGGCAGAACATGAAAAACTCAGCCAGCAGATACAGGCTATCGAGGAGAAGAAAAAGGATAAGGTGGACCGCAGGCGGCGCATTGAGGTGTTTCTGCATTTGCTGAAGGAACAGGAAGAATGCATGCGGTTTGAACCCTATGCTTTCGTGGCGTTGGTTGATAAGGTAATTGTTGGTCAGCCCAGGACGTTGGAGTTCATCTTTCGAAATGGGAGGAAATATGAATACACAATGGTTGATTAACACCACAAATCAGGCCGGAAGCATTGTTTAGAGTAGTGCTTCCAGTCTTTTATTGCATAAGAATGGCTGATAATACAGTTTTAACAACAAAAATCCAATAACAATTGACATTTGTATGGCAACGAATTATACTATTAGCAATTGAATATTTCCAGTTTTCAGTGCCTTGCAAGTTCAATGGCGAAGGGCCAACTATGCAGGGGTAAAAGGGAATCAGGTGCGAGTCCTGAGTCGATCCGGTCACTGTGAGCGGGGAGAGATGCTGCTTAAGTCCATTGTGCCGCACGGCATGAGAAGGCGCAGCCGATCTTTGATCCGTAAGCCAGGAAACCTGCTGAAAGCTTTGGTGCACAGCTTCCGAAGAAAGCGTGATGCCCGATGAGCCTGTATGGTTCCTTGTTTGTTGTGTTTTTGGGGTTTACATAGGCTTTCTGAGCGTCTGCTTTTTTTTTAGGAAAAGGCAGACGCTTTTTTGTTTGGTGTTTTGCCTTGAAAATGCTGTGAATCGTGGACTCCGGCCGTGTAACGGAGCCGACGTTTTCATAGATACAGGGCAAATCATGCCCGGACAACGAAAGGAATGGATTTCTTTATGAAAAAGATGCTTTCTATCCTGCTTGCCCTGATGGTGATCATGGGCTGCATGAGCTTTGCTTCTGCCGAGGAAGTAAAGCCTGTTATCCTGGTTGTCAGCTTCGGTACCAGCTACGACGACAACCGGGACCTGTCCATCGGCGCTGTTGAGGCTGATATCGCTGCTGCGTTCCCCGAGTATGAGGTGCGCCGTGCGTTCACCGCTCAGACTGTCATTGATATTCTGGGTGACCGCAATGATCTGGACATTGACAACGTGACCGAGGCGATGGATCGTCTGGTTGCCGACGGCGTTACTAAGGTTGTCATTCAGCCCACCCATGTCATGAACGGCGCTGAGTACCACGATGTAATGGCTGAGATCGCTCCCTATGCGGACAAGTTCGAGGTCATGGCGATCGGCGCTCCCCTGCTGACCACTTATGAAGACTATGAAGCGGTCATCGAGGCTCTGCTGGCTGACAACGAGAACGCTGGTTCCGCCGACACCGCTCTGGTCTACATGGGCCACGGCACTCACCACTTCGCCAACGCCACCTACAGCCAGCTCGAGGCCATGATGCATGCCGAAGGCTATGAGAATGCTTTCGTCGGCACCGTTGAAGGCTTCCCCACTCTGGAAGTTGTTCAGTCTCAGGTCACCGCTTACGGCGCGAAGAAGATCGTGCTCATGCCTCTGATGGTTGTTGCGGGCGATCATGCCAGCAATGATATGGCCGGCGACGAGGAAGATTCCTGGAAGGTCATTCTGACGGGCGCTGGCTTTGAGGTGGAGTGCGTGCTGGAGGGTCTGGGCCAGAATGCTGACATCCGTGCCATCTACATTGACCACATCAAGGCCGCCATCGCTGAGGCTGGTCTGTAATCACTGAATAGGGAAGGGACTGTTCACGGGCAGTCTCTTTCCTGCCTTGAGGAGATACTCTATGAAACGAATCAAATGGCTGAGTATGCTTTTCTGTATGCTGCTGATGACAGTCGCTGCCGGTCAGGCGGAAACTGCAGATCTGCCCGATGACGGGCTGTACACCATTGGGGTGCAATCGAGTTCGAGGATGTTCAACATCACCAGGTGCGTTCTGCATGTTTGGGACGGACAGATGACTGCCGTGATCACATTATCAGGAACCGGCTATGGTTATGCCTATCCCGGTACGGCGGAAGAGGCGAACGCCGCGCCGATGGATACCTGGATTCCGTATGTCGAGGACTGGGACGGCGCATATACCTACGCTGTTCCCATTTCGGCGCTGGACGAAGAAACCGCAGTAGCCGCCTACTCCAAGCGATATGAAAAGTGGTATGACCGTACGCTGGTGTTTCATTCATCCACGCTTACACCATATGAAGAGATCGCGCCAGACGGTGTGTACTCGGGAATTATATCTTCGAATGAGCCATCGCTTGACGGCCAAGAATGCCTGCTTACTGCAAAATCAGGCATGATGACTGTCGATATGCCGGATGGCTCCGCAACCGGCATTGCATCGCTGGATCAGCGCCTTCCGATGGAAGGAACATGCTGGATCATGGTGCGCACCGATTCGCTGAAAGAGCATATCGTTCGGGCGGCAGATGGTGTGTATATGGCGGAGGTAACCACGGATTCCTCTCTTCTGCGTTTCACTGAATGCACGCTAAAAGTGGAAAACGGCCAGATGACCGCTGTTCTGACCGCCAAGAACAAAAACTTTGATTACATTTATGTCGGGACTGCGGCAGAGGCTGTGCAGGATGAGTCCGGATGGATTCCGGCACTTCCGAATGCAGACGGCGCGTATACCTATGTTCTTGAGATTTCCTCGCTGGACAACGAGATCCGGATTGCAACCTATTCTGCCAGGAAAAAAATGTGGTATGACCGGACAATGTTCATTGATTCGGCTTCACTGAATACCAAAGGAGGAGAACAACCATGATGAAGAAACTGGTTTCTCTGATGCTCGCGGTTCTCATGCTTGTGAGCATGTGTCCTGCGCTGGCGGAAAACGCCGCCGTTCTGGAGGACGGCAGATACCATGTGACCGTCGAATCGGATTCCGGCATGTTCAAAGTGGTAGACTGTGTTTTGACTGCGGTGAATGGCGAGTACACCGCGACCATCACCATGAGCGGAACCGGCTATGACAAGCTGTTTGTCGGTACCGGCGAAGAAGCCGCCGCAGCGGAAGCTCACATTGAGTATGAAGCGGACGCCGAAGGCGCGTATACCTTCACTCTGCCTGTTGCACAGTTGGACGAACCGATTGCAGTAGCCGCCCATTCCGTGAAGAAGGACAGCTGGTATGACCGTATTCTTACGTTTACAACTGAAAATGTTGAACAGATCGCTTCCCAGACTCAGGACAGAGAGACCGCTATGGCCTCTCTGTCCTCTGGCATTTATACGCCGGATGAATTCACCTTTACCGGCGGCACCGGCCGCGTAACAATCAGCTGCGAAAAGGTGGAAGTGATCGACGGTCAGCCCATGGCCACCCTTGTTTTCAGCAGTTCAAAGTACACCTGCGTGCGCGTCGGCGATGTGCAGTATGACTCCGTTTGCGACGAAAAGACTTCCCGCGTGGAGATTCCCGTAGTTCTCAATCAGTCCATGACCATTTACGGCACCACCACCGCCATGAGCGCGGCGCATGAGGTGGAATATTCCATTTTCATCCGGGTGGACGCCCTCAAGAGCGAAAGTGCAGCCGTGGAACTGCCCGGCCTTGTATGGGAAAAATCCATGGAGATTGTATACGCAGAAGGCTTCGCGGTGGATTATTATGAGGGCGGCTATGCGCTGATCGACGTCAGGGACAGTGCCCGTTATCTGGTAGTTCCTGAAAACATGCCGGTTCCCGAAGGCCTTGATCCGGCGATCATTGTCCTTCAGCAGCCGCTCAATAACATCTATCTGGCTGCTACCTCTGCCATGGCGCTGTTTGATTCTCTGGATTCGCTGGACGCCATCCGTCTTTCCGGCACACAGAAGGACGGCTGGTATATCGAAAATGCGGTCAAAGCCATGGAAAACGGCGATATGCTTTTTGCAGGCAAGTACAGTGAACCCGATTTTGAAATGCTGCTGACCGAGGGATGCGATCTGGCGATTGAATCCATGATGATTTCTCATTCTCCGAAGGTCAAGGAAATGATTGAACTGCTGGGAATTCCCGTATTCATCGACCGATCCAGCTATGAATCCCATCCTTTGGGCCGCACCGAGTGGATCAGGCTGTACGCCGTCCTGATGGACAAGGAAGAGGAAGCAGAGGCGTTTTTTGCTCAGCAGGCTCAGATTGTAGAAGATCTCAAGGGCTTTGAGAATACCGGAAAGACGGTCGCTTTTTTCTATATTCACACTGATGGTTCTGCTGTTGTGCGCAGCACGGCGGACTATGTGCCCGGCATGATTGAAATTGCGGGCGGCAAGTATGTGTTTGAAGAGCTGCCTGACCCCGAAAGCGACCGTTCCTCCATCTCCATCAGCATGGAGGAGTTCTACAACGCCGCTGTGGACGCCGATTACCTGATCTATAACGCTACCATCGACGCGCCCATTTCCAGTGTGGACGAGCTGCTGGCCAAGAGCGATCTATTTGCCGATTTCAAGGCCATCAAGGAAGGCAATGTCTGGTGCACGGGCAAGTATCTCTATCAGGCCACGGACATCGTGGGCAGCCTGATCACCGACATCAATCTGATGCTGACCGGTGAAACGGACGGCATGACCTTTATCTACAAGATGAACTGAACGGAGAATCACGATGCAGCACTCTGTAAGTGAGATTACCGGAGCCAATCTGCGCCGCAGAACGCGGTATGCGGGCGTATTTCTGTTCCTGTTGGCAGCGTTTTGCGCGATCGTTGTGCTCAATATCAATATCGGCAGCGTGCCGATTCCGGTATCGAAGATCGCAAAGATCATCTTCACCGGCGAAGGGGACGCACGGCAGGTAGCCATCATCTGGAAAATCCGTCTGCCGCGCATCCTGATGGCAGCGATTCTGGGCGGCGCGCTGTCGCTGTCCGGCTTTTTGCTGCAGACCTTTTTTTCCAACCCCATTGCCGGTCCCTTTGTGCTGGGCATTTCTTCCGGGGCGAAGATGGTCGTTGCGCTGACGATGATCTTCTTCCTCGGCAGATTCGGCGCGGTTTCTTCGTGGACGCTGGTGATTGCCGCCTTTATCGGCTCGCTGATCTCGGTGGGCTTCATCCTGCTTTTGTCCCGGAGACTCAAGCACATGGCAATTTTGCTGGTGGGCGGCATCATGATCGGCTATATCTGCTCTGCCGTTACGGATTTTGTCATCACCTTTGCGGAAGACGCAGATATTGTAAATCTGCATGGCTGGTCGCTGGGCAGCTTCTCCGGCACCAGCTGGGAGGGCGTAGCTGTGGCGGCTGTGCTGATCGGCATGACGTCGGTCTTGGTATTCTTCCTGTCTAAGCCCATCGGAGCCTATCAGCTGGGCGAGGCGTATGCGCAGAGCATGGGTGTGAACATCCGCGCGTTCCGCGTGGCGCTGATCGTGCTCTCCAGCCTGCTCTCCGCCTGCGTAACAGCGTTTGCCGGTCCGATCTCCTTTGTGGGCATTGCGGTTCCGCATCTGGTCAAGCGCAGCCTGAACACATCCAGGCCGCTGATCGTCATTCCCGCTACGTTCCTTGGCGGCGCGGTGTTCTGCATGGCCTGCGACCTCATCGCCCGTACGGTGTTTGCCCCGACAGAGCTGAACATCAGCACGGTCACGTCCGTATTCGGCGCGCCGGTGGTGATTGCCATGATGATGAAGCGGCACAGGGAGAGATAAGAAATGGCTGATTACTATTTTCAGACAAAGAATCTTTCGGTCGGCTATGACGGCAAGATCCTGATCCATGATATTTCCATAGAGATCGAAAAAGGCGAGATCGTGACCTTGATCGGGCCCAACGGCTCGGGCAAATCCACCATTCTCAAGAGCATCACACGGCAGCTCAAAACCATTGCGGGCACGGTTCACATTGAAAAAAGCGAATTAAGAAGCCTGTCCTACCGAGAGATCGCCACAAAAATGGCGGTTGTGCTCACCGAACGAATGAAAACAGAGCTGATGACCTGTTGGGATGTGGTGGCATCCGGCCGCTATCCCTATACAGGTAGGCTTGGCATTCTGACCCGAGAGGATGAAGCCAAGGTTGCCTCCGCGATGGAAACGGTGCATGCGCTTTCACTGGCGCAGCGGGATTTCAAACAGATCAGCGACGGACAGCGGCAGCGCATCCTGCTGGCCAGAGCCATCTGTCAGGAGCCGGAGATCATCATTCTGGACGAGCCTACTTCCTTTCTGGACATTCGTCACAAGCTGGAACTGCTCTCCATTCTGCGCTCCATGGCCAAGGAGAAAGGGATCACGGTCATCATGTCGCTGCATGAGATCGACCTTGCACAGAAGATTTCCGACAAGATCATGTGCGTGAAAGGGGAAACCATCGCGCACTATGGCACGCCGGAGGAGGTTTTCCGGGAGGCGGATATCCGCAGCCTTTACGAGATTGAACAGGGCTTCTTTGAACCGGTATTCGGTTCCATTGAACTGACAAAGCCGGAGGGAGAGCCGACCGTGCTGGTGCTTTCCGCCTGCGGAACCGGTATTCCTGTCTACCGCAGGCTGCAGAAGGAGCGGATTCCTTTCTGCGCAGGGGTTCTTTATACAAATGACATCGACTACCGGGTTGCCCGCCTGCTGGCGGCGGAGGTGATCGAGGAGAAGCCGTTCTACGCCATCAGCGATTGCGCATTTGAACGCGCAAAGCAGTGGATACAGAAGGCGGAAATCATCATAGATGCCGGGGTTGAGATCGGCGAATGCAACCGGCGCATGCTGGAATTACTTGAGCTGGCGAAACAGTCCGGAAAATTGAAACGAGGTTGATACTGATGAGCTTTTTTGAAATGAATATCGCGGCGATGCTGGCAGGTTTTCTGCTGGACCTGATCATTGGCGATCCCGAGGGATGGACTCATCCTGTCATTTGGATCGGCAAGTGGATTTCATTCATGGAGAAAAGGCTGCGCAGGAAAGGCGGCAATCTGCGGCGTTCCGCGCTGGTACTGACGGCGTCAACGGTGCTTCTTTCTATGGCGGCGACGGCAGCGGTGCTGGGAATTCTGGTGCTGGTTCACAAGGCGGCGCTGTTCGCCGGAATGTGCATCATTTCCTGGTGGTGCCTGTCTGCCAAATGCCTGGCGGTGGAAGCGAAGGGTGTATATCGTGCGCTGGGCGTTACTATGGAAAAAGGCCGCACCCAGGTTGCGCGCATCGTCGGTCGGGATACAACGGAACTTTCAGAGGAAGAGATCGTTTGCGCAACCGTAGAGACGATTGCTGAAAACACGACCGATGGCGTGATTTCGCCCATGCTCTATCTGGTTATCGGCGGCCCGGTGCTGGCGATGGGCTTCAAGGCAGCCAGTACATTGGATTCCATGGTGGGATATCTTAATGAGAAGTATCGTGATATTGGCTGGTCGAGCGCCAAGTTCGATGATGTGCTGAATTATATTCCCGCGCGAATTTGCGGCTGGCTCATGTGCATCGGCGCATTTTTTGTGAAGCTGGATGGCAAAAATGCCATTCGCATTATGAGACGGGATCATGCCAATCATCTGAGCCCCAACTGCGCATGGAGCGAATCTGCTGCGGCGGGCGCGATGCACATTCAGCTGGGCGGCACACATACCTACTTCGGAAAAGTAGTAGAAAAGCCGACCATCGGCGACGATGACAGATCAGTGGAGAAACGTGACATTCTGCTGGCCAATCGTCTGCTGTATGTTTCCTCTGCGATGATGGCAGAGATTGCCGCGCTGGCAGGAGTGATGATATGGCTGATTTGAGAGAAGGGTTTACCACTGGCAGCTGTGCGGCGGCGGCAGCGTTGGCCTGTTGTCTTTGGCAGCGGGACGGAACCTGCCCGTCTCAGGTAAGCCTGAGGGTACCGGCAGGAAAAGTATACACGCCTGTCATCATTCCCCATGCGGATGGCAGCTGCGGGGTGATCAAGGACAGCGGCGATGATCCGGACATCACAAACGGTATGGAAGTGATTGCAAAGATCGAACTGCTTGAGGGAAATGGTCCTATTATTTTCTGTGCAGGAGAAGGCGTTGGTACGGTGACAGAAACCGGTCTTAAAATTCCGGTCGGCGAGCCTGCCATCAATCTGGTACCCCGACAGATGATTGAGGAAGCCGTCCGCAGCGTGTGTGGAGACCGTGCAATCAAAGTAACGGTTTCTGTTCCGGGTGGCAAAGAAGTTGCAAAAAAGACGTTCAATCCTCGCTTGGGGATTGTGGATGGTATTTCCATTCTGGGAACCAGTGGTGTTGTGCGCCCAATGAGCGACGAGGCGCTGCGTGAATCCCTGTATGTGGAATTGAAAATGCGAATTTCGCAGGGATGGAAGAACATTGTATTTACCTTCGGCAATCAGGGCGAAGAAGCAATGAAGCGTCTTTTCCCAAACTCCTGCATTGTACAGATCAGCAACGAAGTCGGCTTTATGCTGGACAGTGCGCTGGAGTTGGGCGCAGAGCATATTCTGCTGGGCGGTCATCCCGGAAAACTGAGCAAGGTGGCCGCCGGCGTGATGCAGACGCACAGTAAATACGGCGATGCGAGGTTGGAAGCGATCATTACCCATCTGGCGCGGCTGAAAGCGCCGGTCGAACTGATCGAGAGCGTATATGCCTGTAAGACAACCGATGCCGCCATGAAACTGATTCATGAGGCGGGTTATTACGAAGTATGGAACCTGATGGCGTATGCGGCGCAGAAGTATTGCAGCCTGCGCGTTCGCTGTGAGATTAATATAGATATTGTTTATCTGGATGCCCAAGGGAACATCATCGGCAAAACAATGGAGTGAAGCAAATGATTCACGGCGGCAACGTATGGCAGGGCACATCCCCTGACCAGTGGCTGGATTACTCTGCGAATATCCGTCCGGAAGGCGCGCCGGATTGGGTAAAAGATGCGCTCATGAATGCGATGGACAGGCTTTCTTACTATCCTGATCCAACAATGAAGAAAGCAAAACAGGCGCTGTCCAACTATCTGGAATTGCCTGCGGAATATGTGCTGCCCACGGCGGGCGGGATCTCTGCCATTGACATGGCAACGCATCTTCAATGCACCGGGACGTTGCAGTTCGCCCCATGTTTTGCGGAGTATTCCATGCTCAGCGGGAATCGGGGCAAAAACGTCGGAAATATCCCTCTTCTGACCGGCAGACATGTCATTGGCGATCCGGCGGAGCAGGCAAAGGACATGCTGTTTGAAGGCTGCACGGTGTGGCTGTGCAATCCGCTTAACCCCATCGGCTGTGCGTTCACATCAGAACAGATTGAGCAACTGCTTGCGCTTGTGGAGAAAAAACACGGTTGGCTGGTGGTAGACGAAGCTTTTATTGAATACTGCCCGGAGCATTCGGTGGTCAGCATAGTCAAAGAACATGAGCGTCTGCTGGTCACCGGCTCCATGACGAAGATTCTCGGCATTCCCGGTGTACGGCTTGGATATCTGTGCGCGCAGCCGCAGGTGCTTGCTCAAATCGGAAAATATCAGCTGACATGGGAATTGAGCTGCTTTGCGGAAGCAGTGCTATGCGCCCTGCTGGAACATAAGGCAGAGGTGCAGGCGTACTGCGAAATCAATGCCCGCCGACGGGAACATCTCTGCAAAAGGCTGGAAAGACTGGGCGTTTATGTATATCCATCCGAAGCTGCCTTTGTGCTGGCTGATTTCGGGAAGCCGGTGCACGGACTGATTGAGAAGCTGAAAGAAAAAAGAATTCTCGTCCGGCAGTGTATGAATTTTGAAGGCTTGAATGACGGATGTCATCTGCGCCTTGCAGTTAAGGATGAGGAATCAAACAATAAACTGATTGAAGCGATACGGGAGGAAATGATATGCGCGGAAAATCTCTGATGTTCATGGGAACGGCTTCCTCGGTGGGCAAATCCATGCTGTGCGCGGCGGTGCTGCGCATCATGAAACAGGACGGATATTCCGTTGCGCCGTTTAAATCGCAGAACATGGCGCTCAATTCCTTTGCAACCAAGGAAGGGCTTGAAATGGGCAGAGCGCAGGTCACGCAGGCGGAGGCAGCCGGGCTGGAGCCTTCTGTTCGTATGAATCCGGTGCTGCTCAAGCCCACCAGCGATAGAAGGAGTCAGGTCATCGTGGGTGGCAAGCCCATCGGTACCATGTCAGCCATGGAATATGACAAGTTCAAGCCTCAGCTGCGCGAGATGATCAGGGAAATCTATGATGATCTGGAAAAGGACGTAGACGTCGTCGTCATCGAAGGCGCGGGCAGTCCTGCCGAGATCAATCTGAAGAAGGGCGATATCGTCAATATGTCCATGGCCAAGACGGCGGACGCTCCTGTTATCCTGATCGGCGATATCAATCCGGGCGGCGTGTTTGCGTCGCTCTACGGCACAGTGAAGCTGCTGGCTGAAGAGGAACAGAAGCGCATCAAAGGCATCGTCATCAATAAATTCAGAGGCGACGTAAAGATCCTTGAACCGGGTCTGAAGATGATTGAGGATTTGCTGAACATCCCGGTGATCGGTGTCATTCCGTGGATGGATATTGACATGGAAGACGAAGACAGCGTAACCGAGCGCTTCACCCAGCGCAGCGGCAAGGGACAGATTCGCACCGCCATCGTGCGCCTTCCGCACATCTCCAACTTTACGGATTTCAATCTGCTGGGCAATGAGGCGGATGTTTCGGTGTATTATGCCACCCGCGCTTCGGAACTTCAGGATGCGGATATCATTATTCTGCCCGGCACGAAAAATACCATTGAGGATCTGAACTGGCTCAAGCAGCACGGTCTGACGGACGAGATCATCCGTCACAGCCGCAAAGGCGGCATGGTCATCGGTATCTGCGGCGGCTATCAGATGCTGGGACAGTCGCTTCATGATCCGCTGCACACCGAATCACGCATTCCCGAGATGGCGGGGCTTGGCCTTCTGGATTTCTCTGTCACCTTCAACAAGGACAAGACTGCTGTGCAGGCCAACGGCGTGATAGACTGTAAAGCGGGCTGGATGCAGGAACTGAACGGTATTCTGCTCGACGGCTACGAGATTCATTCCGGCGTGAATACCTTTGGCGAGAACTGCGTGCCGTTCCTTAGGCTTAATGGCCGCGAGGAAATTGATGGCATCACCAACAAACAGGGCAATGTCATCGGCAGCTATCTGCACGGCATATTCGACACTGGTTCCTTCTGGCGCGCACTCATCAACCGCATCCGTGTGCAGAAGGGCATGGATGTAAACGATGAAGAAGTGCTGACCATCCAGCGGTTCCGTGACCGGGAATTTGATCGGCTGGCGACTATTGTGCGTCAGAATATCGATATGGAATCGGTGTATAAGATTGTGCGCGGAGAGGACGTGCCCTGCGGGCGGTGGGACAATGATTAAGAAGGCAGGAAGAATCCTGATTGCCGGAACGGGCAGCGGATGCGGCAAAACAACCGTCGTTTGCGCTATCCTGCAGGCACTCAGAAATCGCGGGCTGGATGTTGCTTCCTTCAAGTGCGGCCCCGATTATATCGATCCCATGTTCCATTCGGAGATCATCGGTACGCCAAGCACCAATCTTGATCTGTACTTTGCGGGCGAAGAACTTGCCCGGGGACTTTTTCTGAAACACTCGGCTGAGCTGAACGTAATAGAAGGCGTGATGGGCTATTACGACGGCCTGTCCATGCAATCAACGGAATCCTCCAGCTGGCATGTGGCGCAGACGCTTGATGCTCCCGCCATTCTGATCGTGAACGGACGCGGCATGGCGCTGTCCGCAGCCGCAGTCGTCAAGGGATTTCAGGCCATGCGCAGTCCCAGCGGTATTGTGGGCGTTATTTTGAACAAAGTGTCGCCTATGAGCTATCCGCAGCTCAAAGCAGTCATTGAGCAGGAATGCAGCGTGCATGTCTACGGTTATATGCCGACCAACGAAACCTGTAGTTTGGAAAGCCGCCATCTGGGCCTTGTAACCGCGCAGGAAATATCCGATTTGCAGGAAAAGATGCAGACGCTGGCGGCACAGGCTGAAAAGAGCATCGAGCTGGATGGACTGATCGACCTGATGAAAGCGCAGCCTGCGCTGAAAGCGGATAATCCCGTTGCATGCAAAATCGCTGATGTGCGCATTGCCGTAGCACGGGATAAGGCGTTCTGCTTCTATTATCGGGATAATCTGGAATTGCTGGAGGAACTGGGCGCGACGCTCATTCCCTTTTCACCATTAGAGGACAAAGAACTGCCCGAGTGCGATGGAGTGTATCTAGGCGGCGGCTATCCGGAACTGTACGCCGGGCAGCTTTCACAGAACAAAACCATGCGGGAATCGGTGAAAAACGCTGTGCAGGACGGACTTCCGACCATCGCCGAGTGCGGCGGCTTCATGTATCTGACCGACCGCATTGAGGATGCTGAAATGACTGGCGTGATCCATGGCATCTGCACAGACATGAAGAAGCTAGTTCGCTTTGGGTATGCGGAGTTTTCCGCAGCAGAAGAAAGCCTGCTGTTTGAAAAGGGCGGCAGCGTACGCGGACATGAGTTTCACCATTGGGATGCCACGCTTCCGGGCGAAGCGCTGACGGCAAAGAAACCCACCGGGCGCGGCTGGAAATGCGCCTACACGACGGAAACCCTGTATGCAGGCTATCCCCACCTGTACCTGATGAGCAATCCGATACTGGCAGAACGATTTATCCGAAAATGCGATGAAAGGAAGATGCGCCATGAAACCCATGGAAATTGAAAAGCGCAGTTTTGAAATTATTCAGGAGGAGCTGGGCGACCACAAGCTGGAGCCGGAATACGATCTGCTCATTCGCCGGGTCATTCATACGACGGCCGATTTTGAATATGTGGATACACTTGCCTTCTCCGAGCATGCCATGCTGAAGCTGATGGACGCCATCCGAAACGGATGCGACATCGTGACCGACACCACCATGACCATGTCCGGCATCAATAAAAAGACGCTGGCCAAGTTCGGCGGCACGGTGCACTGCTTCATTGCCGATGCGGACGTTGCTGAAGAAGCCAAAGCGCGCGGTGTGACACGTTCGCTGGTTTCTATGGAAAAGGCTGCTCGGATGGGCAAACCGCTGATTTTCGCGGTAGGCAATGCCCCTACCGCGCTGTTTTCCATCTGCGAACTGATCCGTGAAGGCAAGCTGAACCCGGAAATGGTCATCGGCGTGCCGGTGGGCTTTGTCAATGTGGTGGAAGCTAAGGAAGAACTGATGAATACGGCAAAGCATTACATTGTTAATCGTGGACGAAAGGGCGGCAGCAATGTGGCGGCAGCCATCGTCAACGCAGCGCTGTATCAGCTTTCGGCAAGGGAGGAATAAATCATGGTTCATTTTGTTGGTGCAGGCTGCGGCGCGCCTGACCTGATCACCGTTCGCGGCGCGAAACTTTTGTCTGAAGCAGACGTGATCATTTATGCCGGTTCTCTGGTGAATCCGGCGCTGCTGGACTACGCTAAAGAAGACTGCGAAATTCATGACAGCGCAAAGATGACGCTGGAGCAGGTCATCGAAGTGATGAAGTCGGCAGAGGCGCAGGGCAAGACCACCGTCCGCCTGCACACCGGCGACTCCAGCATTTACGGCGCGGTGCGCGAACAGTTTGACAAGCTGATCGAGCTGGGGATCGAATATGATGTATGTCCCGGTGTCAGCTCCATGAGCGGCGCGGCGGCTGCGCTCAAGGCAGAATATACCCTGCCCGAGGTTTCGCAGACCGTGATCGTTACCCGCATGGAAGGCCGAACGCCTGTCCCGGAGAAAGAGAAGCTGCGTCTGCTGGCTTCCCACGGCGCTACCATGGTGCTGTTCCTGAGTGTCGGTCTGCTGGACGGCGTTCAGCGGGAACTGATGGCGGGCGGCTATGCGCCCGAAACCCCGGCAGCCATCGTGTACAAAGCCAGCTGGCCGGATGAAAAGATTTTCCGCTGTCGCCTGTGCGATATGAAGGAGACGGCTGAGAAGAACAACGTCAAAAAGACCGCGCTGATTCTGGTGGGTCATTTCCTGGGCGACGAATATGCCCGCTCTAAACTCTATGATCCCACCTTCACCACCGAATTCCGGGAGGCGGAGAAATGAGCTGCGCTGCTATTGTGTATTTCACGGACAAAGGTGCGCAGCTTGGCGGTATGCTTGCTGAAAAACTGGACTGTACGGCGCAGAAGCCTCCGAAGGGTGAACTGGCGTCGCTTGTCGGAAAACTGTTTCATGAGGCAGACGCGCTGATTTTCATCGGCGCATGCGGCATTGCGGTGCGCGCCATTGCGCCGCTGATCGTCAGCAAGACTAGCGACCCGGCGGTGATCGTTCTGGATGAGCAGGGAAAGCATGTGATCTCGCTGCTTTCCGGTCATATCGGCGGAGCCAACGATCTGGCAAGGTGCATTGCAGGGTTCACCGGCGGCGAAGCGGTCATCACCACGGCAACGGACGTGAACGGGCGTTTTTCCGTGGATGCGTGGGCGGTCAGACACAGCTGTGTGATTGATTCCATGGAAAATGCAAAGGAATATGCAGCGTCCATCCTGAAACGCGATCTGCCGCTTGTTTCGGATTTTGAAATCTGCGGAGAACTGCCCGGCGGCGTATTTGCCGGCAGCGAAGGCGCATGCGGAGCGGTTATTTCGGTCAGAACCGATGCGTTTCCTTTTGATACCACGCTCCGGCTCATTCCGCAGATTCTGCATGTCGGCGTCGGCTGCAAGCGCGGCACGCCGAAGGAAAAGATTGATGCGGCGATTGAACGCACCCTGTCAGAGAACAGGATCGATGGAAGGGCAGTTAAGGCGATAGCTTCCATCAATGTGAAGAAGGATGAGGAAGGGATTCTGGCATACTGCCATGAAAAGCAGCTGCCGGTCAGCTTTTTTACGGCAGATGAACTGAACGCGGTCAAAGGCGGGTTTTCCCATTCGGACTATGTGTTCAAAACGGTAGGGACAGGCAATGTGTGCGACCGCGCAGCCGTTCGTTCTGCCGGAGAAGATGCTCAGCTGCTTGTCAGCAAAATGATACTGGACGGCGTAACAGTGGGCGTTGCGCAGGAGAAATGGAGTGTTTCATTTGAATAAACTGTATGTTGTCGGCATTGGCCCCGGCGCAGCGGATGAAATGACCGTTCGCGCTATGAAGGCGCTGGAAGCCTCTCAGGTGATCGCCGGATACGGCGTGTATACCGATCTGGTCCGTCCCCTGTTTCCGGACAAGGAATATCTGGAAACGCCCATGCGGAAGGAGACCGAGCGCTGCCGGATGGCCGTTGACGCGGCGATGAGCGGAAAGACGGTCGCCATGATTTCCAGCGGCGACGCTGGCGTGTATGGCATGGCTTGTCTGATCTATGAACTGGCGGAAGGCAATAAGGAACTGGACATCGAGGTCGTTCCGGGCGTAACGGCGGCGCTCAGCGGTGCGGCGGTGCTTGGCGCGCCCTTGGGACATGATTTTGCGATCATCAGTCTGTCGGATCTTTTGACCCCGTGGGAAAAGATCGAAAAGCGGCTGGAAATGGCGGCAGCAGCCGACCTGTGCGTAGCTATCTACAATCCTTCCAGTCACAAGCGTGCAGATTATCTCATGAAGGCCTGCGATATCCTGCTGCGCCATGCCTCCCCTGAAACGGTGTGCGGCGCTGTGCGCAATATCGCCCGGGAAGGCGAAGAAATGCATGTGATGACGCTTCAAGAGCTTCGTGAGTACAAGGCGGATATGTTTACCACCGTTTTTGTTGGCAACAGCCAGACGCGCGTGATTGACGGCAGAATGGTCACGCCGAGAGGATACACAAATGCGTAAGATCTGTATATTTGCCGGAACCACCGAAGGCAGAGAACTGATTGAGCGGCTTCAGGGCCGCGGCGTTCAGATTGCGGCCTGCGCGGCAACGGAATACGGCGGCGAACTGCTGAAGGGGTTTGAAGACGTCTCCGTTCATGCCGGACGCATGAACGCGGAAGAGATGGCGGCTTTTTTCACAGCGGAGCAGTTTGAACTGGTCGTGGATGCGACTCATCCGTACGCCGATCTGGCGACGGAAAATATCCTGAGCGCATGTGCTCAGACAGGGATCAAATATTACCGCCTGCAGCGCGAAAGCGGTGCGGAGAATGCGGACGGCGTGTGGGTCAAAGATGTTGCCGCCTGCATCGAATATCTGAAAAACACTGAGGGCAATGTGTTCCTGACCACCGGCAGCAAGGATTTGCCTCTGTTCTGTGCGGATGAAGCCCTGCGCGATCGGATTTACGCCCGGGTGCTGCCCATGCAGAGCTCGCTGGATATCTGCGCCGAATGCGGTATTGCCCGGGAACGCATCATCGCTATGCAGGGCCCCTTTGACGAGGCGCTGAATGCCGCCATGTTCCGGACGGCAAATGCTCAATATGTGGTGACCAAGGATACCGGCAGCGCTGGCGGCTATGCAGACAAGATTCATGCAGCCCGGAAGGTCGGTGCGCAGGCGGTCATCATCGGCAGGCCGCAGCAAGCTGAAGGCATGGGATTTGATGAACTGGCGGAACTGCTGGAAGAGAAGCTCTGTCTTACACCTTTCTCCAAAAAAGTTTCGCTGGTCGGCATCGGAATGGGCGATGCGGAAAGCCGTACCGTCGGCATGGAACGCGTGCTGCATGAGGCGGACTGCATCATCGGCGCGAAGCGGATGCTGGAGGCGGTCGATCCGGCGGGCAAGGCTTGCCATGCGGCCATTCTGGCGAAGGACATCGCGCAGATCATCCGCGATGACAAGCGTCATCGGCATTTTGCAGTGCTGCTTTCCGGCGATACAGGATTCTACAGCGGCGCGAAGAAGCTGATTGACGAACTGGACGGCATGGATGTCGAAGTGCTGCCAGGCGTCGGAAGCCTGTCCTATTTCTGTGCCAGGCTGCATCGTTCATGGGAAGATGTGCGTCCCATCAGCCTGCACGGCAGAGAGTGCGACCTGATCGGCGAAGTGAGCCGGAATGCCGCAGTGTTCTCTTTGCTGGGCGGAACAGACGGCGCAAAGGATGCGCTTCAGAGGCTCTGCGCGGCAGGACTTGGCCATCTGATGGTTCATATCGGCGAAAAACTGGGCTATGCCGATGAAAAAATCAGCTCCGGCTGTGCGCAGGAACTGATCGAACGTGAATATGATTCGCTGAGCGTCATGATGATCGAGAATCCGGACAGCGGAAGGTTTGTGGTTACGCATGGCCTGGAGGATGACGCCTTTGAACGGGATGAAGTTCCCATGACCAAGGCAGAGGTGAGAAGCATTTCGCTGTCCAAGCTGCGGCTCACACAGGGGGCCGTTGCCTATGATGTGGGCTCGGGAAGCGGTTCCGTTTCCGTCGAGATGGCCATGCAGGCATTTCACGGTACGGTGTACGCCATTGAAATGAAGGACAACGCGGTTGCGCTCACGCGGAAGAACAAGGAAAAATTCTCTCTGATGAATCTGGAAGTCATCCACGGCAAAGCACCGGACGCTTTGATGGATCTGCCTGCGCCCACGCATGCCTTTATCGGCGGCAGTTCCGGCAGTATGAAGGGTATTATCGACTGCCTGCTCAATAAGAATCCGCATGTGCGCATCGTGGTCAATGCGGTCACTCTGGAAACGGTCAGCGAATTGACTGAACTGTCCAAATCCTTTGACTATTGCGATATCGCGGAAGTCTCCGTTGCGAAGCCGCGTGTTCTGGGCCGCTATCGGCTTATGACGGCACACAATCCTGTGTATATCTTTACTCTGCAGAACGGAGTGAATGCGTAATGGACGAAAACCTGCACCATCAGTTTTTCCAGAACCGGGAATGTAAGTATTTCCCCTGTCACAAGGGGATAGACGAAGAAGAATTCAACTGCCTGTTCTGTTATTGCCCCCTTTATGCGCTGGGTAGAAGATGCGGCGGAAACTGCCAGTATAATGATAAGGGAAACAAGGTCTGCACGGACTGTACCTTTCCGCATCAGAAGGACAATTACGGCAAGATCATATCGCGTTACGGTGAAATTAAGGCTGTTGTGCAGAAGATGGATCAGGAGGACGTATGAACGCAAGAGAGCAGGCGCAGTGGAAATGGGATCATGTCGCCAAACCGCTGCATGCATTGGGGCTGCTGGAAGAACTGATTGTCAAGATCGCCGGTATTCAGGAAACGGCGGACGTGCGCATTGATAAGCGGTGCGCGCTGGTTTTCTGCGCTGATCACGGCGTGGTAGCAGAAGGTGTTTCTCAGTCCGGCAGCGAAGTGACCGCACTGGTAGCGCAGTCCATTGTGGAAGGAACGGCCAACGTCAATCTGATGGCTGGTTCTGCAAATGCAGACGTATATGCGGTGGATATGGGCATGCTGAACCCGGTTTACGGAACGCTTGATCGAAGAATTGCAACAGGTACTGCGAATATGGCAAAACAGACTGCTATGACGTATGAACAGGCGCAGCGCGCGCTGCAGACCGGAATCGATCTGGTGGGCGAAATGAAGGAAAAGGGCTATCAGATCATCCTGACCGGCGAGATGGGCATCGGAAATACCACTGCTTCTACAGCTATGTCCTGTGCGTTGCTGGGGTTTGCGCCAGAGGAGCTGACCGGACGCGGAGCAGGGCTGTCCGATGAGGGACTTCTGCGCAAGAAGAATGCGATTGAGCGGGCTCTCTCTGTCAATATGCCTGATTCAAATGATCCGGTGGATGTGCTGGCCAAAGTGGGCGGTCTGGAAATCGCCGGTATGGCGGGCGCGTTCCTGGGTGGCGTGAAACACAGTGTGCCGATTGTGATTGACGGCGTGATTTCAGCGGTCTCGGCGCTGGTGGCCGCGCGCATCTGCCCGAAAGCCAAGGATTTTATGCTTCCTTCTCATATGAGCCGTGAACCCGCCGCGCTGCGCATTATGGACGAGCTGAATCTCAACCCCATCATCCATGCCAATATGGCGCTGGGCGAAGGGACGGGAGCGGTTGCGCTTCTGCCGCTTCTGGACATGGCGCTGCGTGTCTATCACGGGCTGCACACATTCGACGATCTGGGCATGGATGCATACACGCCGCAGGAGGGAAAGAAATGATCGTACTGGTGACGGGCGGCAGCGGCTGCGGAAAATCCACATGGGCGGAAAAGCTAATCGCATCGCTGCCCAATGAAAACAGAGTGTACATCGCCACCATGCAGGTGTATGACGAGGAATCGGTCAAGCGCGTGGAGCGGCACCGCGCGCAGCGGGCGGACAAGGGCTTTCGTACCATTGAGTGTGAAAAGGATTTGGCTTCCGCTGATATTGAAGACGACAGTATCGTCCTGCTGGAGGATCTGGTCAATCTCATGGCTAACGAGATGTTCGACGGCGGCGATGTGAATCGGATTGTGCCTGCGCTGCATGGGCTGGCGAAGAAATGCAGGCATCTGATCATGGTCACCAACGACGTCTTTTCCGATGGAATTGAGTATGCCGAATCAACGCAGGAATATATCCGGCAGCTGGCGCAGATCAACAATGCCGCCGCACAGCTGGCGGATTGCGTGGTAGAAGTGGTCTATTCCATTCCGATTGCCGTAAAAGGAGAATTGCCGTGCGTGTGATCCGTTCGTTCGTCATCGCCTTTTCCACCTATTCGCGCATTCCGATGCCGCAGGTGGAATGGTCGGATGAAAACCGAAAGTATAGTATGTGCTTCTTTCCGCTCATCGGCGCGGTGATCGGATTGATTCTGTGGGGATGGCTGTGCCTCTGCGACGCGCTGAAGATAGGAATTCTGCTGAAGGGCGCGGTGGGCGCGATCATTCCGCTGCTGGTCACGGGCGGCATCCATATGGACGGATTTATGGATACATCCGACGCAATCGCTTCCTGGCAGACCAGAGGGCGCAGACTGGAAATCCTCAAGGACAGCCATGTGGGTGCGTTTGCCGTGATCGGCTGCGCGGGATACCTGCTGCTGTCTGCGGCGGTATATGGCGAAATGCCCGTGCAGAGCGCGCCGATGCTGATGGGCGTGTTCATGATTTCAAGATCCTTGAGCGCTCTGGCGCTGGCATTTTTCAAAAGCGCGCGTCCCGGCGGCATGATGGACGGCTTTGCCCGGACGGCGCACAGGAGGATAGTGAGCATTACTGCGGCTGTATATGCTGTTCTCTGTGTCGTGCTGTGGACGGTTTGCGAAAAATGGATTGCTGTTGGATGCCTTGAGGCTGCGGCGGCCTGCTTTGCGTATTACCGGCATATGGCCTATAAGAACTTTGGTGGCGTGACGGGCGATCTGGCCGGATGGTTTGTGCAGATCACGGAACTTGTGCTCTCTGCTGTCATCGTACTGGGAGGAAAGATACTATGAAACTGTATGTAGGCGGCGTCTGTCAGGGGCAGGAGGAAATGGCGCGCTCGGAGAATCCGGGCTGCGAAGTATTTGCTGATTTCCATGAAACAATCCGTTCCACCGTGCTTCAGGATGGACAGGAGCCGCGCGAGTTTGCACAAAGATTCTGTGAGAAGCATCCGGATGCGGTGGTCGTGGCCAATGAGGTCGGCGCGGGTGTGGTTCCGATGAACAGAGAAGATCGTGCATTCCGGGAGGCGGTCGGACGGGCGCTGTGCGTGATTGCGCAGAAGGCGGAAAGCGTGACTCGCTGCGTGTGCGGAATCGGGGTGCGCATCAAATGAAGTGGATTCTGATTCGGCATGGAAAGACTCAGGGAAATATCGAGCAACGCTATATCGGCTGTCGGACAGATGAGTCACTGTGTTCACAGGGCGTCGAAAGCCTGAAAGAGAAAGAATATCCTGCCGTCCAGCGCGTGTTCGTCAGCCCGATGAAGCGATGCCGGGAAACGGCTGAACTGATCTATCCCGGCGTTCCGGCAGAGATGATTGATGATTTTCGCGAGTGCGATTTCGGTGAATTTGAGAATAAGAATTATGCGGAACTGAACGGACACGCAGATTATCAGGCATGGATTGATTCAAACGGCGAAATGCCCTTTCCGGGTGGAGAAAGCCGGGCAGAATTCGTTGCGCGCTGCGTTAAGGCATTCGGTGAACTCAAGAAGAGGAATCAGCAGGAGGACTGCGCATTGATTGTACATGGTGGTACGATCATGGCCATCATGGAGCAGTGTGCCGAGCCTGCAAGTGATTACTACTCTTTTCGGGTGCAGAATGGAAACGGCTATGTCTTATATCCGAATGGACATTATGAAAGACTCTTGGGGTAACTCGAGGTGCAAAGTGCACCCATTTTTGTACCCTCGGGTGCAACCGTCCCTTGTATCAAAATCAGCGTAGGGAGCCACCTAAGGACGATTGGTGATACGTTCACTGTCGTCCTTTTTCTTTTACCCGAAATCGCGAAAAAGCCCGGAAATACTGGGGAAAATCAGGATAAGAGGTAAGAAAACAGACGAATAAAACGCATCAAAAACCACAGACTTTATCGCCGAAAAACTGTACTTTCTGCTACAGTTCCAACGAAACAAGGGGCGGTTTCAAAAGTAACGTAGCGTACATTAGAAAAATATAGTGCCGGTTTCATTTTTTGAGACCCCGGTTTCATTTTGCGAAAATGGGCATAAAAAACAGTATAGGTTAGTGAAGTAAGAAGACTACTTGAGAATGACGAAACGCTTAAAAGTGAGTAGACAAAATGAGAAAGGATTGGCAGTGGTGATAAATATTGCATGTGAGTAAGAATTAACTTGCTATTATTTGATACCAGAGCGAACATGTGACCCAACAAGAACAAGGAGGTTGTCACATGAACTTGTACATTAGATTTGGTATCGATGAAGAAATCATTGAGTTTGAGCTTGATCCTAGGAACATGTATTACAAGTGTCCGCTATGCGGTGAAGAGCAGCCGATACAGGAGTGCTTTGACTTTAATGCGTATTACATTTGCCCGAATTGTCTTTTTAAACCCGGTAGCACGAAGGATAGGATGAAGCTGCTGTTTGGTAATGGAAGTGAAGCTCATATAAGATCTGAGAGGATAAAGTAAGGCGCGAAAAAATTTTGTTTGTAACGTATACGTCATCAAGAGACATAGAAAGAAGGTTTAGTTTGAGCA
>JAUNDF010000030.1:0-19784 GCA_030526225.1 Clostridia bacterium
AATCCGAACGATTCTGCACAAGAACCGCTCGGATAATTCGATAGATTTGTAACAATTCTGTTCTGCTTTGCGTTTTCATTCGGTTTGATGAACTTCATGCCCTCCTTCAGCAAACTATTTCTTGTATCAACGCCAAGAAAATGATATACTATATTTATTCAACAAAGTAAGGAATGTGACATTTTTGAACGATTGCGCATTATGCCCCAGGCAATGTCATCAGCCAAGAAATCAGCATGAAGGCCACGGCTTTTGCAAACTGCCTGAAACCATGTTGGTTGCAAGAATTGCTCCGCATCTGTGGGAGGAGCCTCCCATCAGCGGAAAAAACGGAACCGGCGCTGTGTTCTTCAGCGGCTGTACGCTGAGATGTGTGTATTGCCAGAACGGAGAAATCAGCCATCATAATAAAGGAAGAGAATTCACGCCTCAGCAGCTGGCTGATTCGATTCGCAAGCTTATGGACATGGGGATGGAATCCATTTCCTTTATCACAGCTACGCCTTATATCCCCCAAATCATCGAAACCTTGAACATCTATCGCCCGCCTGTTCCGATTGTGTGGAACACCTCCGGGTATGAAATTGTCGATTCCATCAGGATGCTGGAAGGCATCGTCGATGTTTATCTTCCCGATTTAAAGCACCACTCGGAGCAAATGGGCAGGCTTTGTGCGAAGGCGCCCGATTATTTCCGCTTCGCCAGCGAAGCCATCACCGAAATGGTCAGGCAGACAGGACATCCCATTTATAATGAAGACGGCATCATGCAGCGCGGCACATTAATCAGGCATTTGATTTTGCCCGGCCTCACCTCTGAGAGCTGTGCGCTGCTGGACTGGATTCATGAGCATCTGCCGGATGACATTCCCGTCAGCCTGATGCATCAATATATTCCTTATAATGGTGTGGATATTCCCGGGCTGGACCGCCGCATCACTAAGCGCGAGTACAAGCGCGTGCGAGAACACATGGAATACCTCGGCATACCCGGCTTCAAGCAGGAGCTGTTGAGCGCCTCAGAGGGTTTTGTCCCCGTGTTTTGCCAGGATGAAAGCTACATTTGATTATATGAAAGGAGACCGTATATGGATCGCAACGAAAAAAACAAGTATCTGTATATATTCCTGACCGGATTCGGCATTATTGCCGCCGGTACACTCTTTTTCTTCCTCATTTTCCGCTGGAGCAACGTCAGTGAGGCGCTGGCAAATGTGTTTTTGTCCATTCGCCCGATTTTGGTCGGCGCTGTGATTGCTTATATCCAGCGGCCCATCTGCTCACGGCTGGAGGCTTCGCTTTGCAAGGTATTCCCCAAAAAGCTTGAGAGCTTTGCAAACGGTCTTTCCGTCACCATCACCATGCTGGCTGCCGCCGTCATTGTATATGTATTTTCAATCCTTGTTCTTCCCCAAATCTACTCAAACCTGATTTCTCTGCGGCATACGCTGCCTGTGCAGCTGACCTCTCTGGTAAACATTGCGAAGGATTACTTCCAGAATATGCCCTCGGTTTTAACGGTGATTGATGAAGCCGTGCTGGCCGTCAATGAATTCACCGAAAACTGGGTGAACAACATTCTGATTGCGAACCTGCAAACCATCATGAACGGCACTCTGGTCGGCGTAAACATCGTCAAGGACGTGCTGGTGGGCATTGTGGCCGCCATTTATCTGCTGGCTTCCCGCAAGAGCCTGTGCCGCATCTGCAGGCTGATGGTAAAGGCAATCTTCCCGCCCAAATGGTCAGATATCATTTTTAAGGAAACCATGTATGCGGATACGCGTTTTGCCGGCTTCCTTACCGGCAAGCTGGTGGATTCGCTGATTATCGGTGTGCTGTGCTACTTCTGCATGCTGATTTTCAGTTTCCCCAATGCCATGCTGATTTCTGTGCTGATTGGCGTTACGAACATCATCCCCTACTTCGGCCCCTTTATCGGCGGCATTCCCGCTGCGATTCTTGTGCTGATTCAAAGCCCCTCTCAAGCCGTCGGCTTTATCATTTTCGTGCTGGTGCTGCAGCAGGTGGACGGCAACATCATCGGCCCCAAGATTCTGGGCAACTCCACGGGCCTGAAGAGCTTCTGGGTTATGTTCGCCATTTTGCTCTTTGGCGGCACCTTTGGCGTGATTGGCATGATTCTGGGCGTTCCGTTGTTTGCAGTCATTTATGACATTACCAAGCAGCTGGTCAGCTTTGGACTGAAGAAGAAGGGCATCGATGAGGATGTACCGATTTCCATCAACACAACTGAACGTCCCAAGTCTGTTGTCACCCAAACGCTGAAGAAGTTCACGGCAAAGAAACAAGAAAAGAAATAATGTTATCGCGGGAGAAGCGGCACTCGGCTTCTCCCGTGTTTTGCGTCTTGCCCATTTGCGCGAAGTATGCTATAATACCTTCGTTCGCTGACATGGTGGAATGGCAGACACTGGGGACTTAAAATCCCCTGCCGCAAGGCGTGCGGGTTCGACCCCCGCTGTCAGCACAGAAAGCACGCTGTTAAAACGCAGCGTGTTTTTTGCATTAAAAAAGAGAGCCTTCTCTTTGGAAAGCTCTCTTTTATGTATGTTCTTAATCGCCGAAGGAAATGCCCATGGTCTTGGCAATGTTGACCATCTGGCTGTCAGCGGGGACGGGCTTGGGTACGCCTGCAATCTCCTGCAGGGGATTGTGGGTGATTTCGTTGCCCTTGAGTGCAACGGTAACGCCGAATACGCCATCGCGAATCAGCTCTGCGGCATGCACGCCGAACTGGGTGGACAGCACGCGGTCATAAGCGCTGGGGGAACCGCCGCGCTGAATATGACCGGGGACCACCGCTCTGGCTTCCACGCCGACGATTTCCTGCAGCTGGGCGGCAATATCGGCACTGGCAGAATAGTGGGCAGCGGCGCGCCTGGCCTCGCGCTCCTTCTTCTTCAGCTTGGCTTCTTCCTTGCTCATGGCGCCCTCGGCAACGGCAAGAATGGTGAAGCCCTTGTTGGACTTGGCGCGGCCCTCGACCACCTTGGCGACCTTCTTGATGTCATAGGGGATTTCGGGAATCAGAATCACATCAGCACCGCCGGCCACGCCGGAAAACAGGGTGAGCCAGCCGGCTTTGTTGCCCATGATTTCGATGACCATGCACCGGCCATGGCTGGCAGCGGTGGTATGGATGCGGTCAATCACATCGGTGGCAATATCAACCGCGGTATGGAAGCCGAAGGTGAAATCGGTACCGTAGATATCGTTGTCGATGGTTTTCGGCAGACCGATGACGTTCAGACCCTCCTGACTGAGCAGATTGGCCGTTTTGTGGGTGCCGTTGCCGCCCAGGGTCACAAGGCAATCCAGCTTCAGATCCTTGTAGGTCTTTTTCATGGCGGCAACCTTGTCCACCTTGTCCTCGCCGATGACCCGCATGTTGCGGAAGGGCGTACGGCTGGTGCCGAGGATGGTGCCGCCGATGGTCAGGATGCCGGAGAACTGCTCGCGCTTCATGGGCTGATAATCGCCCTCAATCAAACCGCGATAGCCATCATGGATGCCGATAATTTCAGCGTCAAACATTTCATAGGATGCACGGGCCACACCGCGAATGGCGGCATTCAAGCCGGGGCAGTCGCCGCCGCTTGTCAGAATACCGATTCTTCTTTTCATACCGATAGCCTCCTTGATTAACTTGATTTCCGTTGGAAAATATTATATCATGAGTCTGCCCCGATGAAAAGAGATTATTTGCGGAGATACACAAAATGAGCAATAAAGCATTAGTTCTTTCCCGGTTGGATTCTCTGGGCGTGCCGCATGATATTTATGAGCATCCGGCTGCCCATACCATGGAGGATTGTCTGGCACTGCCCTTTGCAGCGCCGGATGTTACCATCTGCAAAAACATTCTGCTGTGCAACCGGCAGAAGACGATGTTCTATCTGTATGTGACGCTGGCAGACAAGCCCTTTCGCACGGCAGATGTGAGCAAGCTGCTGGGCGTGAGCAGACTGAGCTTTGCCCCGGAGGAAGCGCTGATGGATATGGTGCAGACCGCCAGCGGCTCTCTCTGCCCCATGGCGCTTTGGTTTGATGCGGAGCACCGCATCACCTTTGTGGCAGACAAGGACATCAAGGCCACGGCGCGCATTGCCTTCCACCCCTGCGACAACACGGCAACCGTGGTGTACAATCAGCAGGATTTCTGGGAGAAGGTAGCGCCGACCTTCGGTACCGCACCCATCTGGCTGGATGTGCCGTGGCCCGAAATGAAGGGGGAAGCAAAATGAAGCTGATGTTCATCCGTCACGCAGAGCCGGATTATGTGCACGATTCCCTGACGGAAAAGGGCGAGCGCGAGGCCGCTTATCTGGCTGATTATCTGGCAAATGTGAAAATTGACAAAATCTATATTTCTCCTTTGGGCCGCGCCCAGCGGACTGCATGGCACACCCTGCAGAAGAAAAATATGCAGGGCGAAACAAGGGAGTATCTGCGGGAGTTCAATTGCTCCTGCCCCAACCGGAACGACGGCCGCGACCGCCATTGCTGGGATCTTCGTCCCCAGGACTGGACGAAGCAGGAACAGCTGTACGACAGACACGAATGGACACAGGCACCGCTTCTGTCCGGCGGCAATGTGGAGGAAGTGTGGCACAAGGCAACCGAGGGCTTCGATGATCTGCTGGCTGAAAACGGCTACATTCGCGACGGGGCCATCTACCGCTGTGAAAACAACACCGACGAAACCATCGCCATCTTCTGCCACTTCGGCATTGCCACGGTGCTGATGAGCCATCTGCTGGGTGTATCCCCCATTCCCATGCTGCAGGGGCTTTGTATGCTGCCCTCCTCCGTCACCACCCTTGTGACCTAGGAACGGGTCAAGGGCGAGGTGGTGTTCCGCTGCACCGAATACGGCGGATTGACCCACCTTCGCATGGCAGGCGAAAAACCTTCCACCGCCGCCATGTTCTCTGAGCTGTATGACGGGCGCGACACCACCAATCCCATCGAATGGGATCAGAACAAATAATCTTCGGATATAAAAAGACTGCATTGCTTTTTCAGCTTTGCAGTCTTTTTTTCGTATGGGATTGATTACAGCATACCCAGCATGCCTTCGCCCCAGATGACACCGTAGGCAACCAGCACCACCAGCAGAGAGATGATGAAGCCGTGCAGCATGGGTGCGGGACCGGCCTTCTTCATGTCGCGGAAGCTGGTGTTCATGCCGATAGCGGCCAGTGCGGCAACCATCAGGAATTTGCTGATGTTTTTCATGGCGACGCCCACAGCGGCGGGAATCAGGCCGAAGCTGTTCAGCGCGGCCATGGCCAGGAAGCCCAGAATGAACCAGGGGAACACAGACTTGATGTTGATCTTCACCTTTTCGCCGGCAGCAGCACCGGAGGCCTTTTTCTTCAGGCGAATGTTGACCAGAGCGAAGATGATGACGGTGGGAATGATGGCCAGGGTACGGGTCAGCTTCACGATGGTGGCATAGTCACCGGCAGCCTCGGAGAAGGCATAGCCTGCAGCCACCACGCTGGAGGTATCGTTGACGGCAGTACCGGCCCACATGCCGTAGGCCACATCGCTCATGCCCAGCAGACGGCCCATGATGGGGAACAGCACAATCATGGCCATGTCAAACAGGAAGGTGGCAGACAGACCGAAGGCAATGTCAATGTCATCCGCTTCGATGACGGGCGCAATGGCCGCGATGGCAGAGCCGCCGCAGATGCCGGTGCCTGCGGAAATCAGGTTGGACATTTTCCAGTTCAGACCCAGCAGCTTGCCGGAGATGTAGCCCAGACCGAAGCAGGTGGCCAGCGTGAATACCATAACTGCCATAGAGTTGCGGCCCACATGAAGAATGTCATTCAGGTTCAGGCTGGCGCCCAGCAGAATGATGGCCAGCTTCAGCACCTTCTTGGAGGTGAACTTGATGCCGGGGGCAGTCACCTCGTTGGGCTTGGCAAAGGAGTTGATGGCCATGCCGATGAACAGCGCAATGACGGAAGCGCCAATGAGATGCACGGGCATCAGGGATTCGAAGTATTTGGAGGCTCCCGCCACCACCAGTGCCAGCAGCAGGCCGGGGAGGTACTTCAACCATGCTTTCATGTAAAAATCTTCCTTTCTGAACACAATCGCGGAAAGTATATCACACGGCCGGACGGTTGGCAATAAATATACTGAAATGTTATGCCCTATACCGATTATGTTATGTTATTTTTTGCCGTCCCATTCATCATAGAACTGAGCCAGATACTGCTCCATAAACTTGTGGCGGCCCTCTGCCATTTTCTTGCCGGCATCCGTATTCATCATGTCCTTGAGGAGCAGCAGCTTTTCATAGAAATGATTGATGGAGCAGGACTTTTGGGCATAGTAAGCCTCTGCAGACAAATCCTCCCCCGGCTTTTCATCCGGGACATAGATGGCTCTGCCTGCGTGGCCGCCATAGGCAAAGGCCCGGGCGATGCCGATGGCTCCGATGGCATCCAGCCGATCCGCATCCTGAACAATGCAGCCCTCCGGCGTATCGGGCCGAACGGAATCCGTCCCTTTAAAGGACACCTGACGGATGGCTGTGCAGACAGCGGCGATGGTTTCCTCATCAATGCCATGGCTGCGCATAAAGCCCACGGCACGGTCAAGTCCTGCAGTTGTTTCGGGGGACAGCTTGCGGTCATCCACATCGTGGAGGAGCGCCGCCAGCTGAATCACAGCAAGGTTCGCATCCTCCTCCCCTGCCAGGGTTTCGGCGGCACGCCACACCCGCAGAGTATGCTGCTCATCATGACCGCTGCTGTCCTTTGAAAAGCAATCATGGACAAAGGCAAGCAGGTCGTTCAAAACGGTTTGGTCAAGTCCGCGGTGCATATAAATTCCTCCCATGAAAAAGAGACGCAGGAGAACCCCGCGTCTCTGATGATTCAATTAAGCCTTGGGCATAACCACTGCCTTGATGCGGCGAACGCCGGCAGAGGAAGCCTCTTCCTTCTTAATCTTGAAGGAGCCCAGCTCACCGGTGTGCTCCACGTGGGGGCCGCCGCAGATTTCGAAGGAGAAGTCACCCATCTTGTAGGTGCGGACCTTCTCGCCGTACTTGCTCTCGAACACGTGCATAGCACCCTTTTCGATGGCTTCGGGCACGGTCATCTCTTCCATCACAACGGGCAGGTCGGCGGCGATGGCTTCGTTAACCAGCTTTTCCACCTCGGCCAGCTCGTCGGGGGTTACCTTGCGGTTAAAGGCGAAGTCGAAGCGCAGACGCTCGGCGGTGATGTTGGAGCCCTTCTGGTAGACCTCGTCACCCAGTACCTTGCGCAGTGCAGCCTGCAGCAGATGGGTGGCGGTGTGCAGCTTGGTGGTTTCCTCACTGTGGTCCTGCAGGCCGCCCTTGAAGGCACCGGCAGACAGGTTGCGGCTCTTTTCCTGATGCTCGTTGAAGCGCTTGTCAAAGTCCTCACGGTCAACGGTCAGGCCCTTTTCTGCTGCCAGCTCCATGGTCATCTCAATGGGGAAGCCATAGGTATCATACAGCTTGAAGGCGCTGCGACCGTCGAGCACATTCAGGCCAGCCATGCGGGCTTCAACGGCAGCCTTCACAGCGGCGCTGTCACCGGACTTGCCGGCCTCGATGATGGGCAGCATGTCGGGAGAGGGGCGCAGCTTCTTGGTGGCAGCCAGCTCGTTGGCCTTGGCAGCGGAATCCTCGGCAGTGAGGATGGACTCCAGCACAGCCTTGGTGTTCTGTAGGTTGTTCCACAGCTTCTCGAATTCCTTTTCGCCGGTCTTGAGGGTCTTGGCGAAACGGCTTTCCTCCTGAGTCAGCTGTTCGATGACGAAGGCGCTGTTCATGCCCAGCTCGGGATAAGCGGCCTTGTACTGATCAATGATAACCTTGGCAATCTCGGCGGTGAAGCCCTCGGTCATGCCCAGCTGCATGCCGTAGCGGACGGCACGGCGAATCAGACGGCGCAGGATGTAGCCCTGATCGGTGTTGCTGGGGCCAATGCCGCGTTCATCACCCAGAATGAAGGTGGAAGTACGCATATGGTCAGCGATGATGCGGAATGCCTTGGTGGTTTCCTCGTCACTGCCATACTCCTTGCCGCTCAGCTCGGCAATGCGGTTGATGATGCCGGTGAAGGCATCGGTTTCGTATACGGTCTTCTTGCCGGTCAGCACGCCGATGGTACGCTCCAGGCCCATGCCGGTATCCACGTTCTTCTTGGCCAGCGGAACAAAGGTACCGTCAGCCTGCTTGTTGTACTGCATGAACACGTCATTCCAGATTTCCAGATAACGGCCGCAGGAGCAGGCAGGAGAGCAATCGGGGCCGCAGGGCTCCTTATCGGTGATGATGAACATCTCGGTATCGGGGCCGCAGGGACCGGTCAGGCCGGCAGGGCCCCACCAGTTGTTTTCCTTGGGCAGGTAGAAGATGTGATCCTCTGCCACACCCATAGAACGCCACAGGTCATGGCTTTCCACATCGCGGGGGCAGTCATCATCGCCGGCAAACACAGAGAATGCCAGACGGTCCTTCTCCAGACCCAGATATTCGGGGCTGGTGAGGAACTCCCAGCTCTGGGAAATGGCCTGTTCCTTGAAGTAATCACCCAGGGACCAGTTGCCCAGCATCTCGAAGAAGGTCAGGTGGCTGGGATCGCCGACATCATCAATGTCGCCGGTGCGGATGCACTTCTGCACGTCGGTCAGGCGGGTGCCGGCGGGATGGGGGGTACCCATCAGATAAGGCACCAGAGGATGCATGCCGGCTGTGGTGAACAGCACGGTGGGATCGTTTTCGGGAATAACAGAAGCCGACTGGATGCGGTGATGTCCCTTGCTTTCCATAAAGGACTGGAACATTTCACGCAGCTGAGCGGATGTAATCTGCTTCATTGTGACTATCTCCTTCCGGTTATCGCACGATGGCGCTAAACTCACAAATGTCATTATAGCAAAGGATACGCACGATTGCAAGCACTTCACAGTCGATTACTGCGCCTGCCCCACCGTCAGGTTTCGGACCCAGCGTTCTTTTTTCAGCCACACCCATGCCACGGCGATTTTGATGAAATCCACCGCCTTGACCACGATGTACATTTCCACCGGCCCCAGGTCGGTGCAAAGCGCCATATAGAACATGGCCGGGATGGCAATGCCCACCGTGCACACCACATCCACGATGACACCCATCATGGTATCACCGCCAGCGCGGGAAATGGCAAACTGTGCATTCTGATAGACCCATGCCGGCATGAAGATGGCCATCCAGAAGACCATCCGCCGGCAAATCGCCTGAGAGGCAAGGCTGAGGCTGGCAAAGGCCACCGGCACAAGGGCTGTGGTCAGGATGCCCACACCTGTCATTGCAAGGCCGAAGACAAGGGAGATGGTCAGCAGCCACCGGCTCTCCTGCCGGGCCTGGTCCAGCTTCCCTGCCCCCAAGGATTTCCCTACAATAATGGAAGTAGCCGTCGTCATGCCGGAAAATGCCACGAAGAACAGGTTGGCAATGGAGAACGAGCAGGACATGCCGCTGACCACATCCGCACCGCCGCGGCTGTTGTAGAGGGCAGTGGTGATGGTTTCCGACAGCACCCATGTCATTTCGGAGAAGATGACCATGCCGCCCTTTTGCAGGATGGAGCGGAACAGGGGCCAGTCGATTGTACGGAAGTCCTTGAGGGAAACAGCAAAGGGCTGGGGACGGCGCGATGTATAAGCGATATACAGTGCCACCTCGCACACCCGGGCAATGATGGTCGCATAGGCCGCACCCTCTACCTCAAGCCGGGGTGCACCCAGATTGCCGTAAATCAGCACCCAGTTCATGAAGGTGTTGATGAGGGTTGCGATGACTGAAATCACCAGCGGTGTTTTGACATTGCCTGTTTCGCGCAGGGAGCTGGCGAAGATGTTTGCCAGAATCATGGGCACGCCCACCAAACCCATGACCCGCATGTACCGGACACCCTCGTCAAGGATGGCATCCGCCTGAAGATTGCCCACCACCATCAGCGACAGAACGGGCCGCGGGAAAACCATGCATACCAGCATGAAAACAATCACCGAAACGCCGCTGACAATCAGCTTGTAGCACAGCGTTTGCCGCATGCCCCGCTTGTTGTCCGCACCGAAGAACTGCGTCATGAAGATGCCGCCGGTGATGCAGATGGTGTTGAGCAGGACCATAAACACAAACAGAATCTGACCGGAGATGTTGACACCGGCCATTTTCACATCGCCGAGGCCGGATACCATGAACTGGTCCACCAGCGAAACCAGATTTTGAATCAGGCTCTGACACATCACCGGCAGAGCGATGAGGGCAGCCTGCTTGTAGAATGCACCGGTTCCAAAATACTTCTTATCCATATTGCTTACCTTCCCGATGGGTTTTCACAGGATTTTTTGCGAAAACAACATCGTATGAGAATCGTTATTGAATTTATGTTCTTGAACGATTGTTTGATTATAGTGAAAATCAATTCTCTTGTCAAGTGTTTATAGGAAAGATTGTCATTTCGTGTCGTCACAACTTCTCCCGCCGAGGCCATCGCCATGGCAACCCAGATGAAGAACGAGCTGATGTACTACCTGGCTGCCAACGCCTCTTTGATACAGCCCCCCAAGGCTCCCTTTACCCCTTCCCTGCTGAACGCAGCTGAATAAGACAAAGCAAAGCGCCCTGAATCTGAAATATGATTCAAGGCGCTGTTTTGTGTTGAATCAGATATCGAAGTCCGGCATGACGCCGTTTTGCACATAATGAATCAGGTTCTTTGCCTCGGCATACACAAGGCCGCGCATGTGTTCATCCTCCTGCCAGCCCTGCGGATGGTCTGCCGGACAGGGGCAGATCTCAATATGCTTCGGGAAGAAGTAGCGGGCAATGTGCAGGCTGCGGCGCATATGAAAGGACGCGGTGACCAGAATCACCCGCTTCACCTTGTTCAGCCACATTTCCCGCTGCAGCACCAGCATGGCACACAGGATGTTTTCAATGGTGTTGGTGGATGTGTTCTCCACCAGAATATCCGCATCAGGCACGCCCATGTCGATGGCCTTCAGGCTCATGTGGTCTGCCTCGGAAACGGTATGGCCGGGTGTGGTGCTGGTGATGCCGCCGCACATCATAATCTTCGGTGCGCGGCCTGCCTTGTATGCTTCCACCGCTGTGGGCACCCTGTTGCGCATGGCCTTGCCGCTGCCCAGAACAATGATGCAGTCACCCGCTTCCCCATTGTCCTCAAGCCCCTGAAAGAGCAGCCGCTCCACCAGCGCATCGTCCAGTGTGGATTCGTCGATTTGAGATACCCGCATGGTATTCAGCCTCCGTTGATTTGCGATTGATTCATAGGACAATTATAGCAGATTCCGCCGCCGCTGCAAAGAGCAAACAAAAACACCCGGAGGACAGCAGCGCTGTTTCCATCCGGGTGAAAAATGCGATTCGGAAAGCTTCCGTTACATGTCCTCAGGGCGGGTACGGGGCTTGGTAATCTTTGCCACCAGAATGCTGACCTCATACAGCAGCAGCATGGGAATCGCCAGCATGCACTGGGAAACCACGTCCGGCGGGGTCAGCACAGCCGCAAACACGGCGATGCCCAGAATGACGAACTTCCGCTTCTGTGCCAGCATCTGTGCATTGGTCCAGCCCATACGGGTGGTGATGTACAGTGCCACCGGCAGCAGGAACGCCACGCCGAAGGGCACGATAAAGCCGAACAGGAAGCCGACGTAGCTGTCAATGCCCAGCATGGGAGTTGCCAGGTTTTCACCGGCGACGAGGAAGAAATCCACCGCCAGGAAATACACGGCAAAGTAACAGAAGGTTACGCCCAGCAGAAACAAGAATACAGCCACGAAGAACAGGCCGCTGAACAGCTTCTTTTCATCATCGTACAGGGCGGGCTTGATGAAATTCCACAGCTGCCAGATGATGACCGGGCTGGAGATGATGGCAGCTGCAATCAGTGCCACCTTCAGCTTGGTCATCAGCGCCTCTGACATGGCGGTGTAGATGATTTCAATGCCGCGGGCCTTGATGGGGCCGGTAATCAGGCCCATCAGCCAATCCACGCAGGTGTAAAAAATCACCAGAAAGGAAATACCCAGTGCGCCAGCACTGACAAACAGCACCTTGCGCAGTGCCAGCAGGTGGCTGAGCAGCGTTTCCTTTGCCTGTGCCTGCTCCTGCTGCCGGGTGGACTTTTCAGGTTTCTTTTCCATGGTTGATAAAATCCTCCATCAGGAAAGAAGCCGGATTAAGCCTTTTCCTCTTCCTTCTTTTCTTCGGTCTTCTCTTCGGCCTTGGCGGGCTCGTCGTCCTTCATTTCGTTCTTGAAGTCCTTGATGCTCTTGCCCAGAGCCTTACCAACACCGGCCAGCTTGCTGCCGCCGAACAGTACCAGAGCCAGAACGAGAATCAGAGCAATTTCCCAGGGTCCCAGACGCATAATGATGTCCTCCTTGATGTCAATCAATGTTGTTTGGTTTCTTCTTCGGATTTCTTTAAGTCACGCTTAATGTCGCTGAAGCTGCGCTGCAGCTGCTGCTTTGTATCGCGGATGTCTGCCGTAATGTCTGCTTCCTTCATGGTCGCATCGATTTCCTTTTTGGTTTCCTCCAGATCGGCGGTCAGATTGTTCCAACCGGTCTCTTCCTTCAGCTCCTTCAGCATCCTGCGGAGAGCCTTCAGCTGCCTGGCTATCCAGCGGGCTACCTTTGGCAGGTCCTTGGGGCCAACCACCAGAAAGGCTATCAACAGCACCACGACCAGTTCGGCCATGCCAATGTTAAACAAGCATTGCCCTCCTTTCATGAGCGCTTTTTGTATTGTACCCCAAAAAAACAAGAATTGCAACATTCACTTGAAAATGAAAATAATTTCGAACAGACAAGCTGCTTCTATATAAAAACATGAAGAATGATAATTTTTCAGCATTTTGTCACTTTATAAATTATGCATTTTCCAAAAACAATGCACAAAAGTTATAGCTTGTCAACAGGTCAAAAACTTGAAAAAAGGTACTGTTTATGTTATATTCTAAGAAACGAATAGAGTCTCCGAGTTTGTATAAGCCCTCCGGGTTTTGCAAACCATTGGGTGATTCCGGCAACGGAATGGCCTGCCTTTTGCGAAGGAGTGAATAAAGAAGCTGCGGGCAGCGTTATATTTGCTGTCTACATTTTCTTTGTTCACTTTTTGTGCGTTTGCACAGAAAACTCATTCGTGAAACAAACGTTTGGTTTCCAAACATCCACAATTTGTAAGGAGGAGAAAACAATGGCTGATACAAAGCGCTTCCTTGACAAGGACTACACCCGCCGCCAGTTCCTGAAGCTGTCCGGCAAGAGCCTGGCCGGCCTGTCCATGTCCGGCAGCATGCTGGCTGCTCTGGGTGTAACCGCGCAGGCAGTTGCAGAGGACAAGGTCCGCGTTTGGGCATTCCCTCAGGGCCTGCTGGTGGTCGATGCTGACCGCTGCGTAGGCTGCCAGCGCTGCGAAATTAACTGCACGCTGACCAACGACGGCTGCTGCTCCAGCTACATTTCCCGCGTAAAGGTAACCCGTAACCTGACCTCCAGCCGCAACGGCAACGGTCTGTACACCGAAAACAACTGGACCTACTTCCCTGACACCTGCCGTCAGTGCGAAGATCCTGCCTGCGGCAATGCCTGCCCCATGCAGGCCATCGAGGCCGGCTTCGACGGTGTTCGCCGCGTAAACCAGGACAAGTGCGTTGGCTGCGGTGCCTGCGTACAGGCTTGCCCCTGGCACATGCCCACCGTTAACCCCGAAACCAAGAAGTCTTCCAAGTGCGTGCTGTGCGGCGAATGTGCCCGCGGCTGCCCCTCCGGCGCTCTGTCCATCATTCCCTGGGACAAGGTTTCTGCCGCTGCTCAGGAAGTCTAATCGTCCGGGAAAAATATCAAGGAGGAATAAACAATGTCTGTTAAGAATGGCATTTACGGCTGGGCCGGTCAGATTGCTCGCATCAACCTGACCACTGGCGAAGTCACCAAGGAAGACACCCTGCCCAAGTATAAGCCCTTCATCGGCGGCATGGGTCTGGGCTACAAGGTCATTTGGGACGAAGTACCCCTGGAGACCGATGCTCTGGCTCCCGAAAGCAAGGTTGTGTTCGGCGTAGGTCCTCTGACCGCTTCCGGCGTTCCCTGCTCCGGCCGTCTGAATATCTCTTTCCTGTCCAACTGGTCCAAGGGCAACTCCATCGTTGACGCTCACATGGGCGGCCACTTTGCTCATGCCATGAAGTATGCCGGCTATGACGCCATCATTCTGGAAGGCCAGAGCGACAAGCCCGTGTACATCAAGATTGATGACGAAAACATCACCCTGGAGGACGCTTCCCATGTTTGGGGTACCGGCACCTTCAACACCAACAAGGTGATTGCTGCTGAGTGCGGCGATACCTTCGATGTGTGCTCCATCGGCCAGGCCGGTGAGAACCTGGTGCCCATGTCCACCATCATCACCTCTGTCGGCAACTCCGGCGGTGCCGGCATCGGTGCTATCCTGGGTTCCAAGAAGGTGAAGGCTCTGGCTGCCCGCGGCACCGGCGCTGTGAAGATTGCAGAACCCATCAAGCTGCGTGAGCTGTCCAACTACATGATCAAGGATCTGGTTGGCGGCAACAACAACCACAACGTGCCTTCTGTGCCTCAGTCCTGGGCTGAGTACTCCGCTACCTCCAAGAACCGTTGGCAGGGTGGCCCCGGCGTTGTTTGGGGCAAGGCTCCCAACGGCCCCGTGGATACCGGCGAACAGCCCAGCGGCCAGATTAACGTTGCCGCTATGCGCTGCAACAAGGGCGTATTCGACTTCGGCCATGTGGCTGAAAAGTGGACTGTAAAGCAGGGCGGCTGCTCCTCCTGTCCCGTTCGCTGCTATACCGAGTACGAAATGGATCCCCTGGCTGATTTCGATCTGCCCACCCACGTTTCCAACACCTGCATGCCCATCATCTCCGGCAAGAGCATCTTCCCCGGCAAGAGCAACATCCATGACTTCGTGGACGAAGGCGATGCCGGCATGATTCTGGGCGGCTCCATGAGCCGTGCACAGGACGAATACGGTGTATGGTGCAACTACGGCAACGTTTACTCTGACTTCTATCGTCTGTACAACGACGGTATCCTGAAGGAACACTTCACCGAGGAAGAGTGGAACGAAGTCAACTGGCAGTACATGCTGGACGGCGATCCCCGTTGGGCATGGGAGTTCTTCAAGCACATTGCCGAGGGCAAGGGTGTTTGGGCTGACCTGGGCATGGGTTCCTATTACCTGTACCAGAAGTGGGGCCTGGACGACGCTACCAAGAACAGCGCCGGCAAGAACTACTATGATGAGGTCATCGGCAAGAACACCAACGTGACCTACAACGGCTATCCCAAGCATCACTCCTCCGAGGATGCATGGCAGTCCGGTCTGCTGTACAACGCTATGTACAACCGTGACTGCATGATTCACCACTGCACCAACTTCGTCCGTTCCGGCTCTCCCTATGAAGAGGTCATCAAGCCCGTTCTGGCTTACTGGTTCGGCGAAGGCGCTACCGACGCTCCCAAGAAGTACACCCCCATCAACGACGCCAAGATCCGCGTTGCCAAGTGGTCCTTCCTGGGCAAGCAGTGGCATGACTCCGCTACCCTGTGCAACTGGATGTACCCCATGACCCTGTCCACCTCCAAGAAGCGCAACTACATCGGCGACCTGGATCTGGATGCCAAGTACATGAGCGCTGTGACCGGCGAAGAATACACCCGCGAGTCCATCGACTTCGACTGCGAGCGTATCTCTCACCTGCTGCGCGCCATGACTGCCATCTCCTTCAAGATCAACCTGGGCAGCGATAACCTGCGCAAGGATCATGACGCCATCCCCGCTTGGGTATTCGACAAGGAACCCGACTTCAAGGCCTTCGAAGAGGGCACTGTGAAGATGGACCGTGACGACATGGAGAAGGCTTTCACCATGTTCTACGAGGCCATGGGCTGGGACACCGAAACCGGCATCCCCACCCGTGAGACCCTGGAGAAGTATGACCTGGCTGACGTTGCCGACAAGCTGGCTTCCTACGGCCTGATCAAGTAATTCTTCCCAAGTTCACATATGTAACAATGGGCGGAGGAGAGCAATCTCCTCCGCTTTTCCTCTTGACGAATACCCCCCGAGGGTATATATTGAAATCAGTAAATGAAAGGAGTGAACGCAATGTTGTTCGGAAGAAGAAAGCCCGGTTTCGCCAAGGAAGTGGACAAGACCGAAGAGGTTGTGGATTACTTCTGCGACGCCAACGACCCTGCCATGAATCGTCAGGCAGATAACCCCAAGCAGGAAAAGGCAGAAATCATCGCCGCCGCTGATGCCGTGATGAACGGTGAAGCCGCACCGGCTGAGGAAAAGGTAAACCTCCTGGATTATATGGAATCCCTGCCCGAGGTTAATGACCCCTTCCCCGCCAGCGAGGATCCCATGATTGAATCCCCCGAGGAGCACAAGGCCCAGCTGAAGGACGGCGAAATCCTGGCCGAGTTTGTCCGTGAGCGCAGCGCCAATGGTCTGATTACCGCCAAGAAGCCGCTGATGAAGGAAGACGAGAATATGCCTGCCATGCTGGAAGAAATGTTCTCTCTGGAATCCTGCGCCGATATCAAGGAAGTAAAGGGCAACAAGGACGAGTACCTGTACTCCGATGAAAACATGGCCAACAACTACGCCATGATTGCCATGCTGGTTGAGGAAAAGGATATTGCCCGGACCATGGCTCACATGATTCGGTTCAACGCAAAGACCTATCCCGCCCCGACTCCCCTGTACTACTTCCAGAAAACCCCTTATAACTACACCATGCCGCAGATTCAGAACGCGCTGCGGGCCATCCGTTCCAACCCGGATACTCAGGACATCAAGTCCTACACCACCCACAACAACATCGAGTATCTCTACCCCGAAGGCATCATGAGCTTCAAGTATGCCCGTGCCCTTGCCGAGGATGCAGAGACCGATGAGGCCGGCAACTGATTATCAAACAAATACAGCCGACAGGAGCATTTCCTGCCGGCTTTTTGATTACACAATATGCGATTGACTGCCCCATACTGCAAGATGATCAGAGGCTGCCTTCCCGATGAGGGTGATGTTCAGCTTTTCCGCCCAATGCACGGCTAAATCGCCGGGGTATTTCCGGCTGAAAAACACCGGAATGCCTGCCATGGCCGCCTTACACAGCATTTCAAGGGAGAGGCGGCCTGTGCTGCCCAGCACGCATCGGTGCATATCCCATCCGGCATAAAGACAGGCGGCAATCACCTTGTCTACAGCATTGTGGCGGCCAATGTCCTCACGGAAAATGGTCTGCCCTTCACACGCCAGCATCGCCCGATGATTGCCGAAGCTTCCCTTCCCGGCCAGCAGCTGTGCACACAGGTCTTTGATTTCCGCAGGGGTGACAGACTTGCCCACAGGGACAGGCTGACAGCGCTGCAGCCGCTCAAGAATATCCGCAGGGGGATTGTTCTGCAATCTGGCGGTAACATCATAAACATCGCCATGCCGGTCAAGCTTCAGCACATCCGATACTGATGCAATGCGGCCTTCTGTCACCAAACCGCCCGCCAGCAGCTCTTCCTGATGCCGGGCAGTACACAGCTTCGGCGACTGCCTGACGCCGTTCAGCGACCAAAAGAGCAGCGATTCCTGCATGACGGCATGCTCTGCATTGTGCAGGCTATTCATTGGACCCATCCCCTTTTCAGCAAAATCCCCGGAGCCCTGTTGCAGGCTTCCGGGGAGAAAATTTTATTCCCATTCGATGGTTCCGGAGGGCTTGGGCGTGAGGTCATAGAGGACACGGTTCACGCCATCCACCTCGGCGGTGATGCGGTCGGTGATGCGATGCAGCAGCGCATAGGGAATCTCTTCGATGGTGGCTGCCATGGCATCCACGGTGTTCACCGCGCGGATAATCACAGGGTATGCATAGGTGCGGGCACCATTCTTCACGCCGACGGAACGGAAATCCGGCACGGCAGTGAAATACTGCCACACCTTGCCTTCCAGACCGGCCTTGGCAAACTCCTCGCGAAGAATGGCATCGGATTCGCGGACGCACTCAAGACGGTCACGGGTGATGGCACCCAGGCAGCGCACACCCAGTCCGGGACCGGGGAAAGGCTGACGGTAGACCATGCCATCCGGCAGGCCCAGTGCCTTGCCCACCACGCGAACCTCGTCCTTGTACAGGAACTTCAGGGGCTCCACCAATTCGAACTGCAGGTCTTCAGGCAGACCGCCCACATTGTGGTGTGCCTTTACGCCATCGCTCTCCAGAATATCGGGGTAGATGGTGCCCTGTGCCAGGAATTCGATGCCCTCCTGCTTGCGGGCTTCTTCCTCAAACACGCGGATGAATTCTGCGCCGATAATCTTGCGCTTCTGCTCGGGCTCTGCCACGCCGGCCAGCTTGTCAAGGAAGCGGTCCACCGCATCCACATAGACAAGATTGGCGTTCATCTGGTTGCGGAAAACCTCCACCACCTGCTCCGGCTCACCCTTGCGCAGCAGGCCATGGTTGACATGCACGCACACCAGCTGCTGGCCGATGGCCTTAATCAGCAATGCCGCAACAACGGAAGAGTCCACACCGCCGGACAAAGCCAGCAGCACCTTTTTGCCGCCGACCTGCTTTTGGATTTCAGCAACCTGCTCGGCAATGAACGCATCAGCCAAAGCCTGAGTATTGATTCTTGCCATGGATTCCGGGCGCTTATTGTTTTCCATAATATGCTCCTTTTTTTGTGTAGGATTTGCTTCCTTTATGATACCAGTCCGGGCAGGAAAATGCAAGTTCTTTTGCAAAACGAATGCTGGTTTTGGTGGATTTGGGTGGGGGTAAGTGTGGGGACTCAATTACTTTTATATCACATTCCACATTCATGCCTTCCTTATCCCGATTCACAAGGCACGGACGAATCCTATGCAAAGCAGAAGCTGGACGAGCGAATGGACGAGATAATGAAGCTCTTCTCCGAGAACCTTGATTTGGGTCTGGACGAACTTCGGCTGAAGTTCCGGGGCAAGAAACCTAATGAATAACAATCCCCGCCGGCGAGAATGTGCAAGTCATTCTTTATACCGGCGGGGTTACTTTTTGTTCTTACCCTTTTGACATGCGTTAGGATTTCAGAAACTCAGTAAAATCAATGGATTCCAGACGATAGAAACAGCTATTGTTGATGCGAATGTTTTCGCAGTCCTTGGCAGAGGCGATGATATCAGTGTTCAGCAGGATGCTGCCATCGTGGATGACTTCCTGCACGGAGAGGTCACCGAACTCCTTCACCAGCCACATGTTTCCGTCCATCAGGTGCAGCATCATCATCTTTGGGTTAAAGCCATGTTCGCCAAGCCTGCCCATGCAATACAATAACTCTCTGCGTCAAAGCACCTGCCGCACCCTCTCCAGCACCTCACCAATATCCCCATTCACGCAGATGCTCTGCCCCTCAATCTCCTCGGGGCACACGGCCTGCCCCTGATTGATACAGGCATACACTGCATTAGGGTTCTTCGCGGTCATCTGCCAGAAGGGGTACTTGATAATCACCGGCGTATTGTAGCCCACGCCCAGCTCCAGAAGGAGCATACGGCTGCCCTGATGGCTGCGGAGGAAATCCTCGTAGCGCTTGGCGGCACGGTGCCAGCCTGCATCCTCCACAAAGCGGCTGTCGGAGCGCAGATTCATGGTC
>JAUNDF010000030.1:19794-25439 GCA_030526225.1 Clostridia bacterium
TGGGTTTGCCGCAGTGGGGGCAAACGGGCAGCAGCGCCGTGGGGATGCGCATATCCTGCTGATGGGCGACCATCTGCCGGATGATGGCCTCGTTGTCGAAGGTCTCCTTGCAGCAGGGGGTGCTGCACTGGAACAGGCCGTAATCCCCCTGGGTGTAGAACAGGCGCTGTTTGTCGAACCCGGCCTTCTGAAAGCAGTGATCCACATTGGTGGTGATGACGAAGTAGTCCTTGTCCCGCACCAGCTGCAGCAGGGTGTCGTAGACGGGCTTGGGGGTATCCTCATAGCGGTTGATGTGGATGTAGCGGCTCCAGTAGGCCCAATGCTCCTCCGGGGTTTCATAGGGATAGAAGCCGCCGGAGTACATATCCGGGATACCGTAGACCTCGGCGAAATCCCCGAAGTGCTTCAGAAAGCGCTCGCCGCTGTAGGTGAAGCCTGCCGATGCGGACAACCCTGCACCTGCGCCGATGAGCACCGTGTCGCAGGATTGCAGAGCGGAGGTCAGCTGGTCAATCAGCCCGGAGCAGTCGGGTGTAGATGTCCTTGTCTGTGTCCTTGAAAACATTGAAAATCACCTTTTTGATACTCGTTTGCTGTGTCATAAATTCCCGGACGGTCTGCAGCGCGATTTCTGCCGCCAGCTCATTGGGGAAGTGGAATTCTCCGGTGGAAATGCAGCAGAAGGCTACGCTTTCCAGCTGGATGTCTGCCGCCAATGTCAGGCAGGCGCGGTAGCAGGAGGCCAGCAATTCCTTGTCCTTCTCCGTTACATCGCCCTGAATGATGGGCCCCACGGTGTGCAGTACATACCTGCAGGGCAGATTAAAGGCCGGGGTGATTTTGGCCTGCCCTGTGGGTTCGGGATGCCCCTGCGCCGCCATCATGCAGTCACAGGCACGGCGCAGCTGCACCCCGGCAAAGGTGTGGATGGCGTTGTCGATGCAGCGATGATTGGGGGCATAGCAGCCGGTCATACCGCTGTTGGCGGCGTTGACGATGGCATCGCACCGCAATGTGGTGATGTCCCCCTGCCACAGGTACAGCCCCGGCTGAAGGGGCGTCAAGTCGTCGACATCGGTGATGCCCTTCGATGCGATTTCCTCCTTCAGGTATTCATCCTGCACGGCCAGAAAATCATCGCTGACAGGATCGGCCTCCCGGATGTTCATCAGCCCCCGGAGCATCAGCCACTGGCTTTCCGCATCCGTGGGAATGCGCCGTCCGCGAAAATCCCGGTTCTCATCCAGCAGGGCGCGCAGCAAAAACCGCCTGCGCCGGGCTTGGGTCATGGGTTGTTCGTTCATGGGGCACCTCATTCAAACAAGGTCAGCTGACGGTCGATGTAGGATTCCTGCCGGGCTTCAATCACCGTGTCGCCGGGCTGTGCACCACCGATGAGGAAGGGCGAGGCCGGGTCGTGTCGGCGGATGTTGCGCTCTACGGTTTTGCGGTCATAATTGGCGTAGCAGTAGATGCAGCCGTGGGGACAGGTGTTGTACATGCCGATGTCGGCCCCCAGCAGGCAATTGCACTGGCTGCGGGTGGATTTCTTCGACCTGGGCACACGGAGGCGGCAGTCAGCGGCCTTTTCCAACACGGCTTTCGTCATGCAACCGGATACATCTGCGCCGAATTCAGCCAATGCGGCGTTCTCACAGCAGGTGCGGATGGGAATGCCGTATCTCATGCCGATTTTGACGAAAGCCTCCATCAACGCCGCCTGCTCCAGGGTGCTGACCGCCCGCACGGAGGGGAAGTTCCGCTTCGTCTTCTCGTACAGGTCGATGAAGCTGATGACGCAGAAGCTCACCTTGCCGGCCATGGTGGATGCCATCCGCTCGAAGGACTTGATATGGAAGTCCATGGAATACTTCTCTGTGATGAAGATGGGGTCATAACGCCAGCCCACAGCTTTCGCACCCACCTTTTCAGACAGCTGCGACACGGACTGCATCACCTTTCCGCAGTCCGGCACAAAGGGCTCAATTTCCCGGCCGTAGGGGGTAACGGTGACGAACCAGAACTGCCGGAAATCGTCCAGCTCGCTCAGGCGGGGCAGCATGGGGGCAGGGTTCTTCGTGCAGAAGCACAGGATATCCACCACCTTGGGGTCCAGGCGATAGCGGATGACCTGATTGGGATGGTAGGGGTTCCGGGTGCACACAAAGCCCTCTCGGATGCGGTTGTAGAACCAATCGCTGTAATAGGCCGGAATGTCCGTCCGGCAGCCGGTGTTGAGTATCATGGAGATTCGCTCCAATTCGCAGAATGCGGCCCTCCTTGCGGGGCTTGGGGGTGGGATGCTTGTCGCCGGTGCGGGGATAGCCCAGCAGCAGCTGCATCACGGCGTAATGGGTGGCGGGGATGGCCCAATCCCGCAGGATTTCCTGCCCGTAGGGGTCGGCAAAGGCGCCCCAGCCCTCCCCAATATAGCACGAACCGATGCCCAGCGCATCCCCCGCCAGCATCATATTTTGGGCGGCCAATGCGCAATCCTCCTTGGCGAAGAGGAAGTTCTTCGGGGCAAAGAGGGTGATGACCGTGGGCGCGCCGTAGAAGGCATCGGTGATGGATGCGTCATCCGCAATGCTGGGCTGCTCCCGGGAGACATAGTTGTTGCCCTGTGCCATGCGGGGATGGGCGTTGGCCCGCTTGATGCGGCCAAGACGCAGATTGACCTCCCTGTCCTGACACACGGCGAAGAGCACGCCCTGCCGTCCTCCGGCACTGGGGGCATACAGCCCGGCCTCAAAGATTTGCTGCAATGCGCCTTCCTCAAGCTGCCGGTCATCAAAGCGTCGGATGGAGCGGCGGTGGCGGATGGTGTCCATCACGGATGTCATTTTGCGGCCTCCTCATCAAAGCGGTTGGGCAGATAGTAAACCTGTCGGGGCAGGCTTTCGGAGAAGGAGTTGAACTCGGCCCACACCTCGGTCAGGTAGTAGCCGATAACAAATTCCCGGCGGTCGCCGAACTGGGAGGTCAGCACCGGGCTTTCCTCAAAGCAGCGGTTGATGATGTCCTCATCCTTGGTGAAATTCACCTTGCCGCCCAGCCGCACATAGGTCATGGTCTCCTGATCGCAGATGCACAGCTGGATATAGGGGTGGGCCAGCAGCTCGGCGTAGGTGCTGTAGAACACCACGGTGTCGAAGTACAGCACGCCGTCCTGCTCGAACTTGAATTCGATGGGGCGAATCTGCGGATTGCCGTCGGTGCCCAATGTGGCGGCATACTGCAGGGGGAAGCGCTCAAAGACCCTGGTCACCACCTCAAGGCCGTTGTCAAAATTAAGGGATTCAAAAAAGGCAAGGTTGCTCATAGGCTCCTCCTCACACAGGGCAGAGGGAATCAGCGCGGTCAGCATCAGCAGGGCGCACAGCAGCGCAAGGCATTTCTTCATCATCAGTCAAGCTCCTTCCAGCATTGGGGGTCGGCGGCGTAGAAGTTGCCGTCCTTGCCGCTGGCCACGGCGGGACAGCCCCGGCACCAGCCCAGCAGCTCGCACCGGCTGCATTTCTCGAACTTCGTGTAGTCACGGTACTGCTCCATCTGGCACACCCATACATCAGCCAAAAGGTCGGTGAACACATTGGCCACCTTGCTGTTCTGTACCCGGCGGCAGGCGTACACATCGCCCGTAGGCAGGATGGTCAGGTGGCAGTTGCCGCAGTTGCAGCCGCCGTACACCATGCCATCCTCGGCGTAATCCGGGATTTTGAACGCGCCGGTTTCGTACTCATACAGGGTCCACAGGTGGTCCTTCTTGTTGAAATACGTCTGGCATCCGGCAGCCTCGTATGCCTTGAATTTGGCATCGCAGTCGGCCAGCAGCTGACGATAACGGAGCGGCTCGATGCCCACATCCTTATCCTCAGCCGTGGGGCAGTACCGGGCAAAGGCGAATACATTCACACCCGCTGCCACCGCCGCATCAATGATGCCGGGGACCTCGTCGATGTTCTTGTCGGACACGGTGGTCATCACCACAGAGCGAATCCCCGCCCGGTTGATGCAGCCGATTTTCTCCAGGGTGATGTCAAAGCTGCCGGGCTTGCGGAACCAGTCGTGGGTCTCCCGCAGACCATCCAGGGACAACTGATACTTCTCACAGCCATGCTCCTTCAACCGTCGGCACACATCATCCGTCAGGTGGAAGGGGTTGCCCAAGATGGTGAAGGGGATGCCGTGCGCCTTCATCAGCCCCAACAGCTTCCAGAAATCCGGGTGCAGGATGGGATCGCCGCCGGTGATGTAGAAGTAAGGCAGGCGGTCATACGCCTTGCAGAAATCAAGGCAGTTATGGAAGGTGTCCTGCATCTGGTCCCAGGTCATGGCATCCAGCTTCTTGCTGCAGTCCTCGGAGAAAATGTAGCAGTGCTTGCAGCGCTGGTCGCATTCGTCGGTGATGTGCCACTGGAAAGAAAAATACTGTTTCATGGTGAGCCTCCTTGCTTGGCGGGACGCATGTCCGAAAGCACCGCGTTTGCCGTACCCTCGGAAATACGCCCCAGGATGATTCCTCGGGCGTATCCGGCTGATTACTTGTCGCCGGCACCACAGGCAGAGCCGCAGGCAGCGGGAGCCTGAGCGGGCTTGTCAGCGGCACCGCAGGCAGCGGGCTGCTCGGCAGGCTTATCGGCGGCACCGCAAGCGGAGCCACAGGCAGCAGCGGGCTTATCGGAAGCACCGCAGGCGGCAGCAGGAGCGGCTTCGGCCTTCTTGGCCCAGCCGAAGAGGTTGGAAAGAGCCATGGTTGTACCCTCCTTTTTATTTGTCAGACAGTATGTTTCCCTGTCTGCAAGGTTATTGTAGCGGATGGCAGACATGAAAAAAAGTACGCACTTTTTTGTAACCACCCCCTCATTCAGGACAAAAAAGGGCAGGAAGACGGACGCTGCCATCTTCCTGCCAAAGGGGGTTACCGATTACTGATACAGCATGCCGGCAGACATTTCCAGATAGTTCTCGCCAACATACTCGGGGAAGGCTTCCTTCATGGCAGCCACGAAGCCCTCGGCAGTGTCGTTGGCCTCAGCCAGCTCCTTGGCGGTGGCCACATAAGCCAGCTTCTCGGTCACGGCATCCTGACCTTCCACACCGCTGTGGGAGGAGAGAATCATGTCATAACCGGCAGCCTGATACTCCTTCAGGATTTCGGTCATCACATCCATGTGAGCGGCACCGGCCATGATGGAGTGGCAAGTCTTGCCCAGCATGTGGGTGTAGATGGCGTTCATGGAGGGGATTTCCAGATCGTAGGTGTCGCCGCGGTCAATCAGGTTGAAGTCGATACCGGCCACATTCACGGTGCCGGACACCACATTGTTGATGTTGGCCATGTCGGGGCCGCCGTGGAACACATCGCCGAAGGTCTCGTACAGGCCCTGGGTGGTGGCAAAGGTGGAGCCGGAAGCGATGGCATCCTGAGCACCCTGAGTGCCGTAGATGGTCATGCCCTCCACATAGCTGGCACCGGTGGCATGGTCGCACAGGAACAGGTCGTTCATGGGCTTGTTCAGGGAAGCAATATAGCCCTTCCAGGCATCCAGGCTGTCGGTGAAGCTGGGCAGCTCGATGCCCACCAGTGCATCAGCGCCTTCCACGATGAAGGCCACATCGCCCAGAGCATCGCCGGTGGC
>JAUNDF010000112.1 GCA_030526225.1 Clostridia bacterium
TCCGAGCAGATTTCCACCGCTTCCAAGGAAGCCAGCGGCACCGGCAACATGAAGTACATGATGAACGGCGCCCTGACCATCGGCACCATGGACGGCGCCAATGTGGAAATGTCCGAGCAGGTTGGCATGGACAACATCTACATCTTCGGTATGCGTGCCGATACCGTCCGCGACCTGTATCGCGAGCATACCTACAACCCCATGAACATCTACAACAGCAATCAGGAAATCCGTCAGGCCATGACCCAGATTATCGACGGCACCCTGTTCCCCAACGAGCCCGGCGTGCTCCAGGGCATGTACCACTATCTGCTGTTCGAGGATCCCTACTTCGTACTGAAGGACTTCGGCAGCTACTCCATGGCCCAGCGCCGTGTGGATGCCGATTACGGCGACAAGGACAAGTGGTGGAAGATGGCAGTGACCAACACCGCCATGTCCGGCATCTTCTCCTCCGACCGCACCATTCTGGAGTACAACGACAACATCTGGCACCTGGAAGCCTTCAAGCGCTAAGTGCATCATCCCCCGGAAGAGGACACCCGTCCTCTCCGGGTTTTTTGCTGCCTTCAATCTGCAACGCAAAAAAATACGCCGCAAATATGCTGCGGCGCAAAATGAAAATGCGTTGCAAATATGCGGCGTAAATGCAACGAAAAAATTTGCGTTGCATTTACGCTTTATTTTTGCTATCATATAAGCAGAAAACAAAGGAGGTAAAAGCATGATGAAGGAAAACAAATGGCTTGAATACAAGCAGGATATCACCAACTCTTTTTTGAAAACGGTCAGTGCTTTTGCCAATTTCGGCTCTGGCACCATTCTGTTTGGCGTAACGGATGATGGCGAAAATACAGGCATGCAAAATCCGACCCAGGCCTGCCTTGATATTGAAAACAAAATCAATGACAGCATTTCGCCCAAGCCCGACTTTACGCTGAACATCATTGAACGCACAGGTGTGGTTGCGCTGACTGTCAGCAAGGGAGAATATACGCCGTATCTGTATAAGGGCAAAGCATACCGCCGCAGTGATACGGCGGATATCGAGGTGGACCGGATTGAATTGAACCGGCTGGTTTTGTCCGGTCAGCATCAGTATTTTGAAAAAATGCCCTGTGAGGAAAAAAATCTGTCCTTTAATTATCTGCAGCAGGTGATGGCGGAGAAGCTGGGCATTGCCGCGCTGTCTGAGGATGTGCTTCGCACCCTCGGCTTTATGACCGATGACCGGCAATACAACAAGGCAGCCGCACTGTTTGCTGACAAAAACAATTTCTACGGTGTTGATTTGGCGCGCTTCGGCAGCAACATTAATGAAATCATGGACAGGGAAACCATCAGCCATGTTTCGGTGCTTTTGCAGTTTCAGGAAGCAGTGAAGCTGTTTAAAAAATACTATCAGTACGAAACAATCCACGGCATCGAAAGAAAAACAGTGGAGCTTGTGCCGGAAAATGCCTTCCGTGAAGCGCTTGCCAATGCACTGGTGCATCGCACATGGGATGTGGATGCGCATATTCGCGTGGCCATGTACAGCGACCGGATTGAACTGACTTCTCCCGGAGGTTTGCCCAGCGGACTGACAGAGCAGGAATATTTGAACGGTTATATCTCTAACCTGCGCAACCCGGTGATTGGCAATGTGTTTTTCCGCTTGAAGCTGATTGAAATGTTCGGGACCGGCATCCGCAGAATTAAGGACGCCTACTCCTCTGCCATGCAAAAGCCGTCCTTTGTTATTGGTGAGCAGAGCATCACGGTGATTTTGCCGGTCATCAGTCAGGCCGCAAAGCTGACCCCGGAAGAAAAGCAGCTGCTGGACAGCTTATCCGGCGGTATGCTTCTGTCCAGCAGTGAGATCAGCCGCCTGACTGGCTTCAGCAGGGATAAGGTGATTCGCATCATCAAACGGCTGACAGAAAAGAACTATGTTTCTGTTTACGGCAACGGCCGCGGTACAAAATATACGGTCAACAAGTAAACATCATGCGATAAAAAAGATGAGGGATTTGCTCCGCAAACGAACAGCAAATCCCTCTTTTTGTTCACTTCTCCCCCTTCACGACCTCTGCAAAATCCTTATAGTAATATCCCGGGCCGTGATAGCTGGGGTTGACCAACTTGAAAAAGCAGCTGGGGATTTCTCCATTGGCCAGATTTTTTTCAATGCAGCGGGTACAGCCGTCCTGATGATTGGTCGGGTGATTGGGACAGGCGGTGTCCGTGCAGGTGCAGAAGGGTACCTTGTTCTCCATACCGGCGTTCCTCCGTTTCTTACAAATCCTTTTCCGCGTAGGGCTTGTTCCATGAGCCGATTTCGATGATGTTGCCCTCCGGGTCGGCGATAAAGCAGGTGCGCTGGCCCCAGGGCTCCAGGGTGGGCGGCATCAGGGATGAGGCGCCTTTTTCAAGGGCGTGGGCATACTGCCTGTCCACCTCCTCAAAGGTATCCACATACAGTGCCATTTCGCTGTGGGCATTCACGCCCTTCAGGTATTGATAGGTTTTGTCCGTCAGCTTTTCAAAATCCTTGCGGCCGTAGAGCAGAAACAGGGTGCCATCCTTGACCAGATACACATTGTCGGCATTTTCCGCCTCCTTGATTTCAAAGCCCAGCACATCCCGGTAAAAGCGAATCATCCTGCCCATGTCATTAACAAACAGGCCGTAACCATCCAGATGCATCCTCATCCCTCCTGCGTTTATTTTGTTTTGATGATGACAGTATACACCATTGCGGGAAAAATTCCACGGAAATTTCTTTCGGTGTTCCCCTTGCCATTCCCCGAAAATCATGTTACCATGACATCCATAGGGGAACAGTGTTCGCCTAAATGTCACAAATAACAGCAATGGCTGATTGGATTTATCAGGAGGATATGACGATGGCGCCCAAGAAGAAGGCTGAAAAAGAAGTAAAGGTCAATGCGGCGGATGCGGCACAGGCAGAAAAGCTGAAGGCACTGGAGCATGCGCTGGCTGATTTGGACAAGGCATACGGCAAGGGTACCGTGATGAAGATGGGCGAAACTGCCACCGCGCAGAACATCCCCGTCATTTCCACCGGCTGCCTTACGCTGGATGAAGCACTGGGCGTGGGCGGCATTCCCCGCGGCCGTATTGTGGAAATCTACGGTCCCGAATCCTCCGGTAAAACCACGGTGGCACTGCACATCGTGGCCGAGGCACAGAAGAACGGCGGCATTGCGGCCTTTGTGGATGCCGAGCATGCGCTGGATCCCAACTATGCCCGCAAGCTGGGTGTCAACATCGACGAGCTGTATGTGTCCCAGCCCGACAACGGCGAACAGGCACTGGAAATTGCCGAGGCGCTGGTTCGCTCCGGCGCACTGGATGTGGTGGTCATCGACTCTGTGGCCGCACTGGTGCCCAAGGCAGAAATCGACGGCGAAATGGGCGACAGCTTCGTTGGTCTGCAGGCCCGCATGATGAGCCAGGCCATGCGCAAGCTGGCCGGTATCATCAACAAGACCGGCTGCGTGGCGGTGTTCATCAACCAGCTGCGTGAAAAGGTGGGCGTGATGTACGGCAACCCCGAAACCACCCCCGGCGGCCGTGCCCTGAAGTTCTACGCCTCCGTGCGTCTGGACGTGCGCCGTGGCGAGCAGCTGAAGAACGGCGCCGCCGTCATCGGCAACCACACCAAGGTGAAGGTGGTCAAGAACAAGGTGGCTCCCCCCTTCCGGGTGGCCGAGTTCGACATCGTCTACGGCGAGGGCATCAGCAAGGAAGGCACCCTGCTGGATAT
>JAUNDF010000113.1 GCA_030526225.1 Clostridia bacterium
TTTTTGAATTGGACACTGTTGCACTTCAAATTATAATCTGCCCACCTTCCCCTGAGAGGGGAAGGCAAGAGGGCTCGGGGCTTGTTCTGGTTTGCTTTTCCGGAGGGAACATTCCTTGCCTTCCCCGCGCCGGGGAAGGTGGCGCGCCGCCTGCGGCGTGACGGATGAGGTTACGGCTTTACGGTGAAGCTGTCCTCCAGCAGGTCATCGGCCAGCCAGTCATCGGAATCGTATACGCGCATCTTCAGCACGATTTCATCCACCTTGGTGATGCCGTTCTCCTCCAGCTTGCTGTCGGACCAGGAAATGTCGGAGAACTTGCAGGTGCCGGGCATCAGCTCTGTGGCCCAGAAGGGGTCGCAGTCAAAGCCGTTGACCAGCGCATCGGATACGGAGAACATCAGCTTTTTGCCGGTCTTGTTGATCAGCACCACATCGGCGGTGTAGCCCCACAGATCGTCATGGCGGAAGCCGGTGATGTACATGGCGGCATCAGCGGTGTCAAACAGCAACTTGTCGGCGGCGGGGGTGTAGGTGTACAGCTTCACATTGCCCTCACCTTGCGGATACACCACAAAGGTCTCCCTGACGATGGGGTCGGCGGACCAGTCGCTGCTGTCGTACACGCGCATGGCCAGCTCCAGCTTGGTGATGCCCTCGGTATCGGCATTGCCGGTCATGCTCATCCACGTTGCGCTGGCGTTGGCCTTGGCATGGGGCTCCAGCTCCTTGGCCCAGAAGAGGTCATTCATCACGCCGTTCACGGCGCAGTCGGAGATGGCATACATCAGCGTCAGGTCGGTTTTGTTTTCCAGATACAGGTTCATCTCCGTGCCCCAGATATCATCCTTGCCGAAGCCGGTGATGCGGATGGTGATGCTGTCGTTATCCACCAGCGTAACCTCCTCGGCGTAGGCAAAGGTGACCGCCAGAAGCAGCGCGGCCAGCAGGGCAAAGGCAAATCTGAACTTGCGGGTCATGGGTATTCCTCCCTTAATCAAAAGTAGCGTTGTGCTGATTTTATTGTATGCCCCGGGGGAGGGTTCGTCAAAATGCCATTCGGCACTGTTTTTAAGGAAAAACCGATGCGGGGGATAGACAGCATGGTCCCCTTCTCTCATTTTTGGGCATTTACTTTCCCATGCCCCGGATTTATAATGAAGCTGTTTTGCGAATACTTGAAAAAGAGGTCGAAGAGAATGAACAAGGATTTGACCGTCGGCAGGCCGGAAAGCGTATTATGGCGCTTCTGCCTGCCCATGTTTGCCAGCGTGATTTTTCAGCAGCTGTACAACATCGCCGACAGCCTGATTGCGGGCAAGTTCATCGGCGAAAATGCCCTTGCCGCCATCGGCAACAGCTATGAGATTACGCTGATTTTTATGGCCTTCGCCATCGGCAGCAACATGGGCTGTTCGATTATCGTATCCCGGCTGTTTGGCGAAAAGGATTACGGCAGAATGAAATCCGCCGTGTCCACCGCGTGGATTGCCGGGGCGGTGCTGGTGGGCACCCTGACGGTGCTGGGGCTGGTGTTCTGTGACGGACTGCTGGCGCTCATCAAGACCCCTGCGGAGGTCTTCAGTGACTCAAAGCTGTATCTGGACATTTATGTATGGGGTCTGCCGTTCCTGTTTTTCTACAATATTTCCACCGGCATTTTCTCTGCTCTGGGGGACAGCAAAACGCCCTTCCGCTTTCTGGCTGTGTCCTCCGTGGCAAATATCATCATGGACGTGGTGTGCGTCAACACCTTCAACATGGGCATTGCGGGTCTGGCCTGGGCTACCTTTATCTGTCAGGGCATCAGCTGCGTGCTGGCCGTGTGGACCATCATCCGCCGGCTGAAGAGCATCCCCACCGAGGGCAGGCATGTGCTGTTTGACCGCAAGCTGATGGGCCAGATTGCCGCGGTGGCCGTGCCCAGCATCCTGCAGCAGAGCTTTGTGTCTGTGGGCAATATCGCCATTCAGGGCATCATCAATTCCTTCGGCCCGGCGGTGATGGCCGGCTACAGCGCAGGTGTAAAGCTGAACAATCTGGTCATCACCTCCCTGACCACCATGGGCAACGGCATCTCCAACTACACGGCGCAGAACATCGGTGCCGCCAAGCCGGAGCGCATCCGTGCCGGACACAACGCCGGCATCAAGATGGTGTGGCTGATTTGCCTGCCGGTGTTTGTGCTGTATTTCTTCGGCACCCGCTTCGTGCTGGGTCTGTTCATGGAAACCCCCACGGAGGGTGCCATGGCCACGGGCCTTGCCTTCCTGCGGATTGTGGCGCCCTGCTATTTCATCATTGCCGTGAAGATGGTTTCCGACGGCATTCTGCGCGGCAGCGGTAGGATGAAGGAGTTCATGGTGTGCACCTTCTCCGACCTGATTCTGCGCGTGGCGCTGGCGGCGGTGCTGTCCAAAACCGCCCTCGGCTCCCTTGGCATCTGGTGCGCATGGCCCATCGGCTGGGCCGTGGGTACGCTGCTGTCCCAGGTGTTCTACCGCCGCGGTCCCTGGTGCAGGGCAGCGGCTGTGAATGTAAATGAAGAAGCCTGACCATCCCCCCCTGACTGATACGGAGGACTTATGCTGAAAAAAGCCCTGATTCTGCTGCTGCTCCTGTGCCTTTCGCTCTCTGCCGCGGCAGAGGAGGAGGTCATCGTCAACCTGCTGGATAACCCCGATGCGCCCTATGCCTTTTCGCCGGAAAGTGAGGTGCTGGAGGTCATCTTCCCCAGGGTGTTCAGCTGTGACATCTGCTTTATCCGCCGGGGCGATGAGGTGATGATGCTGGATGCCGGCTCCATCGGCATGCGGGGCCGCATTGAGGAATGCATGGCCATGGCCGGGATTAACCGCATCGACCGGGTGTTCATCTCCCACCCCCATGATGACCACATCGGCGGCCTGACATGGATGCTGGGGAGCATCCCGGTGGGGGAGATTACCATCGCCGCAGAGGGCGGCAAACACTGGACCGCAGAGCTGACGGACAGCATGTTTGCAAGCGGTGATTACAATGTGCGCCGCGGCGTGCAGGATGGGGATTTGTTCTCCTTCGGCGGGGCTGATTTCCGGGTGTTTGTCCGGGGCAAGGGCGGCTTTTCCAACAACGACCGCAGTGCCATGCTGCGGATGGAATACGGCGCCCGAACCATGCTTTTTGCAGCGGATATCGAAATCACCGCCCAGGGGGACTATGCCAAGTATCCCCCGGAATATCCCCTTCAGGCGGACATCCTGAAGTACCCTCATCACGGTCTTCAGCGGATGAACCGGGGCTTCCGGGCGGCGGTTGCGCCCCGGCTGGCCGTTGCCACCGCAGGCAAGACAGGGGCAAAGCACGCCATCAAATACCTGAAGCAGTACGGCACCCCCGTGCTGTGCACCGCCGGTGATGCCATGCTTCGCCTTCGCACCGACGGCCGCATCTGGGTGATTGATGATTTGGCGCGTGATTTGCCATAAGGCGCAGGGGAGAAGCATCATCCGCAAAAAATCGCAAAATTTATAACAATCTTTCAAATTACCCTATCCAAAACATAAAGTTTGTGTTATAATGTGACCGACCATGACCAGAAAGGTTATGTATGTGACGATTCCATGATAGGAGGACGTTTCTGATGCAATACACCAAGGAAGTTGAAGAAATGGTCTGCATCGCCAAGGGCCCCAACCATGGCCCCGCTCCCATCCCCGAAGAGGGCAAGTGG
>JAUNDF010000114.1 GCA_030526225.1 Clostridia bacterium
CCTGCAGCACCATGGCGTAGGCGCTGCGCAGGCTGGAGCGCTTCAGGCTGCGGATTTCCTGACCGTCCACCAGAATCTCACCCTTGTCCACATCATAAAACCGCATCAGCAGATTGATGATGGTGGTCTTCCCCGCCCCCGTGGGGCCGACGATGGCCACCAGCTTGCCCGGGGCGGCGGACAGGCTCAGATCGTGGAGGATGGTTTTCCCCGGTTCATAGCCGAAGCTCACATGGTTCAGCTCCACCTGACCGTTCACGTCCGTGAGCGTCCCGGCGTTGGGAATATCCTCCGTCTCCTCGGTCTCGTCCAGCAGATGGAAGACTCGTTCGGCGGCGGAGAGGGCGGAGAACAGCTCGTTGACGACGTTGGCAATCTCGTTGATGGGGCCGGAGAACTTCCGGGAGTAGAGGACAAAGGAGGAGATATTGCCCAGGGATACCGCTTCCATCATGTACAACAGGGAACCGAACATGGCAATGAGGGAGAGACTGGTGTTGTTGATGAAATTCATGGTGGGGCCGATGGTGCAGCCGTAGAACTCCGCTTCGTAGTAGGCGGTGGCGGCCTCGGTGTTCACGCCGTCAAACCGGGTGCCCACAGAATCGGCGTAGGCATAGGCCTGGATGGTCTTCTGACCGCTGAGCATTTCCTCCACGAAGCCGTTCAGGGCGCCGTAGCTTTTGGAGCGGCGGGTGTACCGGGGCTGCACCAGTCTGCGCATATACACCGTATAGAGGACGGACATGGGGATGGTGAAGAGCACCACCAGCGACAGCACCGGGGAGATGACCACCATCATCAGCAGCGCTCCCATCACGGAAACAAGGCTGGTGACGATCTGGGTCACATCCGTGGCGATGCAGGAGCTGACCACGTCGATGTCATAGGAGACCCGGCTGATGATGTCGCCGGACTGGTTCCGGTCAAAGAAGCCCACGGGCAGCTTCATCAGCTTTTGGAAGACATCCCGCCGCATTTTCCGGGCGATCCGCTTGCTGATGAAGGTCATGAGAATGTTGATGCTGACGGTCATCAGGGAGGAGGCCACATAGACCAGCAGCATCCGCTTTGCGTAGTAGCCGACCCGTTCAAAATTGACCTTGCCCACCCCCGCCGAGGCCTCGTTGATGGCGGAGCCTGCAAAGCTGGGGCCCAGCAGGCTCAGTACGTTGCTGACCACGCTGAGCAACAGGATCACGGCAATGATCCACCGATAGGACGCCAGATAGCTGAGGATCCGCCGCAGGGTGCCCCGGGTGTCCTTGGGCTTTTTTGTGGTAAATACCTGATTTGCCATTCAGAGGGCACCCCCCATCTGTACCCGGGCAATCTCCCGGTAGGCAGGGCAGCTTTCCATCAGCTGGTCATGGCTGCCGTGGCCGATGATCCTGCCTTCGTCCAGGACCAGAATGTCGTCAAGATTCATGATGGAGCTGACCCGCTGGGCGATGACGATGCAGGTGCAGCCGCCGTAGTTTTCCCGGATGGCTTTGCGCAGATTGGCATCCGTCCGGTAATCCAGGGCGCTGGAGGCGTCGTCCAGCACCAGAATCTCGGGCGTGCCTGCCAGCGCCCTTGTGATCAGCAGCCGCTGCCGCTGACCGCCGCTGAAATCGGAGCCCCGGATGGCGGCAACGTGCTGGTATTGCCCTTCGGTGTCCGCAATAAACCCGGCGGCGTGGGCATCTTCTGCCGCCTGGGCTATCCGCTGGGGAGAGATGCCCCGGCCAAAGTCGATGTTTTCCTCCAGCGTGTCCGCGAAAATCACATCGTTCTGGAACACCGTGCCGAATTTCCGGTGGAGGGTGTCCTGGTCATAGGTGCGGATGTCCCGGCCGTCCACGAAGATGTGACCCTCGGTGGCATCGTAGAACCGCATCAGCAGATTGATGATGGTGGTTTTGCCGCTGCCGGTGGCGCCGATGATGCCGAGGCTGCCGCCCTTTGGGATGGCAAAGTCGATATCCGTCAGGCTGGCCTGCCGATGGGAGCCTGCGAAGGCATCGCTTCCTGCCTGGGTGCTGCCGCTACCGTAGCGGAAGCTGACGTGGTCAAAGCGGATGAAGCTGTCATCCGAGGCCTTCGCGGCCCGGGATTCCGGAATGGGAGCCAGCTCCTCGTTTCTTTCCACCACTGCGGCAATGCGGTAGGCGGAGGCATTGGCCTTGGACATGAGCATGAAGATGCGGTTGATGCCCATGGCGCCCATGAGGATCATGTTGAAATAGGTTAGAAACGCCAGAATCATCCCCGGCTGGGTGACGCCGCTGTTGACCCGGCGGGCGCCGATGATTACCACCAGCGTCAGACCCACATTCAGGAAGAAGGTCATGATGGGGCCGGGCATGGCCATGATGATGCCGGCTTTTTCCTCATCGTGGGTCAGCTGTTCGTTGGATGCGGCGAACCGTTTTGTCTCATGCTCCTCTTTGGACAGGGCCTTCACCACCCGGATGCCGGTGATGTTCTCCCGCATGATGCGCACCACGCCGTCCAGGCTCCGCTGCACCCGGTCATAGAGGGGGATGCCCCACCGGGAGACCAGCACAATGCAGACGATGACAATGGGGGCAATGACGCAGAGGATGGCGGCAAGCCCCCGATCCATCACAAGGGTCACCAGGATGCCGCCGATGAGCAGCACCGGACACCGGATGCCCATGGCCAGCACACCGCGGATGAAGTTCTGGACATTGTAGGAGTCCGAGGTCATCCGGGAGGTCAGGGAAGGCAGTCCGAATTCATCCAGCTGATTGCCGGAGAGCCGGAGGGAGTGAAAGAAGAGATCCTTCCGGATGGCATAGGTGGTATCCGCCGAGATCTTCACGGTGCGGCGGTTGGCGGTGATGTTCAGGAAGCGGCAGAGCCAGGCCAGAGCCAGCATGACACACCCCCAGCCAATGACAGCGCCCATGCTTTTGGTGGGGGCCACGTCGTCGATGAGATGCTCCAGCACCGTGGGCAGAAGAAGCTCCACCAGGGTTCCGACGAACTTCACCAAGACCACCAGAACCGCGCCCCGGGCAAATTTTTTCAGGTACGACCAGATGAATTTCATGTCACAGCCCCCAGCTTTCCAGCAGCTTTTCCAGCAGACCGGCCAGCTGCTCCTTTTCCTCCGGGGAAAAGGCGGCAAAGAGATCCTCCGAAGCCCGTTCTTTATGGATGAGGGCGGCGACCTGACCCTTTTCCGTCAGGGAGAGCACCACCCGGCGGCGGTCATCATCATCCCGGCGGCGCTCCACCAGCTGCTTGGCCTCCAGCTTGGAGATCAGCTCGCTGACGGAGCCGGGGCGGGTGGACAGCAGCTGCTGGATCTGCTTCTGGTTCAGCGGCCCCTGCCGAAGCAGCGCCAGCACCGCGTCCTGCTGGGAGTGGTGGGATTGGTGATACAGCACATGCCCGCACCGCCGCAGACACCGGGAGAGCTTTTCATCGATGGCTTGTTCGGTTCCCTGTTCCATTTCGGAATCCTCCGTGAAAGATAATTTGTTCTGTACCTAATTATATCACCGGGTCGAAAATTGTCAAGGTACAGAAATAATTTGCCAAGCCAATGTAGGGGAGGATATCATCCTCCCGCGCAGTGGGGCTTCCCAATCATGT
>JAUNDF010000031.1 GCA_030526225.1 Clostridia bacterium
ACAGTATGTCACAATGCGGAACGATTAGACAGGTGATTCAGAATTGACGCTTACAAAAAAGCAGGATTTGAGCCTCGTGTTGTGCTGACAATGCACCGCGCTGACAACATGCTGGATCTTTGTCGAAAGGGCATGGGCATTGTGTTGCTGAACAAGGCCCCCATCCTGCCCATGCTGACTGAGGATCTCGTTGCTGTAGACATCGAGCCCCGGATTATTACACACATTAATCTGGCATATCCCAAAAACAAGCAATTAAACATCGGGGCCAGACGATTGATGGAAATGGTGCGGGTCGCCGGAAGATAAGGGGACAAGCTCTTGTCAACAGCGCTCGGTACCTGATGTTATTTTCATTCGTTGAGCAATGCGGCATTACGTTCATAAAACAGATAATAGAATGTCGCATTTAGCTAATCCGGCATATCCAACGAACACATAGAACGTTCCGTTGGTTCTTTTCTGTTATTTCTTTTGCAAAAAGACTGGTAGTGCGCTACATTCGCATTGTAGAGGCTACGGGTTCGACTCCCGTATGCTCAACCAAACTTGAGAAATCCGAACCTGATTCCGGTTGGAAGTGGGTTCGGATTTCTTTGTTTTTTCTCAAGTGTCATGATGTGATTGATTTCTGGATGAAGGAAGTGATTACAGACTCAAAGATGGCTTCTTCTGTAAAAACAGTTTCATAGCACAACACGCCAGAAATCCTAGCGGTATTCATGTTTTTCTCTTTTTGGATAATTGATAGATGTGGCGAACCTAACGGTCATCCTGCCAGATTCGCCACTTTCAATTTCAACAATTACTGTCAAACCTCAGTATATTCGTCCATCGATTCAGCAGTAATCTCCGCTGCAACTTCGTCATACATACCATTGAGGTTCTTAAGAAATTGCATATTACACGGACGTCCATGCTCAAAACAAAAGATCTCAATGCCGGCTTTTGTAAGTGCTTCGCAGCATCCGAGCAGACGCTTCAAGTCATGTCGGTCTGTATATCCGCACTTAAGTAAATAGTCTTTGTTTTCTATACGTCTCTTGATATCGGCAATAGAAATTGCCTCATACCCTCGCACAACTGAGACGCATTTCGACAGAGTCGCGTCTGCTGGGACCTTAATACCGATAATACTTTCCATTTTACTCCTCCTCAGAAATCTACGATGATGATGATGGGAATGCCAGGCCTGCTCTTCCGGAAATTACCGCCATGCCAGCCATAGAGATGCTCATTAAAAGTAGCGGGGTAAATAACCTCTCCTTTATCTGCAAGGTGCGGATACTTGATTACACTGTATGTGTGATGTCCTTGAATGGTCTTGCCGCTATGTTTCGGTTTGCTACCACTCAGTATTGACTATAATTGTTCCTGTGTCCAGCGCCGCGTACCGGGTTGTCCCGCAAGAATGCGCTCTCTCTCTTGTTCCCAAAACTTATTTACGCCTCGAGTCCTTCGTTCAGCAAGTCGCACATTACTCATATGCTGCTTATATTCATTTTTGGTAGCGGTTTTGTTATCTACACGTCTCTTGAGTTCTCGTGCCGACAACTTGCTGATTTTTTTACAGGATGCTCCCGCAAGTCTAACCCCTTAGTTCGCAATGCGATGACATCAAAGTTACCTACATGAAATGCACCAATTGTTCCAGTAAATAACCTGCTATTACCTTTACTCATATCACTCCCTCCCTTCGAAGACCTGGGCGGTCTTACTACTGAAGAAAATGATATTGATTCCTCGGCTTCTCAGTTTATCGAAGCAAGCGCCTCTTGCCGAACCATAAACCAAAATGGTGTGAGGTTGGAGCTGTTTAACCATAGCGAAGAGGCCGGCTTCAAAACGTTCTCGGTTAATGAGCTTGCGAGGACCGCCTCCGACGGTCCCAATGGCAACAATGCTGTTTTGGGGAATCCCTTCAAAGCAATAATCAAAGGTTTCTTCTGTACCCCAACGAACATTATTGATGACGGGAAGTCCATTTTTCCCGAGCCAATACCCATACAGGCGCATGCGATAGGTCGCATAAATCTTGATGGCCTCAGGAAAGTCTTGATACGTGGAAAAATCAGGAGTGATTGCACCGGCAAAATGACGAAGAACGCGCAGTGCTTGCTTACAGTCATGCCAGATACCACGTGGTCCATCAAACTTCTGATCGTCGATGTAGAAACACACATACGCATCGTGAGTAAAATCATACTTCTTGAGGGCGATGTGTTTCTTATAGATCGCCTTGGCTTCTTCCCAAGTAATAAGCGCACTGGGCAAAGTCTTTGCCGTGGTTGGGCAGAAAGGGATGTCATGCTTGCCAAACATTGCACCATCTGCCATAAAGGCATTCCAGATATCCTTCAGTCCTGGTCTGACACTATCATTGACCTTTATGTTGTCATTTGGCAGAGAAACAAGGCGAATATCGGATGCCTTTATACCGCTCAGGACTGTGTCAACATCCATGTCGAACAGGGAGAGTTGATTCATTATCGGTCACCACCAAATACAGTAGTCAACACTATTTCGTGCTGCTATCTGTATTCTATCGAGAGGTGGCCGATAAGTCGTTCTGACGCAGTTGCGATGAAGTTGCGATGAGTAGCGATGGTTGTTATATTACATAGAATTAGCTCATGATGGCATTCTTGATGGATTGATAGTCCCAATATAGTTCTCCGTCAATACCTCTATACATTGCAGCGACATGCTGCCCTTTGTATCGAAGCACTTCCGGGCACTTATTCCGATTAATGTGGGTAGCATTATAGAGAACAACAATTTTTAGCCCATCGTTGGCTGCCTTCTGACATTCATATTGGATAAAACTTCGGTAATCAATATGCATGCCGTGTGCACAGTTTGCCGTATGTGAATTATAGCAACTGCAGTACCGACAGCTACCTTTTGTGAGCGAGTTGGTAGTTTCGCCAACTATCAGCACAAAGGTTTTTGATGCATCAAGACGTACCGCCAAGGATTTTTTAATGCTACATGGGAGGCTTGTATCCCGCGCCTGCGTTATTTCGTGTGCATCAAAAAAAGAAAGCGTCAATCTCTGGCTATTGTTCCAATAATACAAAGTATCAATCAAATCTTTGTCGCCAGTCCAGTCACCGGCAATATATGTTTTCGTCCGATAGGCCATTTAGTCCACCTCCATCTTTAGATCATTCATAGCTTCTTTTGAAGCTACAATCGTAATCTGTCCTTGCAATAATTGTATATTATCCATCATTTCCTCACGGATTAGATCAAATGAGGCTTGAAAACTCAAAGCCGCGCGTGATCGGCCAGTTCCCAACAGCGGGAGATACAATGGATAGCCATTTCCATAGCGATTATAAAATTTCAAAAGAGATAACACTGCTTTCCGAATATCGTATTCCGTACTATGGGCTATATTCTGTTCATCAAATGTTGAGATGGCTAGCAGATAATAGACTGCATTGCTACTATTGATAACGGCAATGCTACCGATAGCGTAATGTTTTCTTTCTGCCTGATCAACTGTGTATGTCAGCTTCTGCTTCATAAGGTTCATTTTAATTTGTGAATTTAGCTATTCAATTGTGTTGCCCGCTTTCGTCCAACGGTCAATCCATTTTCCATGGAGTGTCGTCGGTGAAACAATAGGAGCTTCAGCACCCTCCGTTGTCCACGTGATATGTGTATCAAAAGATGTATTGACAGGAATCACTACGATGGACGGTTGTTTCTTGCGATTGCCGAATCCGTATTTGAACAGGTCGCCTGTTATCAACTGGAGCGAATTTGTTCCACGATGCCACAGATAGTTTTCCGCTGCCGTTGTTATTCTATTGTCCAGTCTGATAGCCTCGAAGAAAGCAGCGCAGAGATAATCTGTTACATTGTTCTCAAGCCTAGACAATCGTTGCTTTGTTTCAGCAGACATCGTTGGTGTGCTATTTACAATGGCACTTATCTCTTGAATTAGGGCAGGCAGCTGCTCCTGAACAAGCGTATCATCGATGAATGCTACAAAACCATCTTTTGTATTTTCACTGATACCGTAGGAGGACAGTGCATTTCGCATAGCAGTAGGTACATCATCCTTCTGTGACAGCAATGTACTGACACGAGATTTATTTAGGTCGAGCCTCTCTCTGTTCTTGTCCTTTATGTTGCCCGCACAGATATAAGGGGTAAATAGGTTTCGCACAAACTCTTCATCCGTTATGGACGGGTCGATTGCTCGTTTTTTGAGTGCCGTAATGAAATATGCCATGCAAAACAGAGTAACACTCCTCCTTCTCAGCTTGAAAATGCATCAGCCTATGAAAGCTTCATATTCGGGTAGAAGTCGACGTGTATATCTGAGATTATGAACCATATAGAACACCGTTATCAATTATAGCACACATTCTTGCCAAAATCGATACAAACAAAGCCTGGCCATACTCTATAGCACCAATGCAGTATGCACTATTTTTAATGCGATGTTGGTCTTTCGCTTCTAATCAACGATTTTCTCAACTGCTTTATTATATATTTTTCTTTAAGCAGGAAAAAACCGCACTTATTTTGTCCATATAAAGTAGGAGGATTAATCTTCTAACATCGTCGAAAGCCGTGCTGCCGCCCACGGCTTTTTTGTTGTGCGGATTTTGAATCATTCCTCCAATAATCACAGCAAGAAAGGAACAAAACCATGATGACATATCTGCTTATCAGCACCTTCTGTTACATGGCAAAAATAATCAGAAAAGGAGGAATACGGGATGGCTGAAAGCATGAACATTGAAGAAATGGAAATCCCGGACGATGCCATTGAGCGCATAGCCCGGTGTTTGCTGCCTGCTTTGCAGGCTTTTTTTGAAAGCGATGAAGGAAAAGGCGAATTTGCCCGATGGCTGGCGCAGCGTGAACCGCTGAACAACCCCGCTGCCTGATGGCGCGATTGCCATCACTGACAAACCAAGCATGGCCGGGTGATGGCGAAAGTGCTGTCACCCGGCGGCGCTTATTCATCAAGGAGGTTTATATGAAAGATACGGTCAAGTATGCAACGCAGCTGCTGCACCGGGTTCAGGAGCAGGATGCACGGGCGAAGGTGCGGGCAAGAAAGGCACGAACCCATCGCCTGATTGTGGAAGGCGGTACGCTGGAGAAGGTGATGCCGACGGTGATGCTGATGAATCCGGAGGAGCTGGAACGGTTCCTGCGGGACATGCTCTGCAGGGAGAAACCGGAATAATGCCGGACAGGCATATCGGCCGGGACGCTGCTGACAATCAGGCGCAGCACCATCCCGGCTTTGATGGGGGAAGCCTTCTGCGGAAGCTCCCCCAAGCCCCCTCCCCGGGGCGAAGGGCGCACTTACTCACCACCCGCAAGGAGCGGTGGTATCCCTGCGGGCCCGTGCGCTCTCCGAGGGGGCTGTTTCGCTCTCTGCGGAGAGCGACAGGCCTCCTGCCTGATACAATGCCGAAAGGAAGGTGAAGCATCTTCGCCATTTATCATTTGGAGGCCAAGGTCATCAGCCGCGGAAACGGCCGCAGTGCGGTGGCAGCTGCTGCTTACGCAAGCCGTTCCAATCTTTATAACGACTATGATGGCCTTCGCCATAATTACACAAGGAAGCATGATTTGCTTTGGCAGAACATCTATCTGCCGGAAAATGCGCCGGCGGCATGGTACAATCGATAGCAATTATGGAACGCCGTGGAGGCAGAAGAGTCTACTAAGGACAGCCGGTTGGCACGGGAATTCATCCTTGCATTGCCGGTGGAATTGGACGAAAGCCGCTGGCAGGATATCCTGACGGAATACATCCGTGATAGTTTTGTTAGCGATGGTATGTGTGCCGATGTTTCGATCCACTGTGACAATGAGGGTCACAACCCACATGCCCATCTGATGGTCACCGTTCGTCCGCTGGATGAGCATGGCGGCTGGCAGTATAAGACAAAGAAGGAATACCTCTGTGTCCGTGATGGTGCGGAGCAAGGCTTTACGGCAGAGGAGTATGCTGCCGCGAAGGCGCTTGGATGGGAGAAGCAATATCTCTTTCAGGTGGGGAAGAAGAAAGAGTATATGACCATGGAAGCAGGGCTGGCCGGCGGATATAAGCGCACGGATAAGCATCCTAAAAGCACCAAATACGGACGGCAGAACCCCATCTCTGCCAGATGGAACAGCGAAGAACAGCTGCTTGTCTGGCGTGAACAATGGGCGATTGTGGTCAACAAATATCTGGAACAGGAAGGCTTCGCGGAACGCATCGATCACCGCAGCTTTGCATAGCGCGGCATCATGGCAGAACCAACCATCCACGAAGGCGTCGTGGCCAGAGCCCTTGAAGCGAAGGGCATCATCGCCGACCGATGCGAAATCAATCGTATCATCAAGGCGGAAAACAGACTGTTGGCAGAAAACAAAAAATCCGATGTGCCTAAACAGCAACCATCGGACAATCATCAACATGTTAATGTTATTGAGAAGTGGGAGAGCATCAGAGATGAATTGATTTTCACGCAGTACCGGCTGGCTCTCCATCAACAACGGCGGGAATCAATCGAAGCGTTTCTTTCTCAGAAGGAACCTGACATGGCCCGGTATCGTGCAAAGAGGAACGAACTGACAGTCCTCAAAAGCAAACGAAAAGCACTGCGGAATGAGCTGGTAAATCTCGGGATGCTCCATCCCATTCAGGCCGGAAAGCTGAACAAGAAGATTGCAGAAATCACCGAAGAAATGGAAGATGTCATCAGCGAAAGAAACATGCTGTTGACCAAGCTGGACTGCGCTGATGTGAAAGAAGCAAAAGCGTTGGAAAAGCAAATTGTTTCCGCCCATGATACTCGCAATGCCATTCTTACAAAGACCCCGCAGCTCCGTAACCGAATAGAGCAATTGTGTGCATAGTACCGGCAGGGAAGTGAACAAACGGGTAAATATGACAGTGATGCTGTTGACAGAATCCACAAAGAGCATTTGCACCGGGTTCGGGCAAAGCTGGAAAGCACCTTCGGTGAAGACTTTGATGCGCAGCTGTTTGAACGGTGTGTGACAGAGGTTGATGACATGATTCAGCATGAGCATCGGTCTGTCAAACGACATGCACAGCGTGAGTAGCGGAATGAAATGCGTTAATCCACTTCTTCACGGAAACGCTGTGCTATTTTGGCGATTCGCTTGGTGATGGCACTGGGGGATTTCAGCCCAAGGGTTGATGCAATATCTCCCAGTGCTTTCCCTTCGGCCCGCATCTGAAGAATCATCATGTCTTCATCAGACAGTCCTTTTTTGAATTCTTCGATGCTCGTTTTACGGACAACATCCTCGGCGGTATGTGATGCGTATGCATCTGAATCAAAGATTTTCGCATTGTTCTCGAGCATTTGCTCCAGAGAATATACTGCCTTGACCTTGGTGTCTGAACGCACATGCGTCCAGCGTTTCATGAAGTCCTTCACGGCATAATTATCACTGCCGTTGTAGTCTTCCAACTGGCGATTGTTCCAAACAGCATCGATCAAGGGCTGAAGATTTTCCTACCGGATAATCATGTCAGTCAGATTACCGACGAGATTGCCGAAGTGCTTGTAATCAAGCCAAGGAACACGAACGCCCGGCGGCATCAGAAACAGCCGCTGAAAGCTGAAGCCCATGTCTGTTTCAAACTTTTCCCGGAAGAACATCTGCAAATAATAGCTCAACCGCCACAACGGAAAATCACCGGAGTAATAGCTCCAGTCCCCGGGAATGTCACGATAGGTGCCATCCTTCAGCGGAATCTGTATGAATTGCCAGATAGACCAGGCGTAACAATCCCAGACAAGCTCAAGAAATGCATCATCCTCAATCAGCTTGACACATTCCGATGATGACAATAACTCGTTGATGTTGCGGGGAAGGGCAGCGTATTCCGGACGCTTTCCTGCCAGCTCCGACGGCAAAGCATAGAACATGGGCAGCCAGGACAGGTTCGAAGATTTCGGGATTTCGATTATCGTATCGGGCAGCACAGCGATATAACCCATAGGGCCGGGGTTTGAATGAACAGCTTCGATCATGGCATTCTCCCTTATTAGCAAATTTCGATGAATCCATTATACCATATTGACGATTAGTCTACAACAAGCCGGCGCGTAAACCTTGATGAATCAATTTAAAATTCAAAAACAGTGTTGCAATAAAACGAATATCGTGTTACTATAAGAGCATGCCTAAGGAGGTTGTACTCATGAAAATTGTATCGGAACGACTCAAGAGCCTGCGTCAAAGTATGGGCATTTCCCAAGCGAAACTGGCAGAAATGTTCGGATCACGGCAAGCCAACATCAACCGCTATGAGCATGATGAAACGCAGCCGTCCATTGCTGTACTTTGCCAGTATGCGGATTTCTTTGATGTTTCCCTTGATTACATTTGCGGACGAACAGATGAACCGCAAGGAAAGCTGTACAAGGTAGAGCCTGCCTATTCTCCTGACAAGGAGCTCATGGCGAAGTTTATCGAAATGTGTTTTGAACCTGGCTCTTTGGCCAACAAGAAGCTGCGGGAAACCATGTTGAAAATTGCGATGGAGGAAACAGAAAAATGACAGGTGTCATCTATGCTCGCTACTCCTCTGACAATCAGCGTGAGGAAAGCATTGAAGGGCAGTTGCGTGAGTGCATGGCATTTGCGGAAAGAAGCGGGATTACAATCATTGCCAACTACATCGACCGGGCTATGTCGGCCCGGACTGCTGACCGTCCTGATTTTCAGCGAATGATTAAGGACAGTGAAAAGAAGCTGTTTGATGTGGTCATCGTTTGGATATTAGACCGATTTTCCCGTGACCGTTATGACAGTGCCAATTACAAACACATTCTGAAAAAGAATGGTGTGAAGGTTATATCTACTACGGAAAATATCTCGGATGGCCCGGAAGGTGTCCTGTTGGAATCTATGTTGGAAGGTCTGTCCGAATACTACTCTGCTGAACTGTCTGTAAAAATTCATCGCGGGCAGATGGAGAATGCTTTGAAAGGCAAGAACAACGGCGGTAACATTCCATTGGGATATCGAACAGGCGAAGATGGTGTATTGGAAATCAATCCAGTGACGGTGCCTGTTGTGCAAGAAATCTTTCAGCGCTATGATGAAGGTGACAGCATGACAGACATTGTGGATTCGCTCAATGAACGAGGTATCCGCACAGCAAAAGGATTGCCCTTTCGCATCGGCAGTCTTGGTACAGTGCTGAAAAATCGCAAATACATCGGCGAGTATCGCTACGGAACGATTGTGATTCCGAATAAGCTGCCGGTCATCATTGATGAAGCGCAATTTAATCGGGTACAGCAGAAGCTGCAGACCAACAAGCGTGCTCCTGCTCGTGCAAAGGCAGAGGAAGAGTATTTGCTGACAACAAAGCTGTTTTGCGGCAAGTGTGACACCATGCTCGTCGGCGAAAGCGGCAGAAGCCGCAACGGAGATGTCCACCATTATTACAAGTGCGGAAATGCCAAGCGCGGAAAAGGCTGTAAATTGAAGACGCTGAAAAAACGCTGGATAGAGCAAGCTGTCGTAGCAGCCACCATTCAGCGTGTGATGAATGACGATGTGATTGACAGAATTGCCGATGCAATTGTCGCACTTCAGGAAAAAGAAAGCACGATGCTGCCTTCGTTGAATCAGCAGTTGAAAGAATGCGAAAAGTCAATTCGGAACATGCTGAATGCCATCGAGGCCGGCATTATCACACCTTCTACCAAAGAGCATTTGCAGGAGCTGGAAGCTCGCCGGGAAGAACTCAAAGTTGCGATTCTTCAGGAAAAGCTCCAGCGCCCAAAGCTTACCAAGGAACAAATTGTATTCTGGATCAGCCGCTACAAGCACGGAGATCCCAATGACCTGAACTATCAGCGGCAAATCATCGATACATTCATCAACAGAATCTATGTGTATGATGAAAAATTGGTGCTGACTTATAACTATAAAGAGAGAGCTGAATCAATTACCCTGGAAGATATTCAGCAGGCATTTGGTTCGGATTTGTCGAGTATTGCTCCACAAAACAGAAGCCCGAACCTTTTCCCACTGTGGAACAAGGTTCGGGTTTTCTTTGCCTAAAACAACAAGAAAATATCAATTCCCATTCATCGTCTGAGGCTGTGTAATCCTTCATATACAGAAACAACAAAAAAGGGAAGGCCTCTGCCTTCCCTTAAATCATATCTTTTCAGCAACAAACCCCATCCATCACGCCGAAGCGCAATCGAAGAATTTCTTGTAAATCGCCCGGGTGCTGTCCTCGAAGCAGGCTTCTTCCACGCCGATGACAATGCTCATGGGGCTGCCGCCCTGGTCGATAATCCGCACGTTTGTGCCGATGTCACCCACGGCGGAGAACAGCTTGCCGGAAATGCCCGGGCGGTTCATCATGCCAAAGCCGACCACGGCAATCATGGCGAAGCCGTCGGTGATTTCCAGCCTGTCCGGGTCAACGGCCTTGCGGATGTCCTGGGTCAGGGCATCACGACAGCTCTCCAGCGCGGCGGTGGGTACCACCAGCGAGAAGGCGGAAAGTCCGGTGGCCATATGCTCAAAGGCCACGCTGTACCGCTCAAGGCAGGAAAGGGTCTTGCGCACATAGCCGACCATGGCGTTCATCTTTTCCTTTTCGATGGAGATGACGGAGAAGCCCTTGCGGCCCGCAACGCCGGTGACGGGATTGTCGTGGGTCACGTTTTCGGCGCGAATCCACGTGCCCTCTGCCTCGGGGCAGAAGGTGTTGCAGATGTGAATGGGGATGCCTGCATCCCATGCGGGGCGGACGGCATCCTCGTGGAGCACGGTAGCGCCCTGATAGGTCATCTCCTGCAGCTCTTCATAGGTGATGGTGGGGATGGTGACCGCCTGTGACACAATGCGGGGATCGGCGGTCAGGATGCCGTTGACATCCGTCCAGTTTTCGTACACCTCGGCATGCATGGCAGCCGCAACCAGCGCGCCGGAAATGTCGCTGCCGCCGCGGCTGAAGGTGTGCACCTGACCGTCGGGCATGGCACCGTAATAGCCGGGCAGCACGGCATGCTCCAGCTGGGACAGCTTGTCCCGCAGGGTGCGCTCTGTCTTCCGGCGGTCCAGACGCCCCTGTTCATCGAAAAACACGCAGAACTCCGTATCCACAAAGGGCCAGCCCAGATAGGCGGCCATAATCCGTGCGGACAGGTATTCGCCGCAGGAGGCCATGTAATCCACATTGTGGCGCTGATGCTTCATCTCAGCATAGTCCTGGCTCAGGTCGATTTCGACGCCCAGTTCGCTGATAATCTCCGCAAAGCGGTCCTCAATGGGCTGAAAATCCTTTACATCACCGGTGTGATAGAACCGGATGAGATGGTCGGTGATTTTCGTGTCACCGGCATTGCGTTTTCCGGGGGCGGAAACCACCACGAAGCGCCGTTCCGGATTGGCGCGGATAATGTCCGCGGCGCGGCGGATGTTCTGTGCGTCCGCCAGGGAGGAGCCGCCGAATTTGCAGGCAATCATGCTTGTTCCCTCCATGCTGCGGTCCGGGGATGACCGGGCCTTATTAGTTTACCGCCGGCTGCCCAAGCGGCATTTGAAATCCTCATAGCCGAAGGTGCGCAGGGGCTGGATGCTGCCATCCTGTCTGCGGACAAGAATCGCAGGCAGTGGCATACCGTTGAAGGTGTTGTTTTTGCAGGTGGTGTAAATGGCCATGTCACCAAAGAGCAGCAGCTCGCCCTCCTGCAGGGGATGGTCGAAGCTGTAGTCGCCGATGATATCGCCCGCCAGACAGGTGGGTCCGCCCAACCGGACAGTGCAGGCCTTCTCGTTTGCCTCTCCGGCATCATACAGGGGAGGACGATAGGGCATCTCAATCACATCGGGCATATGACAGGCGGCACTGGCATCAAGAATGGCAAGGGATGTATCGCCGTTGCGGGAGGTATCCAGCACACGGGTGGCCAGATAACCGGCATTCAGGGCACAGGCTTCGCCGGGCTCCAGATACACCTGTACGCCCCATGTGTCGCGGGCATGGCAGATGCACTTCTCCAGCCGGGCCACATCGTAATCACTGCGGGTGATGTGATGGCCGCCGCCCATGTTCAGCCACGTCATGCGGGGGAGAACATCGCCGAATTTGGCCTCTACTGCCTGCAGGGTTGTTTCCAGCGCATCGCTGTCCTGCTCGCAGAGGGTGTGGAAGTGGAGACCGTCCAGCAGGGCGATGGTGTCCTCGTCCATGGCTGCATCCCACTGGGCGCGGGTGGTACCCAACCGGCTGCCGGGGGCGCAGGGGTCATAGATTTCATGGCCCTCCTGCGTGGAGCATTCCGGGTTGATGCGCAGACCGATGCTCTTGCCGGCTGCCTTGGCAGAAGGACCGAACTTCTTCAGCTGATTCGGGGAGTTGAACACAATGTGGTCAGCCCAGTCAAGCAGCTCGGCGAACTCATCCTCACGATAGGCGCCGCAGAAAACATGCACCTCGCCGTCAGGCATTTCCTCCCGGCCCAGCCGTGCCTCATACAGGCCGCTGGCTTCGGTGCCGGCCAGATAGGGCGCAAGCACCGGATAAAGGTCGTAGTTGGAGAAGGCCTTCTGGGCCAGCAGAATCTTTGCGCCGGTGCGCTGCATCACCCCGGCAAGCATCTCACCGTTGCGGCGCAGCATTGCTTCATCCAGAATATAGCAGGGCGTGGGCAGCGCACCGAAAAGCTCCTCCGGTGTGCTGCCGCCAAGGCCCATAAAGCAATCGCGTGTATCCATCATCAGTCCACCAGCACGGGAGCATGGTTCTCACTGCGGGGGAGACCATACTTGTCCAGTGCATCCAGGAAAGGATCGGGATCGAACTCCTCCACGGTGTGCACGCCCTTTTCGGTCCACTTGCCGGTCAGCAGCATCAGTGCGCCGCACATGGCGGGTACGCCGGTGGTGTAGCTGATGGCCTGAGAGCCCACCTCGCGGTAGCATTCCTGATGGTCGCAGACGTTGTAGATGTAGTAGGTCTTGTCCTGACCGTCCTTCTTGCCGGTGAAGATGCAGCCGATGTTGGTCTTGCCGTGGGTACGGGGGCCAAGGCTGGCGGGATCGGGCAGCAGGGCCTTCAGGAACTTGATGGGCACAATCTCCTTGCCCTCAAACATGATGGGGGTGGTGGACAGCATGCCCACATCCTCCAGACAGCGCATGTGATCCAGATAGCTCTGACCAAAGGTCATGAAGAAGCGGATGCGCTTTGCCTCGGGGATGTTCAGGGCGATGGACTCAATCTCCTCGTGATGCAGCAGGTACATGTCCTTCTGACCAACCTGATCGAAATCATACTCGCGCTTGATGGACATGGCGGGGATTTCCACCCAATGGCCGTCCTCCCAGTAGCTGCCGGGAGCGCTGACCTCGCGGAGGTTGACCTCCGGGTTAAAGTTGGTGGCAAACTTGTAGCCATGGTCGCCGCCGTTGCAGTCCAGAATATCGATGGTGTCGATGGTGTCGAACTCATGCTTCTTGGCATAAGCGCAGTATGCCTGAGTAACGCCGGGGTCGAAGCCGCAGCCCAGCAGGGCGGTCAGGCCGGCATCCTCAAACTTCTGCCGGTATGCCCACTGCCAGCTGTAATCAAAGTAGGCAGAGAAGCCGGCTTCCTTGCAGCGCTTTTCATAAATGGCGCGCCACTCGGGATCGTCGGTATCCTCGGGCTCGTAGTTGGCGGTATCCATGTAGTTTACGCCGCAGGCCAGGCAGGCATCCATGATGGTCAGATCCTGATAGGGCAGGGCGATGTTCATCACCAGATCGGGCTTGTAGTCGTTGATGAGCGCAATCAGCTCCTCCACCTTGTCGGCATCCACCTGAGCGGTGGTGATTTTGGTGGCGGTGTTGGGGGCCAGCTTGGCGGCCAGGGCATCGCACTTGGACTTGGTGCGGCTGGCAATGCACAGCTCGGTGAATACCTCGCTGACCTGACAGCACTTGGAAATAGCAACCGTGGCCACGCCGCCGCAGCCGATAACCAATACTCTGCTCATGATGATTTCCTCCTGTATCTATGATGTTGATTGTTACTTTGTCAGCAGGGCCAGCAGCAGCTCCCGCAGGACCTTGCAGGCAGTGGCGGTGGAAACGCCGGTGGTATCCAGCATGGGTGCCAGCTCGTTGACATCACAGCCGACGATATTGCACCGGGTCACCGTGCGGATGGCACCCAGCAGCTGCAGGAAGGTGATGCCGCCTGCTTCAGGGGTGCCCGTTCCGGGGAACGCGGACGGGTCAAGGCAGTCAAGGTCGATGGTGAAGTAAACCGGTGTACCGGCTGCCTTCAGCTGGGCAACGCACTCCTCCAGACCGTCAAGGGTCAGGGGATGCATATCCGTATGCTCTTTGGCAAAGCGGAATTCCTCCCGCTCACCGCTGCGGATGCAGAACTGGTGGATGCGGCCGTCGCCCACAAGGTCATGGCAGCGGCGCAGCACGCAGGCATGGCTCAGCTTTGCGCCAAGGTAATCATCCCGCAGGTCTGCATGGGCATCAAAGTGGATGATGTGCACATCCGGATGATGCCGCAGCACAGCCCGGAAGCTGCCCAGGGTCACCAGATGCTCGCCGCCGATGAGCAGGGGCAGCTTGCCATCTTTCAGGATGGTTTCCGCGCGCTCTTCGATATCTGCCAGAGCCTGCTCCGCACTGCCGAAGCACAGCTCCAGATCGCCGCTGTCGAACACGCTGTAGTCGGTCAAGTCAGCATCCTGATAGGGGCTGTAGGTCTCCAAACCAAAGCTTTCATGCCGCATGGCGGCGGAGCCGAACCGGGCGCCGGGACGGAAGGAGGTGGTGGAGTCAAAGGGAGCGCCGAACAGCACGATGGATGCATCCTCGTAGGAGGCATCGCAGCCGATAAAGGTCTCAACATTCCGTTCCATTATTCTTCAACCTCCATGAGCATTTCCTCCAGGAAGGCCGGCAGGGCAAAGGCACCCTGATGCAGCCGGGGAGTGTAGTACCGGGTGCGCAGGTTCAGGCTGTACCAATCCTCGGCATTCAGGTCGTTGATGGGATGATACTTCTTGCTGGCAAAGCCGAAGAGCCAGTAGCCGGCAGCGTAGGTGGGAATATGGGCCTGATACACCTTGCTGATGGGGAAGGTGTTGACGATGCGCTTGTGGCTGCGCTGCATGGCCTCTGCATCCTCGGCATAGAAGGGGCTGCCCTGCTGATTCACCATGATGCCGTCATCCTTCAGGGCGTTGTAGCAGTTGCCATAGAATTCGCGGGTGAACAGACCCTCGGAAGGGCCGAAGGGGTCGGTGGAGTCCACGATAATCAGATCGTATTCTTCCTCACGGTTGCGGATAAAGCGCAGGGCGTTTTCAAAATGGATGTGCACCCGGCGGTCATCCATGCGGCAGGCGTTTCCGGGCAGGAATTCGCGGCAGGCCTCGATAACCACCGGATCCATTTCCACCAGATCGATGCGGCGGATGCGGTCATAGCGGGTCAGCTCCCGAACCACGCCGCCGTCACCGGCACCGATGACCAGCACATCCCGGATGCCGGGATGCACCGCCATGGGCACGTGGGTAATCATTTCGTCATAGATAAATTCGTCGCGCTCTGTCAGCATGACATTGCCGTCCAAAGCCAGCACCCGGCCGAATTCGGGGGTCTCGAAAATGTCAATCTGCTGGTAGCTGCTCTTTTTGGAAAACAGATGCCGCGTCACCCGCAGGGAGTGGCGCACATGCTTGGTATGATACTCGCTGAACCACATTTCCATGGCATTTTCCTCCTTACTTCAGCACATTGAGCCGCAGGATATCCGGGTCCTCGGGGCCGGTCATAGAGCAGCCCTTGTCCTTGGCAAACTCAATATAGTCCAGAATTTCACGGGTGATTCTCTCGCCGGGGGCCAGAATCGGGATGCCCGGGGGATAGCACATCACAAACTCACTGCACACCTGACCCTCTGTTTCGCGAAGGGGCAGGGATACCTTCTCGGCATAGAAGGCTTCCTGCGGTGAGGTAACCACGATGGGGTCGATGTATTCCTGCTTCAGCAGGTCGGAGCTGTCCCGCTGATAGCGGCGGCGGATTTCGGCCAGTGCGCTGACGAGACGCTCCAGCTCCTGCACACGGTCGCCCATGGACAGGTATGCCAGAATGTTGCCGATGTCGCCGAACTCAATCTGGATGTCGTATTCATCCCGCAGAATGTCATAGACCTCAATGCCCGCCAGACCGATGCTGCGGGTGTTGATGGAAAGCTTGGTGGGGTCGAAATCAAACACGGAGTTGCCGTTGCGCAGCTCCTTGCCGAAAGCGTAGTAGCCGCCGATGGCATTGACCTCTTCCCGGGCGTATTCCGCCATGTCTTCCACCCCGTGGAACACCTGACGGCCGCGCAGGGCCAGATTCCGGCGGGAGATGTCAAGGCTGGACATCAGCAGATAGCTGCCGGAGGTGGTCTGGGTCAGGTTGATAATCTGGCGCACATAGCCCGCATGGATGTTGGGGCCGCACAGCAGCAGGCTGGACTGGGTCAGGCTGCCGCCGCTTTTGTGCATGGATACGGAGGCCATATCAGCCCCGGCCTCCATGGCGGATACGGGCATGGAGGTGCCGAAGTAGAAGTGGGTGCCGTGGGCCTCGTCGGCAAGGCACAGCATACCGGCTTCGTGGGCCATGCGCACGATGGAGCGCAGGTCGGAGCAGACACCGTAGTAGGTGGGGTTGTTGACCAGCACGGCCACGGCGGAGGGATGCTCCCGGATGGCCTTGGCCAGACTCTCGCGGGTCATGCCCAGGGAAATGCCCAGCTTCTGGTCCACATCGGGATTGACGTAAACCGGCACCGCGCCGCACAGCACCAGCGCATTGATGACACTGCGGTGCACATTGCGGGGCAGGATGATTTCATCGCCGCGCTTGCAGGCAGTCAGCACCATGCTCTGCACAGAGCTGGTGGTGCCGCCCACCATCAGGAATGCATGAGCCGCGCCGAAGGCATCCGCCGCCAGCTCCTCAGCTTCCCGGATGACGGAAATGGGGTGGCAGAGGTTATCAAGGGGCTTCATGCTGTTTACGTCCAGGCTGACGCAGCGTTCGCCAAGGAATGCGGTCAGCTCCGGATTGCCTCGTCCGCGCTTGTGACCGGGTACGTCAAAGGGAACGACCCGCATCTGCCGGAACCGCTGCAGCGCTTCGTAAATCGGAGCGCGGTTCTGGTCGAGTTTCATCTTCTTCATAGGCTCATCCTTCCATTACATCATCACGGGAATGAAAAAACGCAGGCCGTGCGTGTGCACAACCTGCGATGAATTCCTGACAGAAAAAGAGCCTGTGTGGAAAAAGAAAATCGAATGAAAAATCTGTTCCGTAAGGCATGACTTCTGCTGGGGAACGGACGAGAGTCTATATAGCAATCATACTTTTACTACTCTTATTGACCGTTTCGCAAGTGTGTGCTTTTAACACCGGCTCCATGGGGGGAGTCACTTGGGAAATTGAGCTTCTAACTCAATCAATGAAGATACAGCGAAAGCTGCATGCGAGTTTATACCCCGCATCGGCTATTGACCCGGCTGTCCGTTCGGCCTTACTTCCCCAAAAGGGAAGGGTCATAAGTATTACGAGAAAAGGGGTTCCTTTCCTCTGTTAGTTGCCGAGAAAATTATATAAAATACCCATTGGAATGTCAAGCGTAAAAACGGAGATTATCTGTTTTAACCTGCTGTGAGGCGATGGCCGATGAATGCTGTTGAACAATTCCCGATTCTGTGGTATGGTAACGGCAGATGCATTTGTGAAAACACATACCGGATGGAAATCCGTTTGGGGGTTGCCTTATGGCCTACGATTATGACTCGTTCAAGGAAGATATCCTCTCCATGACGGATATCAACCTTGATTTCTACAAGGAAAAACAGATGAAGCGGCGCATCAATACCAGAATGGAGCGGTATGGCTTCCATTCCTATCAGGCATATGCCCATGCGCTGGCAGCCGATGACCGGCAGTTGAAAAGCTTTGTGGATTACATCACCATCAATGTCACATAGTTTTTCCGCACGCCGGAGCACTGGCATGCGCTGGCCGACAGCGTTCTGCCGGAGCTGGTGAACCGCTTCGGCGAGGAGCTGACCGTCTGGAGCGCCGGCTGCTCCACCGGCGAGGAGCCTTATTCCCTTGCCATGCTGATGAGCAGCTTCATCGACCCGAAGAAAATACACATCATGGCCACCGATTTGGATGAGCGTGTGCTGGACCATGCGCGGGAGGGGCGGTATTCGCCCGCAGCTGTCAGCAGAGTGCCGGTAATCTACCGGGACCGCTTTTTCCGAAAGGAGCGGGATGGCTATCAGGTGAAGGATGAAATCAGGCAGTGCGTGGAGTTCCGCAAGCTCAACCTGATATCTGACCCGTATCCGCAGTCCTGCCACCTGATTTTGTGCCGCAATGTCATGATTTACCTGACAGATGCGGCCAAAAACAGGATTTTAAGCGACTTCCAGACAAGCCTGCTGTCCGGCGGATGCCTGTTTCTGGGAAACGTGGAGCAGATTGTCTATTGCAAAACGCAGGGGTTTGTGAAGCTTCATCCCAGCATTTACCGCAAGGAATAAAAACACAGCAAAACAATTGACATCATTCGCTAATGGGAATATAATTAAATCAATATAGAATATTTGGCAAAGTATCCGAAAGGATATGACGCAAAGCTACAGGGCCTGAATGATAGTATGGCAGCCAGTTGCGATTTTTGTTGATGACATTGCCAATTTCTGTATTGGCAATGTTTTTTGTTTTGGAGGCAAACACATGACGGATGAATACATGACCATTGCAGAGGCAGCGGCGGCGTGGGGTGTATCCACCAGACGGATTCAGACATATTGTACCCAGGGGTGCATTGAAGGGGCAAACCGGTTCGGCAGAATCTGGGTGCTGCCCAAGAATGCCCAAAAGCCGGAGGATGCCAGAGTGACCACCGGCGCATACAGGAACTGGAGAAAAAGCAACAGGAGTGACGAAAAATGAAGAAGAATGCGCAGATGAACAGATTGCACGCTCTCCGGCATGGTTTTTCTTTGCTGCTGTTGCTGCTGCTCGTTTTTGCCGCGTCCTTTGCCTTAGCAGAAGGGGAGCGCCGCGTTGTCCGGGTGGCATTCCCCGAGCAGCGGGGCATGAGCGAGATTGACAACACCGGCAAGCTGATGGGCTACAACTACGATTATCTGGAAAAAATCTCCGAGTATACCGGCTGGCAGATGGAGTACATCACCTATCCCGCCACCGATGCCAACGATTCGGTAATGAATGCCATGCAGGACCTGTCTGACGGCAAGGTGGACCTGCTGGGCCCGATGCTGAAAAACGATGCCACGCTGGAGATGTACGAGTATCCCCAGCACAACTACGGCACGGTGTATACCATGCTGTGTGTGGATATGCGCTCCACCCTGCGCCGCAGTAATCTGGATATGGACAAGACCTACCGCATCGGCCTGTATGAAAAAGCAGCCCAACGCAACAGCGAGGTGCTGGCCTATCTGGAAAGCGACAACATCCCCTACGAGATTGTCTATTACCCCTCCGTCAAGGAGCAGCTGGAGGCACTGCGCAGCGGGGAAGTGGATATGGTATCCGCGGTGTCCCTGTCTCCCTATGACAATACCCGCGTGTTTGCCACATTCGCGCCCCGTCCCTACTATTTTGTATCCACCAAGGGCAACAGCGGGCTGATTGCCGAGCTGGATGAAGCCATCGTGCAGGTATCCACGCGCCATGTGAACCTGCAGGACAGCCTGTTTGACCGCTATTTCGGCGAGCGGGTGGACTACTTCTCTGTCTCCGAAGCAGAGCAGGAAATTGTTGACGGTGTCAAGGCCATCCGGGTACTCTGCGTGGATATGGATGCGCCATACGCGTTTATCGAAAACGGACAGCCCAAGGGCGCGCTGGTAACGGTCATCAACAATTTTGCCGGTGAACTGGGCATCCAGGTGGAATACACCCTTTGCGGCAGCCGGGCAGAGGCAGAGCCCATGCTTGCCGACGGTGCCTTTGATTTCGTGGTCGGCATGCCGTTCCCGTCCTCCTTCTGCGCGGAAAACGGATATGTCAGAAGCGACCCGGTGTTTACATCAGGCATTGCCTACATCAGAAACAATTATTCCGACCAGTATCAGGAGCAGACCATCGCCCTTGTCCGCGGGCTGGAGGGCGGCCTGACGACCTCGGCCTTCAAGAAGGTGGATACCTATGACACCATGCTGGAATGCGTTGAGGCTGTCCAGAGCGGCAAGGCTGATGTGGCGGCGGGCAACCAGTCCATGATGGAGTATTACCTCAACGATACCGGCAGCAGCCTGCTGACCTTCAGCGTGGTGGGCCGCACCAACGATGTGTGCATCGCCGCCTCCCGCAAAACCATGCTGCCGCTGCTTGGCGTTTTGAACAACTACGTCAACAGTCTTTCCGTATCCGAGAAGAACAATATCCTCAGCGCGGGCAACAGCCACAGCCATGTGCGCGAGGTCATGGCATCGCTGCGCCGGCTGATTAACCGCCATCCCTGGGTGATTCTGGTGGCCGCAGCTCTGCTGGTGCTGATCATCTCCCTCAAGGCGCGCCGCATCCATCGGGAAAAGCAGCGGCTGGAGGAGGTCAACCACGCTCTGGAGCAGGCCAAAGCCGCTTCCGAGGCTGCCCGGGTGGAGCTTGAAAAGGCCAGCGTGGCCAAGAGCAATTTCCTCTTTAATATGTCCCACGATATCCGCACACCCATGAACGCCATCATCGGCTACTCCGAGCTGATACGCCGGAAGCTGGATGACCCCGAACTGCTGGATTACGAGAAGAAGGTGGAAAACGCCAGCAACCTGCTGCTGTCCATCATCAACAACGTGCTTGATATGGCCCGCATCGAAAGCGGCAAGGTTGAACTGAACGAGGAAGTGGTCAACACCGGCGAAACCATGGATGAACTGCTGAGCGTTTTCGAGAAGATTGCCGAGAGCAAGGAAATCCGTCTGGAAAGCCAATGGGATGTGCAGCATAACTGCCTCATCTGCGATCAGACGAAAATCAAGGAGGTCTTCCTCAACCTCATCAGCAACGCCGTGAAGTATACGCAAAAGGGCGGTACCGTATCCATCCGGGCAAGGGAGCTGCCCTGCGACAGGGAAGGCTATGTCCGCATTGAATCCGTGGTGGAGGATACGGGCATCGGCATGAGCGAGGAATACCTGCCCCAGCTGTTTGATCCCTTTACAAGAGAACGGAACACCACCACCAGTCAGGTCTCAGGCACGGGCCTCGGCATGCCCATTGTCAAAAAGCTGGTGGAGCTGATGGGAGGCACCATTGAGGTGGAAAGCCAGCCGGGCAAGGGCACAAAATTCACCATGATTCTGGAGCACAAGCTGGCAGACGAGGATTGCGGCAAGCAGAAGAAAGCCATTTCCGACGATTGCAGAAAGGCGCTGCTTGCCGGCAAGCGCATCCTGCTGGCAGAGGATAACGACCTCAATGCCGAAATCGCCCAGCTGATGCTGACGGAAAACGGCTTCCTGGTGGAACGTGTCGCAGACGGCGCACAGTGTGTGGCAAAGGTGGAGCAGATGCCCGCCGGCAGCTACGATGTCATTTTGATGGATATCCAGATGCCCAACATGGATGGTTATCAGGCGGCAAGGGCCATCCGGGCTCTGGCAGACCCCGCAAAGGCTTCCATCCCGATGCTTGCCATGACGGCCAATGCCTTCGCCGAGGACAGAAAGAATGCCCTTGCGGCGGGGATGAACGGCCATCTGCCCAAGCCCATCGACATCAACAAAATTGAAGCAGCCATTTTGTCTGTGCTGACCGGTACGGGCAATTGCTGACAAAAAGCATGAAAAAAGTCGGAGCACCACAAAAAAACTGTGCTGCTCCGGCTTTGCTTTTGTATGAAACAGGATTTTGCTTGATAAACCGCCGCGCTTGTGGTATATATTATCAGTGCCTCAATCGGGGCCGTTTTCATTTGGGTGAAAAGGCAGGGAACAAAATGTCAAAAATCAGGAAAGTATACATGGCCCGGCTGATTGGCCGCATATTGGTGCTTCTTGCGGCCATTGCTGTTTTTCTGTGCAAGCCCCAGTGGCTTGATGTATTGCATGGCTGGCGCTTTTTCGAGTCGTTTTCGCCCCTGCATCTGCTGTGGTGCATTTGGCTGATTGACATGGTTTATCAGCTGATTCCGGTGAAAAAGAAGATTTGCCTCGGCTCACAGAAGCTGTTCCGGTTCCGCTTCAAGCCTGCATCGGGCAAGCTGAACAGGCAATCTTTGCAGCAGCACATCATCACCACCACCAAAGCGGCGTACAAGGTGTTCATTCTGTGGGGGCTGGTGATTGTTGGGCTGGGCATCCTGTTCCACCGCGGCATCTTAACGGCGGAAGCGCTGTTCCTTGTCAGCGTGGTATTCTATGTGTGCGACTTGATTTGCGTGCTCATCTGGTGCCCCTTCCGGCTGATTATGAAAAACCGGTGCTGCACCACCTGCCGCATCTTCAACTGGGATCACCTGATGATGTTTACCCCCATGCTGTATGTGGCCGGCTTCTATGCCTACTCCCTTCTGGCGGCGGCCATTGTGGTATGGCTGGTGTGGGAATTAAGCGTGATTCTCTACCCCGAGCGTTTTTGGGAGCAGAGCAATGAGGCGCTGACCTGTGCCAACTGCACCGACAAGCTGTGCACCCAGTACTGCCAAAAGCTGCGCAAGGATTAACTGCAAACAAAACGGCTGCGGAAGACGATGCTGTTCTTCCGCAGCCGATTTTTTTATCGGACATAATACATGCCGCCGGGCATGACCAGCAAATCACCGAAGAATTCAATGCATGCCGCGGTGTTGCCTTCCTTGTCCTTCAGGTAATAGAAATCCGTTCCGCCGGTAACCATGGTGGCGCTGTGCATGCCGGTTACGGTCATGGCGGCAAAATCTGCCGGTGTCAGCTCGGTTTCAAAGTCCTCTGCACCTGTCTCGCACCCCATGGCGCAGGCGGAGACGGTCAGGCCGGTCAGGTCAAGGTCGACATAGCCGCAGAATTCCAGCAGGGGTACCGGCTGAAAGCCTGCCGGGGAAATGTATGGATCGCCGTTAAAGGATGGAACCTTCGGGAACAGCTTTCGTAATGTCCGGTACAGGGACTGGGCGGCAGGCGTGGTATTTTCAAACATGCTGTCACCGGAGGTGCCCAGCAGGACAATGTCATCCTTCCCGCGGCAGGCAAAGCTTTTCTGTGTACCCGCATCACAGGCATCGGAGCTGTAATGCTCCTCCTGTGGCTGGACGGTATTCACAAGGCTTTTGATGTCAAACAGGCTGTTTGAGGAAATACTGCCGGCCTCTTCCAGCAAATCCGTGGTTTCGGCCCAGGTCAGCAGCTCATCGTCCTCAAAGGGTACGCCGTCCCGGGATAAACTGCTGTAGGTCCACAGGTTGCCTTCATCATCCAGCGCACCGAAGGAGAAACGCTCTCCCCAGCCCAGCTGCTGGTACGATGTCATCAGAATGATGGTCCGGCTTTCAGCCATGGCGGTGGCGGTTCCGAGCAGCATCACGATCAACAGTATACACCAAAGCTTTTTCATGTTCGGTTCCCTCCTTGCAGGTCGGGGGCAAAAGCGGTTTCTGTTAAGAACAGTATACCACAGTTGATGAAGGCAATTCAAGCGTTTG
>JAUNDF010000032.1 GCA_030526225.1 Clostridia bacterium
GTAAACGAAGCGTAAACAGGCGTAAACGAAGCCTTGCATCCGCTTGGAAGCACCGCTGATGCTCCCCTCATCCTCCCCGGTCAGGCAGATTGTTGGCGGCGTAATGAAAAACCAACGAAAGAACAACACAAGCCATGATTGGAATGGTATAATAGCGGCATCGTTTCATTATGAAACCATAACAGGAGGAACAAACGATGCTGATTCAGAATGCAGTGATTCATGATGCGGTACATCCGGAAACCTATGTGAGCGATATTCTGGTGCGGGACGGGAAAATTGCCGCCATCGGCACGGCGCTTTCGGCAGACGAAGGGGAGCAGGTTCTGGATGCTTCCGGCCTGCAGGCTTATCCGGGCTTTATTGATGCCCACAGCCACCTTGGTCTTGATGACTGGGGCGGCGACACCGGGGGCAGTGATGACTACAATGAGATGAACGATATCTGCTGCCCCAATCTGCGGGGCATGGACAGCTATTATCCCATGGATCCGTCCATCCGCATGGCGCTGGAGGGCGGCGTGACCTGTGTATGCACCGGTCCCGGTTCTGCCAATGTACTGGGCGGCACCTTTTTGGCCGTGAAGACTGTGGGCAATACGGTGGAGGAGGCTGCCGTAAAAACGGATGTGGCCATGAAATGCGCCTTTGGCGAAAACCCAAAGCGCTGCTATGCCTCCAAATGCAACTCTGCCCGGATGACCACCGCCGCCCGCATGCGGTAGGCGCTGTATTCCGCCCGGGATTATATGCTCCGCAAGGAGGCTGCCCATGGTGATGTAACGAAGCAGCCTGCCTACAATGCCAAATGGGAGGCGCTGATTCCCGTGCTCAAGGGCGAGATTCCCCTGAAGGCCCATGCGCACCGCTGTGATGATATGCTCACCGCTGTGCGGATTGCCAAAGAGGCCGGGGTCAAAATCACCCTGGAGCATTGCACCGAAGGTCATCTGATTGTGGATGCCCTGAAGGCGGCTGATGTCCCCCTTGCGGTTGGCCCCACACTGGGCCACGCCTCCAAGCCGGAGCTGGTGAACAAGTCCTGGGAAACGCCCGGCAAGCTGGCTGAAGCCGGGCTGCAGGTATCCATTATCACCGATGCGCCGGTGATTCCCCAGCAGTATCTGGCACTTTGTGCAGGTCTGGCCATCAAGGCAGGGATGGATTCCTTTGCGGCACTGCAGGCCATTACCATCAACCCGGCTAAGCATATCGGCATTGCGGACCGGGTCGGCTCGCTGGAGGTTGGCAAGGATGCAGACATTGTGCTGTGCGACGGCGACCCCATGGTGTCCTCCACCGTGGTGCGCAAGGTGCTGGTAAACGGTGTGGTACAGGTGAACAATGGCTGACCGCAGCCATGCCCGGCGGACAGATGAAGTCTTTTAAAGGGACTGTGAAGCAATTTTCACAGTCCCTTTTTTGCGGTATGAAAGTGTGTCAGTTCAAATCATCCTCATCCATGACGGCAGCAGGGGGCATGCCCTCGTACCGGGTCAGGAGCAGGCTGCGGACGAAGGGTGTTTCGTAGCTGCATACGCCATCGCGGGGAATCTTTTTGCGGTACTCACCTGCTGTACAGCCCACATAGCGCTGGAAGCTGCGGTTAAAGCTGCGCACGTTGTTGAACCCGCAGCGGGTGCAGATTTCGTTGACGGGCAAATCCGTCTGCACCAGCATGCGGCGCACAGCATTGATTTGCAGCAGGGTTTGGTAAGCAGGAAAGCCGATGCCCAAATGCTCGTGGAACATGCGGGACAATGTAAAGGAGGAAATCCCCAGGGCCTATGCTACATCGTTAAGCTTTACCATGTCCGGCAGCTTCAGGGCGATGTAGGACAGGGCTGATTTCAGCTCGTCGGGGAAGTGAATCAGGCGCTCACCCTGTTCCGTGCCGGGGAGCTGCTCAATCACCAGCATCAGCAGCAGGTTGATGACGCTGAGGATGCTTTGCGGCTGGTCGCACAGCTTGGGGTTGCTCTTCAGCAGATGCAGCACGGTTTGAATGACCATGTTGTCCTGGGTATGCACCAGACAGTTGCAGCCACCGTATAGCCTGATTTGGCTGGCAAACAGGGGCACCATTTCTTCCCGGCAGGCAAACATGGCCGACCGCGTCCCCGGCTCTGCCGTAAATGCATGAATCTGATTGCCGCGGATGTACAGCAGGTCACCGTCGTTCAGGCTGTATCGGCCATACTCTGTGTACACGGCAACATGACCGTGGATGACGAAATGCATCTCCAGCTGGGGATGGCAATGCTCGATGTAATCGGGCATATCAACAACTGCAGCCTGAATATGAGACTGAAATACTACGGAGTTGCAAACGATGCTGAAGGCAATGCCCAAGGATTCTTCCTTCGATGAGCAAATGAAGGAGCTTGAACAGGAACGGAAGGCACTCAGCAGCGTGATTCGCGCGATGGAAGAGAAGAATGTCTTCAACTTCCTCTCTGACGAAGGCCTTCTGCCGAACTATGCTTTCCCCGAAGCAGGAGTATCCTTGAAGGCTATCCTGACCAGAAAGAAAGAACGTGTTCTTGCATCAGATACAGACGATGACGGCTATGAGCGTGTCACATACGAATACAGCCGCAGTTCCTCTTCGGCCATATCGGAATTCGCCCCCGATAACAGCTTCTATGTCGGTGGGCATCAGCTGAAAATTGACCAGATTGATGTGAATACCAGTGAACCGGTTGACTGGCGGCTTTGTCCCAACTGCAATCATGCGGAACCGGCATCGACACTTCATAATACAGTGGCATGCCCTGTATGCGGCAGCAATGCATGGGGCGATTCGGGGCAAATCCGCAGAATGCTGAAAGTGCGCACTGTTTATTCGACTCAGCCCTATGAAGCAAGCCAAATCGGTGACGAGAGTGATGATCGCTCCAGCAAATTCTATTCCAAACAAATGCTTGTTGATGTAGATGAGCAGCATGACATTGAAAGCGGCTATCAGACAACTGACGGAAAGCTCCCGTTTGGTTATGAATTTGTCCGAAAGGCCACCTTGCGCGAAATTAACTTCGGCGAGAGCGACAACATCGGAACGCGTATGAAAGTTGCCGGCCGAGAGGATATCAGAAATGGCTTCCGACTTTGCCGGTTCTGCGGCAAGGTTCAGCCACGCAGCCAGCAAGCAAAAGCAAAACATACCTCAATCTGCAAGGCAGCGAAGAAGGATTTCAAGGATACCTTTGAGGAATGCATGTTCCTGTATCGCGAATTTGTATCCGAGGCCATTCGTATCCTCATCCCTGCAACCAGCATGGATACAAACAGAACGAAGATGGAATCCTTCTCTGCAGCCATCATGCTCGGCCTGAAAAAACACTTTGGCAGCGTGGAACATCTGCGTTTTACGGTGATGGATGCGCCTGTTCAGGATGCGGAATATCGCAAGCAGTATTTGGTCATCTATGACAGCGTGCCGGGCGGTACCGGATATCTGAAAGAATTGACGGTCACTCCTGACAGTTTGATGGACATTTTTGATCTTTCGCTGCAGGAATTCGTACGTTCAAAATTAAACGCAGCAAGAGCGATGACCGCAGTATGAATGGCGTCCGAATTGCAACAATGCACCGTGTGAAGGGCCTGGAGTTCAACTACATGTTCCTTGTCGGTGTCAACAAAAACTATCTTCCGCTGAAGTCTGCAATCAAATCAACCGATCCCGTAACAAAAGCTGAAGCGATTACAGGAGAAAGATGCTTGCTGTATGTAGCCTTAACAAGGGCTAAAAAGGAAGCTTCCATTTCCGGATATGGTCAGCTTTCAGAATTTGTGGCACAGTAATGGCAAGAAAACATACATACACAACTCAAAAGACCACGTCAGTTTGCTGGCGTGGCCTTTTGATGTGCTGCCTTTTATTCGACTGATGACCGGCCTTTGCTGATGATTCCTATGCTGATTAGGTGAGAATGACATTCTTTTGAAAATCTGCCAAAGCATCAAACATTTCCGTACACAGCAGTGTATCACGATGCGGCATTATGTCACTCTCAATCTTTCCTGCACGAATGCAGTCCATCACCTATCGGATTTCGTACACAAAGCCATTAACCGTGTCTGTATCCTTAAAATGCTGTACAAGGTTTCCGGAGGAATCGTACAGGAGTGCTTCATTGGTATAATGCGGGTGTGCCAAGACAATACGGCCCTTGCTTCCGGATATCACCAAACGCTCTTCGACAGCGGCTGTGCAGCTTGCGAAGAGCAAGGCGGTTTTGTCACGGTAGCAAAGCACTGCCTGATTCATGCTATCGGTCCCGAATGCATTGGGCGCAGCCATGACCTGTGTACTGACGATATCTGTGCCAAAGTAGTATGTGGCCAACTCATGGCAATACACAGTGAGATGATGGGCTGCCCCGCCGCCATGTTCCTTCTGCAGCAGGTTGGTCTGCGTGTTGGGATTATAAACGCAGCCGATGGTAATCTGTAAGACAGATGCATCGCCGATGCAGCCGTCATCCAGCCATTGCTTTGCCTTTTTCTGTACCGGCAGAAAGCGGCTCCACATGCCTTCCATGGCAAAGGTGTTCGTTTTTTGGCTGATATTCAGTACACGCCGCGCTTGAGCAGAATCCATGAACATAGCTTTTTCACACAGCACGGGAATTCGGCGATGAAGGCACAATTCTGTCAATTCCGCATGGGTCGAGGGCATGGTGGCGATATATACTGCATCGGGCTTCTCCATATCAAGCATTTGCGCATAATTGCCATAGGATACAGGAATGCCCTGTTCTTTGGCAAAGGCTGCCGCACGTGCAGCTGATTTGCTTGCCACGGCAACAACAGCGGCGCCCTCTGTCAGTGATACTGCCTATGAAAATGTGCGGGCAATATTGCCCGCACCCATGATTGCAAAACGAAACATTTTGTTTTCTCCGACGATTTACCTGACATAGGCTGTCATGATTTTTGTTTCACCGGCTCCGGGGATGCAGGAGAATTTTACTTCACCTGCTCCTGCAGGGATGACAATGGTCTCGCCATAGTGGATGGTATAGGAATCAAAGCAGCCGGAAGTGCTTTCAATCAGCGCTTCTTTGCCTTCTACAAGATTGACCACCATAACGCTGTCATGCTGATGAGCTACCATCGAGCTTGTTAGATTGTAACGCTCGGTCTGAATGAATTCAAGGTTGTGCAGACCTGTCTTCTCCATCATGCCGCCGTCCTATGTCCGCAGGGTCTGCTCCTGATGAATCAGATTTGCGCGAACCCAGTTAGTATCACGATTAAACTGGATATTTTCAAAAGCATGGTCCAGGTGCACCGGGCGCGGAATGCCATCCAGACCTACGCGGCCCCAGTCCCACATTTTAAAGGTGAAGATATAAGGCGTTGCACTGATTTCCAGCACAGTGGTGTTTCTGCCGGAGCAGTGTACCGTGCCGGCAGGAATCAGTACATGATCGTGCTTTTTTACCGGGATTTTGTTCACATACTTTTCCGCGTCAAAGGGTGTTCCGCCTGCATTGGCTTCCTTCAGGGCAGCGTACATTTCCGCTTTATCCACGCCATTCTTCAGGCCGAGATAGACGCAGCTGTCTTCCTCTGCATCCAGAATGTAGTAGCTTTCATCCTGCGTATAATGCATGCCGAACTGCTGCTGAATATAGCCGGTCAGCGGATGGACCTGCAGCGACAGATTGCCGCCCTCCATGGTATCCAGGAAGTCAAAACGAATGGGGAATTCTGCTCCGAATCTGCCGTACACATGCTCGCCAAGCAGAAGCTGAGGCTGCTGCTGAATCAGTGTCATTGCGGGGAACATGGCATGCGTGCCGCCGAAATCGAATTTCAGCGCATTTTCCTCCGGAACACCGTCAAAGGCCCAGCCATAGTTCTGTGCATCAGGATCAAGATCAAATTCGTTTTTCATCCATTGTCCGCCCCACACGCTGGCATCGAAATATGCCTGCATATGGAAGGGCTGCCGGACCGTTTGTGCCAGCGCATCGCGGAAAACATCGGCACAGAGCCAATGCGGTTCATCGGGCAAATTGGCATCCACCCAGTAATCAACCCTGTCAAACACAGCTTTCTTGTGCTTGTCTGCCAGCCGCCATTCGATAAAGAAGCCCACTTTGTATTTGGTCAGCTGGGGAGCGGTTTTATTCTCCAGCATCCAGGTTCCTTCACCGCGGCGATATCGAAGCTGAATCTCCCAGCGGGTAACGTCAAAGAAAAAGTATTCATCTGCGGTATCCATGAATAAACCGGCACCGACACCCACCACTGCCGCCGCAGTGCTGCAGCCGGCAATCGCTTCACGCATCGCCGACAGCTTTTGCTCATCAAAGCAGCAATCAATGGTCTGATAGGTCATTTTGCCAAACACACGGTCGTTGGTAATATGTGCTTCGTGTTCACGGGCCAATACCTCGGCAGGCTTTTTCGCTTCGCTTGTTTCAAACACCTGCAGTCCGGGAATGTCGGACAGCATCCGCAAAACAGGCTCTGCCGCTGCGTTGGGATACAAGTCGAAACAGAAGACTTTTTTTCCCTGCGTCAAAGCTGCCTCAACATGCGCCTGCATGGCATCAAAGCCAACACGAACCGCATCATCATGGCCTTTGATGACGATTTTTGGATCAACATCATAATTGTGATAAGAATGATAGGGATGCATAAGCGTCAGCCTTTCACTTTTTCAGTTAGATATCAACAGAGCATTTATACTGATCTCCGGGATAATAACAAATGCTGTATTCCAAGGGGTTTTCGTTGTTGTCATAGGTTACGCGGGTACGCTTGAACACCGGATAACCGTCGGGCAGCTGCAGCTTTTCTGAAACCGTGTCCTCGCTCAGGGCAGCTTCCAGCACATCCTCGCCCCGGGCGATGGTAATATGCAGCTGATTCTGCAGCAGCGCATACAAAGAATCATGATATGCCGATGCTTCCGTCGGAACACCATCGACATTGAGATACGTTTTGGAATACACCAACGGACGTCCCCGCGCTACACGAACACGCTTGAGCACGAGGCATTCCTCCATGGGTTTGCGGCCGAAAATCAATGCAACGATGCTGGGCAGTTTTTCCTTAACAAGCACACAGTCGGTGGTTTTCATTTCCACGCCCTGCTGGCTCATCTCCTCCGTCAGGCTTCGCACCTGACGGATGTTTTCCTTGATTTTGCCGTAAATCACAATGGTGCCGATGCCCCGGCGGCATTCAATATAGTTGCGGTTCACCAGTTCACTCATGGCCAGCCGGACAGTCATGCGGCTGACGTTGTACATCAGCTGCAGCTCCCGTTCGCTGGGAATCAATTCGCCTGCGGCATATTCTCCGCTTTCGATTTTTTCTGCCAGTTCTTTTGCAACCTGGCTGTATAAGGGCGGCGCTTCCTTGCGGCGATCGAGTTCCATGGTGCTCCCTCCTTCAGCAAATCAGGCCGTTTACTGTCATTTCGGATGTGTTGGGTTCTGTAATCAGCCGGATGCTGTTTTCTGTGCAATAGTGTTCAAGCTATGTGATAAACAATGCCGACGAGCGGGAAATCTTTCCGCCCATAATGATGGTATCGGCCCTGAAAGCCGATGCAACGGGCACAAGCCCTTTTTTTAAAAGTGTGCCGAAATACTGCCATGCAGCCTGTGCATCCCTGTTTCCCGCACAAGCCTGTTCCTTTAATTGTAACGGAGTATAGGGCATCTTGCAATATTTTTCGGCAATTTTTGTTATCCCTCTGGCTGAGAGCACTTCGTCCATGATTGTACCTTCAAAGGGAAGGGGATAAATGCAGCCATCCTCTGGAACTCCCTGTGCCGTATCGGTGCAAAGTGCTTGCCCCAGCAGAAAGGCTGAGCCTGCGCCGGTGCCGATACAGACGCACATGGTTCTGCCGGTGGTACAGTACTTCCGTGCGGCACCCAGTGCGAAGGCAGATACGTCATTGAGGAATGCCCATTGTGCCCCATCAAAGCTTGTGATTCTGCGGCTTTGCCAGTGGGACTGCATGGCAGTTGGCAGACAAATGCCATACAGATGCTCATACTTGGCCAGCCCTTTGATCAGCGGGATACCCTTTTCGTAATCAAAAGGGCCGGGAAATGCTGCGGCAATCCGGGTACATTGTGCCAGTGAATCGCCGGAAGCGGAAAGCAAATCTTCACAGATGCCGCAGAAATGCGCAATCAGCACTTCAGCAGGTTCATGGGCTCTGGAAGGATATTCCCTTACATCGCAGGCAATGTTACCATCGCGGCACAGGACACCCTTGATTCCTGTGCCGCCCACATCCAGTATTATCTGATACATGTCTCATGTACCTCTCAAAACAGGATTATTGATTAATAATAGAAGCCCAGCACACCCTCGTTCAGGTCGCGGCAGCGTTCCATTTCCGCTGCGGTATCGGCAGGCACTGCGCTTTCCAGTGTATACGTAAACTCATAGAAGCCACCCAGGTCTGCTTTGAAGTTGGTTTCCCAATAATTGTTCAATACCCAGGAGGAGGCAATGCTGCGGTTGAGTGCCACACTGTCGCCATTGCACAGCACGGTGGGCCCGTACTTCAATTCGCCCAGAGATACAAGGGGTGCATCCTTGCAGGCAATAATTAAATCACGCTTGCTGCCCTTGCGAACAAGGCCGTTTTGCAGTGCCCAGAAATCCTGACAGGTCTGGGGCAGCTGATCGATGCCGGGGCGCAGGATACAGCCGGTTTTGTCAATGTATGTTTCATTGGAACCGTCAGAAACAAAGGGGAGCATGACATAGAGGTTTTCGGGATCCCACTCGCTCTTTTTGTGGAAGCAGGCACGTGCCTCAATGATGGGTGCATGCTTGTACAGCTTCAGATATACATAGTAGAAGTGGCAGCCCTCCAACTGATAGGTCAGCTTTGCTGTTACGTGAACATCACCGGATTCAATCACTTCCGAATCCGTCAGCTTTGCCACATCCTGCCGGGTTGCCATGCAGCGGCGCTTGCGGCCCATACGGCGGCGTACTTCACACTGAGACAGTCCGCCGGCTGGGGTCACCTCATACAGGCCGGAGAATGCGCCGATGTCACCCTCCTGCACGATGTTTTTGCCGGTAGCCTTGTCAATAATAGCAGCAATGCCCTTGCCCTGTTCGATTTCTACCCGGAACCAGTCAGTTTCCAGCAGGCAAGGCATTTCCGGATAAGTGACGCCGGTTTCCAGATCTTCGATGCCATCCGCGCCTACATAGGGGTAATTCCTCAGGGTCGTGTTCTTTTCTGTATTCTGCGCCAACAGTAATACCTTTTCTTCACCGGGCTCCAGATGTATTGCCACTTCCACTTCATAAGCACGGGCGATACGATGACCCTGTGCAGGGAGCTTTTCACCGGTAGCTTCATCGGTAATAACAACAGCGTGACGAAGGTCATAGCAAATGCCGTTAACAAACTCCCAGAATTCCACCGACAGCTTTACGATGCCGTCAAAGGCTTCCTTGTGGGGATTGATGACCTTGAATCGTTGGGGCCGGTGTGCCTGAATGGTCACTTCCCCGCGTTTGGCCAAAATGGCATCCAGATTCAGCGCGGCTGCATTGCTGGCGTTGATGGCAAAGGCATCCTTGCGCTTTTCCAGCAGTGCGACAAGAGAATCCCAGGGCTCGGAAATGGAGGATGAATAGCCCCAGGTATGCTCTGCGTACATCATCACATTCTGAGCAGCTTCTTCCATCAGTGCAGCGGAACCATCTTTGTTGTCAGGATCCAGCTTGCGGCACAGATCATACCGGCGCTGAGCATCACGGCATACCTTGACTGTGTTGGCTGTTGAGCCGATGCCGTCTGCCCACCAGTCGGCAAAATCACCGCTGAAGGTGGGAATATCCGGCACATTGCTCCGCACATAGGCAAAGAAATCATGGAGGGTGGACATTTGCACATCAATGCCCAGTTCCTTGCTGATGTAGTTTGCCCGCTCCACAATGGCGGCACTGGGCGGGGCATTGTCCGTAATACAGCCGGATACCATAAAGGGTACGAAATCATAGGAATAGCCGTCTGCCTCAAGGGCATCCAGATAACGGGTAAGGCGGATGCGCAGTGTTTCTTCTTCCTCTGCCTTGGTTGCAGCTGCATCGGTGGTGTAGAGCTTGCCCATTTCAGACAGCACACGGCGGTCGTCACGAATCATGTAGCTGCTGGGTGCCTCAGGAGAAAAGCCCAGTTCATTGCCGAAATGATAATGCTCACCTACCCAGGTCAGCACTTTGCCGCCCTTGGGTCCCTCCCACAGGAAGGGAAAGTGTTTCTTGCCCATGGGAAACATACCGTGGTGGGGATGCAGTGCACAGAAGAGATTGCTGACACCGGACATGGACAAGGCATCGGGATATCCCCAGGCATAGCCGTTGATATCGGCAGACATGCCGCTGTCAATGTTCACGCCGATTTTTTCACCGTAAGATTTAGCCTTCTGTGTTCTGGTCAGCAATACATCCCAGTCCACCATTTCCGTCATGTTGAGGTAGTTGCCGGATACGCCGATTTCGCCGCTGCGCACATATTTTTCAAAGCGGGCGATATCTTCGGCAGATGCGTTGTCATAGAAGTTATCCAGCTGCCAGATGTTTTCGCACTGCCAGCGAAAGCCGGCTGCATCCAGCTTGCCTGAGTGGATATCATCAAGGATATCCATGGCCTGCCGGATGAAATCTACGTGGTAGCGGGTCAGCTTTTCCTGCCGCTCGGTGTAGCCAATGTCTGTGTGAGAGTGCTGAATCAGAAAGATTTTCCAAGGTTTCATACTTCGTTTCTCCTTTTATTTGCTGGTATAGGCAATGCCGGTATCGAAGTTCTTGTTCAGAAGGAGATACAACGCAATGGTAGGAATAGAAACAATAAAGCAGGCAGTCAGCATGGCCGGCGTATTGTTTGTGAAGGTGGACAGTGTTGCCATGACAGGCTTGATGGCGTTGTTGTTGACAAATGTAATGCCAAACATCAGCTCGTTATAGCACCAGGAGAACTGAGTCAGCGCTACCACTGCCAGAGATGCCTTGGACATGGGCAGCATAATGGAGAAGAACACGCGTGAATCGGATGCGCCGTCGATGATGGCCGATTCGATGATTTCGTTGGAGATATTCAGGAAATGGTTGCGCATGACGAACATGGCAAAGGGTACGCAAATGGCAATGTAGAAGATAATCAGACCGATGCGTGTGTCGTACAGGCCGATTTTCAGGTAAGCCTTGAACACGGGAATCAGGTACATCTGGAAGGGGAAAATCGTGCCGCTGTAAATCACCATAAACCAGAACATGCGGAACTTGATCTTCAGCTTCGTTAAGCCATATGCCGCAAAGGAGGCAATAATCAGGCAGCCAAGCGCACCGCAGAAGGCGTAGAACAAACTGTTGAGCACAGATTGGAGAATGTTGCTGTACTTGGCGATAAACTCCAGGTTGGTGCCCCAGCTGATAGCAGTGGGCAATTCCCAAAAGCTGGTCAGGTTGTACATTTGCTTTGTCTTCATGCTGCCAATCAGCGCAAAGAGCACCGGGAAAACCCATACGAGGCTGAGAACGGTCAGGATGAGATTGCAAGCCTTGCTTGACTTTTGTTTTGGCTTCAGCTTTTTCGACATGTCAATTCACCCCCTCAGTTATCTGTCTTAAAGGTATTGCGCAGATTGAAGTAAGCCACAATCAGCACAATCACCGTCAGAAATACAGCTGCAGCAGCGCCGGCACCGAAATTGTTGCGAACAAATGATTCGGTATATACGGTCAGCGCCAGTGTTTCACTGGAGCGGAACGGTCCGCCCTTGGTCATGACCCAGATGTTGTCAAATACCTTAAAGCTGTTGACCAGTGACATCAGCAAAACCACGATGGTGGTGGTGCTCAGCTGAGGGATGACCACCCTGACATACAGCTGAATGCCGCTTGCACCGTCAATTTTGGCAGCCTCCAGGGAGCTTCTGTCCATGTTGCGAAGGCCGGCAATAAACAGCAGCATACTCATGCCGATGCCTGTCCAGGTGCCCATAAAAATCATAACGAATGTATTCAGTACAGGAATGGCCAGCCAGTCCTTGACCCAATTGTTCAGGCCCAGCAGACCGAAAACCTGAGGAATGCCGTATTTGGAAAGCATGGATACCATAATCAGGCCGGCAACCGTGCCTGAAAGCGTGGAAGGGAAATAGAAGATGTTTTTAAACAAGCCCGCCGGTCTGCTGTTGACAATCATAATGGCCAGAAGCAGCGGCAGAATCAGACTGATAATCAGCGAAAACACAACCCAGATGCCGGTGTTGCGCACAGAGACCCAAAAGTTGGCATCCCGGAAAAGTTTGGTATAGTTATCAAAGCCGACAAACTGCATGTCGTTAAAGCCATCCCAGGAATAGAAGGACAGCTTCAGGGTAAACAGGATGGAGCTGATAAAGAAAACCGTAACAAGGATAACAGCAGGCAGAATGTAAAGGTAATCTTTTTTGGACTTAATTTTGTCCCATATGCTTGTTGCTTGCCGCATGGTCCATTCTCCTTTGAAAAAGGGGGGAGACATCATCAGTCTCCTGTTGATATCTCCCCCGGATGATTTAACCGGCGTTTACTTTGCGAAGGTTTCATCAGCCTTAACCTGGATGTTGGCCAGGCAGGTGGCTGCATCCTGCTCGCCGTACATGAACTTGGACAGCTCGTCCAGGGCCACGTCGCGCAGGGCAGAGGGGGTGTTCTCGTAGAAGCGGAGCATAGAGGTGTTGGCAGGATCGTTAGCCAGGGCGGTAATCTTGGAGATGGTGCCGTTGTCGGATTCGATACCGGCAATCAGGATGATGCCTTCCTCGGCTGCGGTTACAGTCTGTACTTCCTTGCTGAAGTAGCCGGCCAGTGCGGTCTTGGCATTGTCAGCGTCAGCAACCTTGGCGGGGATGGCGATGGGTGCTGCCTCGAAGAACACAGCGGGCTTGGCGCCACTCATGCTGGGCAGGCAGAAAGCACTGATGTTGACTTCAGCTTCCATGCCATAGTCGCGGTACATATCGGCAACAGCGGTCTGAGGCTCAATCATGATGGCAACCTCGCCCAGAGCAAAGCGCTTGAAGTTGTCGGCATAGTATACGGGATCGGCGAAGTAGCCCTTATCCAGCATATCCTTCCAGATGTTCATCACTTCAACCATCTTCTCGTCGGTGTAAGCGATGGAGCCGTCGCAGATGCCCTGATACAGTGCGGGATCATAGGCAGCAACGATAGCCTGGAACCAGATGAAGGATGCCCAGGAGTCGTTCTTGATGCCGATGGGCGTGATGCCTGCATCAACCAGCTTCTGGCAGTCGGCCAGGAACTCGTCGAAGGTGGTGGGCATTTCGGTGATGCCGGCCTTGGCGAAGGCATCCACATTGTACAGGCACACATTGTACAGCAGGCTGTAGGGGACTGCGTAAGCGTGGCCGTCATAGGTGAAAGCATTCTTGACATCGGGGGCAACGCCCATGCCGATGATGGTTTCCCACAAATCGTCCAGAGCCATGATCTTGCCGCTGGCCATCAGGGATTCCAGCTGCTCGCCGCTCCACCAGGTGAAGAAGTCGGGGGCTGCATCGGAATCGATGGACTGGGAAACAGCTGTTTGATAAGAAGCAACGTCAACATAGTTGCTCAGCTCAATGGTCATACCGGTGGCGCCGTTCCATGCGGTCACAATCTTCTCGGCCAGTTCGGGCTCGCCCAGCTTATCCAGCCAGAACTTTGCGGTGCCGTCAGCAAAAGCAGACACACAGGTCATCAGCATTGCTGCAGTCAGTACGAGAGCAATCAATCGTTTCATGGGGACATCTCCTTTTCTTTTTCATAACATCCTACACATTAGAATGTTATAACGTTTGTTGCCTTAAGGTTATCACCTTGTTCTATTTTTGTCAATAGACATTTTACAAAAAAGTGCAGAAATTTTATTTTATATTGACCATATACAACATTTGGTTTATAATTTGACTAAATGGAGCGGTTGCAAAGAACGAAAACGTTTTCGCTTTACTGCATCATAATGTTATAACATTTATTGTTTGCACGAATGGAGGAATTACCTTGCTGCCCGAATGGAAGGATCGCGTTGCTCACTGGATTTACACGCTGGAAAATGAATTCTACGAGCCCCTGGGAGACATTGCCCTGGAAGCATCCATGACCTACGATATGCTCTCTCCCGAAGCGGCGGAGCAGCTTTCCTATACCACTGCCGCACCGGGCATGAATTGGGGCCGCACCTGGGAATACGGATGGTTCCGCGGCGATATCACCCTGGATGAGCGGGCTGCAGGGCAAATCATCGTGATGGATATCCGCACCGGCGGTGAGGCTACTGTGTTCGTCAACGGTCAGCCCTTTGGCACCCGTCGGGCGGAATGGGTGAAGCAGGCGCATCATTATATATGTGATCAGGTACTGACTGTTTCCGGCACGCCCGGTGCAAAATTCCATCTTCTGTTTGAAGCCTATGGCGGGCATGACTACCCCGAGTCACCCATGGGCGCCGTTGCCACCGGCCCTGTCCGTGCGGGCGATTACGAGCCGCGCCCGGAATGCGAAACGCGCCATACAACAGGGCACACCACCTACGGCATCTGGCATGAGGCCGCTTATCAGCTGTGGCTTGATGTGACCATGCTGCAGGATATGCTTTCTGTTGTGGAGGAGGGCTCCCTTCGGGAGGCTGAAATAGAAGCAGCGCTGGAGCAGTTCACCCTGCTGGTGGATTTCGAGCAGCCGCGGGAACAGCGCCTGCAGGATTACATCCGCGCAAGGGATGCCATCCGTCCGGCAATGGCGGCGCATAACGGCACCACTGCCCCTGAAATGTGGGCCGTGGGCAATGCGCATCTGGACTTGAGCTGGCTGTGGGGGTATCGTGAAACCCAGCGCAAAGTCGCCCGCACCTTTGCCCAGCAAATCCGGTTGATGGACCTGTACCCCGAGTACAAGTTTATCCAGAGTCAGCCGCAGTCTTATTTAATCTGCAAAAAACTGTATCCAGCCCTGTATGAGCGGATTAAAGAGAAAATCAAGGCAGGCCAATGGATTGCTGACGGCAGCATGTGGGTGGAGCCGGATACCAACATGACCTCCGGCGAAAGCCTTATTCGGCAGGTGATGCACGGTAAGCGTTTCTATAAAGAAGAATTCGGCATTGACACCAAGCTGCTGTGGCTGCCGGATACCTTTGGCTATTCTGCCGTGCTGCCGCAGATACTGAAAAACTGCGGTGTGAATTATCTGACCACCCAGAAAATTTTCTGGACCTACAACGGCTCTGACAAATTTCCCTACCATCACTTTGTATGGCAGGGCATGGACGGCACAGAAATCATTTCTTTCCTGCACATGGATTACGCCACCCCCATGAACGCATCCACCGTGCACGGTCACTGGAAAAACAGGGTACAGAAGCGCAATATTGACAAATTCCTGCTGCCCTTTGGCTATGGCGATGGCGGCGGCGGCCCCACCCGCGACCACATCGAGCAGGCTCTGCGCGAAAAGGATATGCAGGGCATCCCCAAGGTGAAAATGGCTTCTCCTCAAGCCTTCTTTGATGCCTGCAGTGAGGGCGGCAGACCCAGCAACAAATATAACGGCGAGCTGTATTTCCAGTGCCACAGAGGCACCTACACCAGCCAGGCCGCCGTAAAAAAGGGGAATCGCCGCAGCGAACTTGCCCTGCGCGAAGCAGAAATCTGGTCAGCACTGTATCAGCGCGTTGTACCGTATCCGGCAGCGACACTGGATGCCTGCTGGAAGGAAGTGCTGCTCAACCAGTTCCATGACATCCTGCCCGGTTCGTCCATTGCCCGCGTGTATCAGGAAGCTGCTGCCCGGTATGACCACGTATTCCGCGAAACGGAAGAAATCATCTCCAAGGTGACATCAGCCGCAGCCGCAGGCGAAGGCAAAACCTGGTTCAACAGCCTTTCCTGGGACAGAGATGTTATTGTCAAAACACAAAGCGGCTACGGCACGGTACATATTCCGGCGATGGGTCATACCAGCCAGATAAATGAAGACGTGCCCGAATAGCCCGTAACCGTCAGCGAGACTGACGGCATTCTGACCCTGACGCATGGATACATCAGTGCTGATATCAACAGTCGCGGCGAAATCATCCGCCTGACAGATGCAAATGGCACGCCCCGAATTTCGGGCCCGGCGAATGTACTGCACATGTACAAGGATGTTCCCCGCAAGTTTGACGCATGGGACATTGACAGCATGTACGAAAGCCAACCCGTCACATTGGAGGACGACAGCACCGTTTCGATCATTGAGCAAACGCCATGGAAGTGCACCCTGCGTGTAACACGCCATTTCTCCGGCTCTGACTGGCAGCAGGATATCTCTCTGCAGTATGACCGGGCACGGCTTGATTTTGCCACCCATGTGGATTGGCACGAGAAGCACCGGCTGCTGAAGGTCGCATTCCCCACCGGCATTCATGCGGACGAAGGCATTAACGAAATGCAGTTCGGCTATGTCAAGCGGCCCACCCATCGCAGCCGCCCTTATGATGCCGACCGGTTCGAGGTGTGCAACCATCGCTATACTGCCCTGTGCGATGAAAACCGCGGTGCCGCTGTACTGAACGACTGTAAATACGGTGTCAGCATGCTGGGGGATGAAATCACCCTGACACTGCTTCGTGCAGCTACTGCTCCCGATTTGCATGCAGACGAAGGTGTACACGATTTCACTTACAGTTATTATGTATGGGACGGCCCCATGATGACCAGCGATGTGGTGCGGCAGGGATACGAACTGAACGTACCCGTCACCGAAGCCGCCGGCTATGCGGAAGATGCCTCCCTGCTGCAGGTGGATGCACCCAATATCATTATTGATACTGTCAAAGCCGCTGAAGATGGCTCCGGCGATATCGTATTGCGGCTTTATGAATGCAAGCATGCCGATACATCCGCAAAGCTGACCATTAACCTACCCTTCAATTCCGTTTCGCTGTGCGATATGCTTGAAAATGAACAGGAGCAGCTGACAACGGATGGCAGCAGCATCAACCTGCATTTCCATTGCTTTGAAATCAAAACCGTTCGAGTCGGATTGAGTAAGCAAGGAGAATAAGATATGGATGGAATCCTTTACCCCATAAAAATGCATCCTGCCAATCGCGGCGGCGCGTTGACCCCCTGGGGCGGCAATCAAGTGACAGAAATCTACGGAAAACAGAGTGATGCAAATCCCTTGGGCGAAAGCCTCGAAATCAGCTGTCTGCCCGGTCTGGAGAGCCGCAATGACAGCGGCAGCACGTTAACAGAACTCATCGCCCGATACGGCGAAGTCATGGTGGGACGGTATGCCGGAAAGCCCTTTCCGCTGCTGCCGGGCTTGCTTCGCCGGGTGAAGGTGCAGCGGGTCATTGACGGCGTTTATTTTTCTTTGAATATCATCAAGGTGAATCCCTACAAGCAGAACAACATGGCGAAAGGCTTTGGTATCGACAGCACAGCTGCCTGATGGTCATACGCAAAGACAATCGCACCAATAAACAAACGAAAACCGGGCAAGCTTGCTGACAGGCCTGCCCGGTTTTTACTGATTCAATTCATTCGGGTGTGTCGGATTCTCTGCTGTCCATGAACACCGGCGCGTTGACTTATGCTCACGGATTCCGTGCGACGAACGCATCGAATACATCCAGCCAAGCATCCATATTGCTCATCATGGCAGGATGACCGCCATGGGCAAAGATGTGGGCTTCGGCCAGCTTTGTCTCGCCGCAAATATCGCGGAACAGCTGTGCATAATGCCCGGCGGGGAACATCTCATCCTCCTGACTGCCTGTGAGCAAGAGCGGCACCTGCAATTCCCCTATTTCCCTGTGACAGAAAGCGCCCACCGTCTGCGCATGGCGCACAACAGCCTCCGTATCAGCATCCAGCACACGCGCCCAGTCATCGCCGTGCATCATGCGGAGCATGACACAAAAGCCTTCGTTCTACTTTGCCATGCTTCTGCCGATGCGGATTTGCTCCGTAATGGCCGCGTTTGCGTGCAGCCCTTCAAAGCTGTCTGCCGTCACGGTTTTGACCAGATTGGGGCATTCAAGGGCAAGGTTGATGGCAGTCAGCGCACCGCCGCTGCATCCAATCACATGGACAGCGGTGTATCCCAGATGATGGATGAGCGCCTCAGCCTGTCTGGCCCAAGCATACCACAACTCAGCCGGCCATTCTGCGATACGGTCGGACCGGCCGCTGCCAAGAAAGTCCATGGTTATCACGTGGTATTTTTCAGAAAGCTTCGGCACCGCAGGCGCAAAAAATCTGCCGGAAACCGTGTTCCCGTGGAGCAGAAGGAGCGGTTCGGCACTGCTGCTGCCGGACTCTTCGTAGAAAATCCGATGATCGTCATGCGCGAAATAACTCATGGGTTCCTCCTGTGCGAACTGTTCAGGATGCGTTCATTGTCAGTCCGTCGTCCTTACCTTCTGCAGTCCCAGCGCCATGGAGCTGATGAGCCGCTCGTATTCCTGAACGTCAAAGGTGTCGGCGTTGGACAATACGGACAGGTTGACGCCGCGGTTGGTCAGCCGTCTGCCGGTGTCCACAATGCCGTTGCGCTTGTAGAACTCAATTCGCTTTTCGCGCTGCAGGGCGTTTTCTGCCTGCGGATCCGGGGACTCAACATTCAGCGCGATGGGCTTGGCGGTGTTCTCCTTCAGCCAGCCGAGAATTTTGCTGCCGTAGCCCTTTGACCGGATTTTGTCATTCACGGCCAGGAAAAGCACAAACAGCATTTTTTCGCTCTCCACCGTGTACATGATGCCGCAGAACTGCTCTTCATCGTAGAAGGCTCGGAAGTTGAAATTCCTGCGGAGTGTGCCCAGCCGCAGCAGCCACATGGGAAGCTGCTCATCAGCAGGGAAAGCGGTTTTCATCAGTTCGCAGATTTGCGGGTATTCCTTCAAGGCACGGGTGATATTTTTTGCTGTCAGGGACATGACACATACTCCTTTGTATCCCAAATTTTTCCATTAGTATAACACGATAATGCAAAAAAGGGAAGAGCATCGCCAATCGGGCTGTCTTTCCCTATTTCAAAATCCTCCGCAATGATGTATAATTAAAATTAGGGGAAATTTGCGGTTTGCCGGTTTTCCCGTGATGGATGCATAACGATTCTTCACCTTCCGGGTTGAAGCTGTTTGAATGATATTTGTTATACCATATCAAGGGGGAAACGATGATGAAAAAGCTGATTGCCTTGTCTCTGGCGCTGATGATTGCTCTGGGACTGCTGACAGGCTGCAGCAACAGCGCCAATACCGCTGATGCGAAGAGCACCGCGGATGCCGGAAAGACGGTGGTCACGCTGGTGTGCACGTACAAGCTGCCTGCCTTTGAAGCGGCCTTTGAGGCGGCACATCCCGATATCGATCTTCAGGTGGAAACCCTGGCGCTGGGCCCCATTTACGGCGAGGTTACCCGCAGGCTGAAGAACGATCACGGCCCCGATTTGTTCATCACCAGCCTTCCCTTTGGACAGCTGGCCGAGTACACCTATGATCTGAGCGCGGAGCCGTTCGTGGAGCATTATCAGGCCGCCATCACCAAGAGCATCATGATTGACGGCGAAAACCATTATCTGCCCCTGCCCGGCGGCTATTACGGCTACATCATCAACAAAACCCTTGTGGACGAGCTGGGCATGCCCATGCCCGAGACAAAGGGCGATTTGCTGAACATCCTGCAGGCGGCCAAGGACAACAATGTGGGTCTTGCCCCCGATACCGGCTGCGGCTTTGGTCTTTCCGATGTGGGCGCCACGTATCTTGGCGCTTACTTTACGGCGGATTACGGCACGGAGTTCCTTTCCACCGCTGACGGCGCAAGATGGCTTTCCGACTTTGAGGAGAAAAAGGCCACCTTTGCCGGCAACTGGGAGCATTCCATCGACTTCATCAAGACCTGCATTGACAATGGCTTCCTTGATGCCAAGCGCATGATTGTTTTCTACAACGGCCATTTTGAAACAACCAACAACGCCTTCAAGGCGGATGAATACCTGCCCCAGCGGCATGCCATCCTGACCTTCGGCAATGTGGCGGCGTACAACACCATCTGCGCCCGGACGGAGGACGAAATCGTCATGCTGCCGTGCCTGCCCGACACAGCATCCGGCACGAAGATGCTCAGCACCATTTCCAACGATTATATCGCCATCAACAAGGCAGTCGCGGCTGATGAAAAGAAGCTCACCGCCGCCAGAGCCGTGCTGGAGTATCTGTCCACGGAGGAAGGTCAGGCAAAGTGGATTGCTGATTCCGTGTGCCCCCATTCCTTCCTCAACGGCTACAAGGTTGATTTGACCATGCTGCCCGAAAGCATCCGCGCCTATGCGGAAAACGATATGGTATTCTCCAATCCTTTCCCCACCAACCTGCTCAGCTTTATCGGCAAAAACCTGACGGAAGCCGCCAAGGGCACCAAGGATGTGGCGGAGGCCATGCGCGAGATTGATGACTACAATCTCAACGGCTCCGATGAGATTGAATACGACCTTTCCATCGTCGGCTCTGTGGCCAATGACATGCTGTATGTCAACAGCAACACCCGCATGGTGGAGACCGAGGTGGGCAATCTGGTGGCGGATGCCGTTTGCGAGATGACCGGCGCAAAGGTCGCCCTTGTCAATGGCGGCTCCATCCGCTCCAGCTTCTATGCCGGTGATGTAACGGGCGAGGATGTCCGCGCTGTCTGTCCCTATCCCAACAAGCTGGTGGTGGCCGAGGTGGATGGCGCCACGCTGCGGGAAGCCATCGCCAACGGCATCCAGAAGACCTGGAAGCCTGCCGGTCAGTTCCTGCAGGTATCCGGCATCAAGTATTCCTACAAGCCCGCCGCCAACGAAAATGAAACAGCCCAGCTGATTTCCCTGACCTATGATGACGGCACGCCGGTTCAGGACAGCGATGTGCTGACGGTCACCTACACGGACTATATCGGCGGCGTCAACGGCTATATCGATTCTGGTGACGGCTACACCATGCTCAACGTGCTCGACCCGAATACCCCCGTCCGGGTGAAGCTGATTGAGGAAACCGGCAAGACCTACGGCGATGCCTTGAAGGCATATTTCGCCGCCCACAGCAATGAAGTCATCCGTTCCGGGCTTGAAGGACGAATCACAGTGGTTGACTGACAGAGGTGCAACAAAGATGAAGAAACGTACTGCTTCAGGGAAAGGAATCAGCCGCCTGTCCATTGCGCTGGTGGTTGTCCTTGTGCTGCTGATTGCTGCCTGCGTGCCCATGTTCAACTACATAACCTCCGGCATGGTCAACGACATTGCGGTGTCCATCAATCAGCAGTATTCCCGGGAGCTGAACCAGCAGATGTCGGCGCACATCGCCGGTGCACTGGAGTATCCCTTCCAGCGGCTGGAAATGCTCCGCTGCAGCCTGCAGATGATGGACCGCATGACCGGCGAAAAGCTGATGACCTTTATCAGCCGGCAGGAGCAGGCCAACAACATCCCGTATCTGGCATTTGTCACCGAGGACGGCAACGTTTATGAGGCCAAGGGCTATTACCTCGGCACCACAAGAATCAAGATGCTGGGCAAGCTGCTCAGCGGCGAAAAGCACATCATTTCCGATAACGAAACCATTGCCGGCAACAGCTTTGTGCTGATGGGCACCGCCTTTGACACGCCGATTCCCATGGGGGATACGAACATCTGCGCCGCCATCATCGGCATGACCAATGATGAGCTTTCCCGCGAGATTGTGCTGAACAACCAGTTCGCCAGCGGCTATTCCAGCATCATCCACCGCAACGGCAGCTACATTGTCAAAAACAGGGCCACGCCCTTCAGCGGCCTGAATGTGTTCTCCATCATCGAGAAGAATTATTCCCACACGGATGAGGAAATCAGCAGGCTGAAGAATGCCGTCAGCAGCGGTGAACCTTACGCCATTACAGCCACTCAGGAGGGCGATGATACCTTCTCCTTCCTGTACTTTGCCCCCGTCGAAGGGACGGAATGGTATATCGTCAACACCATGCCCGGTACCTTCATCAAGAGCAGCGTGGCCAAGCTGCAGGACAGCCTGACCAAGCTTTCCGTGCTGGGCATTGTCATCATCATGGCCATGATTGTGATTCTGCTGCAAACCATCTCCGGCGCCAAAATGCGCAAAAATCAGCAGGAGCTTGAAACGGCTTATGCCATGGCGGAACAGGCAAACGAAGCAAAAACCGAGTTTTTGTTCAGTATGTCCCATGACATCCGCACGCCCATGAACGCCATCCTTGGCTACTCCCGGCTGGTGAAAAAATAGCTGACCGATCCCAAGCTGCTGGAGTATCAGGAGAAGATTGAAAATTCCGGCAACCTGCTGCTGTCCCTGATTAACAATGTGCTGGATATGTCCCACATCGACAGCGGCAAAACCGATGTCCGGGAGGAATATGTCTGCATTTCGGATTTGGCCGCATCCATCATCGATGTGTTCAAAACAGAGGCGGCCCGGAAGGACATCAACCTGTCCTGCACCCTGCAGGTGGAGCATGACCACATCCTGACGGATGCCACCAAGCTGAACGAAATCTACATGAACATCGTCAGCAACGCCATCAAGTACAC
>JAUNDF010000033.1:0-6890 GCA_030526225.1 Clostridia bacterium
AAGCAAGAGAGAACAAAGAAAAAAGGTTAAGGAAGCTTGTTGTCGTTGTTGTCGCTGTTGTCGTTGTTGTCATTCAAGCCTTCCGGCAGGATTCGTTATACGGGAGACAAATGCACATTCCTGTTCGGACGGATTCTCAACCGGTTGTCTGCATCATCCTCTCTTTGCGTCACAGAATTGATGTGCTATAATATACCTTGTCGAAGCAGATACAGCGGTTGAACTGATAGAGAACGTGGGATGGCGTTTTATTTTCCTGATGACTGATACAAGGAAATCGTGAAGGGTGAATGATGTGGGAATTTTCGGAAGAGAGATTGATTTAAGCAGCAGTGCAGTCATCGGCTCCGGGCAGTGCAGCCAGGTCTATGCTTATGGTGATGACTTTGCCGTGAAGCTTTTTTTTGATACAATTCCGGAAGAAGAAATCCGGAAGGAATATCACAATACCCTTGTCTTATGTCAAAACGGACTTGCGGCCGTCAAGGTGTACGAATATGTCAATCATCATGGCCGTATCGGAATTCTGATGCAGCGACTGAAGGGAATGTCGGTTGAACGGGCAATCCTTCAGCAGCCGGACAAGCTGGGCTTTTTCGCCGTAAAAATGGCTCGCAATCTGGCGGCCATTCATCAAAAGGATGTTCGGGATGCCGGTCTTTCTGCCTCTTCCGATTTCTATCTGGCCTGCATCGACAATTGCCTGAAGGACAGGTGGATTTCCGAAGCTGAAAGCCGGAAGCTGAGGGAAATGGTGCGTGCTGTCCCCAATAAAGATAACCTGATTCACGGCGATTATCACATTTTGAACATGATGATTGAGCAGGATGAAATCAGAATGATTGACCTTGCCGATGTCCGGACAGGCCATCCAATCTATCCAGCCCCAGAAATCACGGACTGCAGTTTGTGACAACGCCTTATATCATGTTTCTGGATTCAGACGATACCTATTACCCCGATACCGTCGCCATGTGTCTTCAAAAAATGGCAGAGCATCATCCGGATATTGTGGTTTTCCGGATGGCATTCCTCAAGCAGAACGATTCCGTTCAGGAAATTCTGACCGACAGATCCCTTTGGAATCCCATGCAGGAAGAGGTGGTGCTGACAGGCCGTGAAAAGTACTGTGACGGGCTGTATTCTACCATTCAGTTTTCGGGCAGCAACAAGATGTTCAGGCGGGAACTGATTCAGGCAAACAACATTGCCTTTGACGAAAAAATCAACATGGCTGAAGACGCGTATTTTGTCATGCTGTGTTTTGAAAAAGCCGGCAAAATTGTTGTTCTGCCTCAGTTTATCGGCCATTGCTACTTTCTCAACAGCAGCTCCTCTGTGCAGAGCGCGGACAAACCGAGAACAGAAGTTTTGCAGTTCGCCTATGGTTTTCAGCGGATGTTTGACCTTTTGATTGAGCATGCTGCGCCAAGCAATCACTTTATTCTTTCCATGCTCCATGCATATATCATGATGGCTTACGGTTCCTCTCAGCTTACACTGGAGGACTGGAAGGTGATTCAGGCGAAAATGCGTCCCTATGCGGAAAGATTGACCCCTCCTCCGGAAAACAAGTTCTTCACGAAGGAAGAGGGACTGCTGGTGTATGAATTCGTCCGGAAGAATATCCTGGAGGAGAAAACGGCTGAAAACTTCAAGCACCATGATTATTTCGACGGTACAGAAAATCTCCTTCGGATTCTATGCGAGAACAGGGAAAGCGATTTCGGAAAATTCTATCATTTTTCGGATATCACTTCGATTCATGCATATCAGCGCACCGTTCCTCTGTACAGCCATGAATCCTATGACAAGCTGGTTCATATTCAGACCGATGTCGGAGAGAAAAATGTTCTGACTACCAACAGCATCCGGGTTTACGCTTATGATTTTGACGAAAGCGATGCCATCAAAACCATTCCGGTATCGGAGCAGGAGTGCATCGAGCTTGGCAGCTGCCTGACCAATGTGATTGCAAATCAAGTGACCTTTTTGATGATGGAATCTCTGCCCAGGGCGCAGCTTTTGAACGACCGGACCTACAACGATTCCATCAGCGGCATTATGATCTGCAGTGCTTTGGGCAAGTATGCCATGGTGGCTGCCAATGTTCCCGGCGAATTCACCTCGCCGTTTTCGGTGATTTTCCCCAAAAAGGGAATCGATACCGGCTATCTGAACCTGCTCTTTGCCCTCAGAAATCCGGACATTACCCAAATTGTTGCCGCAAACAGCTGGGTTGTGCTCAATTGCTTTGAGCGGATGTTTGCCCAGCTTGAGGAATTCTGCGGCTGTATTGAAAGCGGAAGGATTGATGCGGCGGACGAGGCGACGCTGAACCTCGCCAGACAGCTGACCGGCCTATGGGTTCCCGACAAAGAACGCGCGGATTTCATCCGCTGGGCCATGAAAACGCTGCCCAAAGAGCAGGCAATCCGGGTCATTTGGCCCAAGCTGAAGCGGATTGTCGCAAGAGGCGGGGGACGATATGCCCTGTATTCCGATCAGCTGAAGCCCTGCATTGGAGATATCCCCGTCGTCTCCGGAAATCTGATTACTCCTTTTGGCCTTTTGGCGGAGGAGACCGGGGAACAGCATGTATATAAGCTGCGCCTTGACAAAGCCTTTTATGAGTTCATTCCGATGAGTCTTGGCGATGCGGCCGCGCCGGTGCTCTTTTCCGACCTGAAGTGCGGTCAGATTTATGAGCTGGTCATTACGAATCATGCCGGTGCCTACCGTATGCGCAGCAATCTCTATATCCAGCCTGTCCGGAAGGAACCGGAGGAGCTATGGTTTGTCGAGTGTGCAAAGCCGGTATGTGACGGTGCCGGATTGCTTTGTACCGACGCGGAAATCTATCATGTGCTCAAAGAAATCATCGGCTGTGCGCTGTATGATTACAGCTATCACTATCAGGCTGAAGATAAAAAACTGACCATCTATGCCGAAACCGATATGGATGAGGCACAGGGTCAGGCGTGTTGTGACCGGATTGCCGGGCACTTTACAAGCATCGATGGCATTGATAAGTGTCAGCTGTACTTTGTGGAAAAAGAGACCCGGCGCAGGCTTCGGGATCTCCGGCGTTCCCGCTATGCAATTTCAGGCGATTGCATAGAGCCGGTCAGAAACCTGAACGATCAAGCCATCATCAACAGCATGAACGCCTGGAATCAGATGCGATAAGGGTTGGTTTACATGGAAGACATCATCGATTTTTCCCGCCTTCCGGTGATGGGTGAGGGCGTAACGGCGGTCACCTATCTGCTCAGTGAAACAAGGGTAATAAAAGCCTATAAAAAAGGCGTTCCCCTTGAGATGATTGAGTCGGAACGAAAAATCTCGGAGACTCTCTGCCGGTATGGCATCCGCACGCCGGTATGCTATGAAACAGTCAGGACGGCAGAAGGGTATGGCAATGTCTATCAGGCCATGCGCGGCGGTACCCTGACAAAACGGATGCTGCAGGCAGACGAAGAGGGCCTGCGGGCGTGGATGCAGCAATACGCCGGTTTGGCAAAGGAATTGCACGGCGTACGGGCTGAACATGATATTAACGATTGCCTTGAAATCTACCGGTTTCACCTGAAACTCACAAGGGACTTGCTGACAGATGAGGTCATTTCACTGGCAGAGAGAACCTTGAGCGGCATTCCCGGCGCAAGCAATCTGCTTCATGGGGATATGTCCCCGGGAAATATCATGCTGGATGAGGGACAGCTTTACTTTATTGATTTGGCAACCGTCACCAAGGGACACCCTGCTTTGGACCTGACCGTGCCCTATATGGTGACCCTCATGTGGCCAAGGTTTGCCGCTATGGCAAAGGCCATGACGGAGGACGAGCGCGCTGCGCAGCCTGCCTGGTTTGGGTACCTGAACCGATATACGGAAAAAGCCCTGAGCGAGGAAGCGGGCCGCATGGCCTGGGTCAGCTTTTTGAAGGAATACTTCTGCCTTGCATCAAACGAAGAGGCACTTGTTTGGGAGATCACGAAGCTGATTCGCTATATTGCGATGGTAAAATACTGCTTGTGCGGCTCCTTTCAGGCAATCTACCCTGATGAGCTGGTTCATAAAATGGCTGAATTTTATAGCGGTCAGCTGCTTTCCTGTGAGGAGCCTGACCTGGAGTTGTTGAAAGATGATCGATGGAATCTTCAAAAAGCTGAGTAACATCCAGATAGTGGTCAGCATTACCGCTTCTATTTCCATGATTGTGGATGGCGCGTTTATCGGCAGAAGTCTGGGCATGGACGGTGTGGCGGCAGCGGGGTTGATTACCCCTGTTTTAATGATCATTCTGGCCTTCAGCGGCGTTCTGAGTGCCGGCGGTCAGCTGATTGTCGGCCGGAAAATGGGCAGCGGAGACAGGGATGCTGCTATCGGTGCCATGTCCGTATGCTTTTTCATGGCGGTATTCAGCGGGCTGTTCCTTACGGGGCTTGTTTTTGCCTTTACCAACCCGATCTGCATGCTTTTGGGTGCCCGGCCGGGGTCAAAGCTGCTGGCAATGTCCGGGCAGTATCTGCGGGGCTATGTGCTTGGCAATGCAGGCATCATCGGTGTGCTGAGCATGGTTCCCCTTTTGAATCTTGACGGAGATAAAAAAAGAAGCTTTGCCGCCGCGTGGATAATCACGATGACGGATATTGTTTTGGACATTGCGGCGGTGCTTGTCTTTCCGGGGCAGATATTCGCCATCGCGCTGGCAACATCCATCAGCTATCTGGTTGGCTTTATGGTGATGTGCGGCCATTTTGCGAAGAATGACCGGCATTTTATGCTGAAAATCCGCCTGAAAAACCTCCCGTGGCGGGACGGCATACAGATGCTTGTGCTGGGACTCCCCGCGGCGCTGCAAAAGGCTTTGAGAACCTTGCTCAGCTTTACGGTGAATCATATCCTTTTGGCGGTAGGCGGTCCTGTTGCCCTGGCAGGGTTTTCCATTGTGAGTCAGATTGGGAACCTGCTGAATTCAGTCGGTCAGGGGCTCAGCGCCGCAACGCTGACCATCGCCGGTGTGATGCATGGGGAAAAGATCAAAAAGAATCTGCGGGATCTCTATAGAGCCTTTATCAAGTACTCGGTTTGGTGGAATCTGGTGGTGGCGGCCATTGGCATCATCGGGGCTGATGTGCTCGTAAGCATCTTCATGTCTGCCAAAAAGGTAGATGTTTCGGCGGTTGTGATGGGCGTGAGGATTTTCTCCCTTGATTTTGTATTCTACTCGCTCTGCCTTTGTGCCAAAAGCTACTATCAGGGGATTAAGCGAATGTCTGTGAATTACCTGATTACGATTGTGGAAGGCTATGGATGCATCGCATTCTTCACATTCGTCCTCGGTCACTTCTTCGGGTTCTACGGCGTATGTCTGGGCTATGGCCTGGGAGATGCCGTCAGTCTTTTGAGCATTGCGGCGGGCGTATGGATGACGAAGAAAAGATTTCCCAAGCGTCTGGATGACTATCTGCTTTTGCAGGAAGATGAGATGATACCCGAAGACCGGGTCTACCACGTCGATGTAACGGGGCCGGAGGACATCGGCCGCATCAGCAGAGAATCCGCTGCCTTTATGCAACAACACTTGCGCACCCGGGAAAGCATAGCGGATATGGAAACCCTGCTGATGCCCCTGATGCTGCAGGGCTTTCCGAATACGAAAAAACCGGCGGCAGAAATCAGCCTGATTTGTCAGGATACTGCTGCTGTGCTTCTGGTCAGCGATAACTGTACCGGATTCTCGCTGGTTGATGCCATCAGCAAAGAAAAAATCCCCTCCGCGGTACAGGAGATGGAACATTATCAGGTGCTGGGCATCAACAAAACCAAAATCCGACTTCACTGAAGCTTGTTCCTTTGCCCTTACCCGAATCATAAAGCCCGCTCTGACATCATCGCCGGAGCGGGCTTTATCTTGTCAACATCTTGTCACGCGATGACAAGATGATAAGATGCTGAATCAATACACCTTTGCCTGACTGAAAACAAACGGTTACATGCAGCTTGAAAAATGTAACCACCACTTGCAAAACACAATCCCCATCCGCAGCGTAATTTTTACAAGCAGGCAACGACAAAATAATGGTAAAAATTTCAATTATTTCACTAAATATGTCAATATTGGTCTTGTTTTGTTGGAGTAAATAGCATATATTGTAAGTGTATAAATATATCCTAAAATGGTTACAGGCAAACCAGGGAGGAACACATGATGGCCAAGGAAAAGACCAAGCGACTTGTGGCGCTGGTAATGGCGACGATGATGCTCATGTCGTCTGCCGGCATCGGCACACTGGCTGAAGAACTGTCCGGCGGCGATGCTGCACAGGCTGTTGTCACCGAAGCAACGGAAGCGCCTGCCGAGACCGAGGCTCCTGCCCAGACGGCAGCCCCCGAAGCAACGGAAGCCCCCGAAGAGACCGAGGCTCCTGCAGACACCGAAGCCCCCGCCGAAGATACCCGTTCTGCCCTGCAGAAGCTGGTGGAGGACATGGGCGGTGCCTATGTGTTTACCCTGCGCGGAAATACCACGGTGTATGCAACCGAGTGGTGCAGCGAGCAGAAGGTTCTGGGCACCATTGCCGATGCGGATGCCATGCTGTACGCCACCGAGTACAAAACCGCCAATGAAGCGCATCCCAGTGTTCGTGTGCTGTTTGTAAGCGGCGACAAGACCGTGGATGGCTTTGTGCGCGTTGAGGATCTGTCAGACACCGTTATGGATGCTGCCGCCATGGCCGCTTCCGGCAAAACGCTGGATGCTGTGCTGGCCGGTGTGAATGTGAAGATTGCACCTGTGGCCTTTACGGCAGCTGTCGAGGCGGAAGCGCCTGCAGATACGCCTGCGCCCGAAACCACCGAGATGCCCGAAACCACCGAGGCTC
>JAUNDF010000033.1:6900-22139 GCA_030526225.1 Clostridia bacterium
CCCCTGAAGAAACCGCAACCCCTGAAGAAACCACTGCACCCGATGACACTGCCGCACCGGAAGCACCCGCTGCTGTGGTGCTGACCGATGAAGCCACCGGCGTGTCGGTTTCCATCGAAGCAGAGCAGCTGGCAGAAGGCATTGTGCCTGTCCTGTCTGTTGAAGTGGCTGATGTGGAAATTGGGGGGGGCGGAAACCGAACGTGACAGCCTGACCGGTCTGTCCTATGCAATCTCCCTGAAGGATGAAACCTCCGGTGAACCTGTTGCGGCAGAGGTGACCCTCTCTGTGCCTGTGGGGGATAATCAGCTGCTGCTGGATGAAGAACTGCATGTGGTGGAATTGCCTGCTGCCATCATGCTGCCTGTAACCATTTATATCGTAGATTCTGATAAAACGGCTGATGATGCCGAAGACGAAATCGCCCTGCTTGAAATGACCGACGAGGCCACCGGCCTGACGGCTGCCATCTCTGCCGATGCTCTGGCGGAGGGCATGGTGCCTGTGCTGATGGTGGAGCAGACCGAAATCTACGAAGAGGAGCTGCCCGAGCTTGCAGACCTCTTTGATGGTGCACCTGTCAAGGCTTATGCTTTGGTGGTGACCCTGATGGACGAAGTGACCGGCGAAACCATTGAGACCACGGCGAAGCTGTCACTGCCTGTTGAAGCCGGCACCCATCTGTATTATGCAAGCCTTGCCACGGTGGAGGAGCAGCCCTTTATGGCTACCCTGCCCGTAACGCTGATTGTCGCGGCTGCCGAAGAGGAAGCTGCTGAGGAAGCACAGCCCATCGTATTGACCGATGAAGCCACCGGCTTGACCGTTACCCTTGATGCCGCTGAAGTCGGCGAGGGCATTGTGCCTGTGCTGGCTGTGGAAGACCCCGCCGCTTATGAAGCAAACGAAGAAGCTGATGCTGATACAACGGAAGAGGAAGAAGCACCCGAACAGCAGGTGTCCGGCAGCCTGTCCGGCGAAGCTGTAACGGCTTATTTCGTGCGCGTGTATGATGAAGCCACCGGCGAAAACCTGACTGTCAATGCGCTGGCAGAAATGCCTGTGGCGGATGATGCTGTGCTGTCCCTGGAGGATGGCACGGTGATTACGGAGCAGCCCTTCGCCATCGTTTTGCCCGGCATGCTTTCCATCACCGCCAAGGTGGAGAATGCACAGCCCCAGCCCGCAACCTATGAGCTGACCGATGAAGCCACCGGCGTGGTGGTTCGCTTTACGGCGGATGCACTGCCGGAAGGCATTCTGCCCGAGAATGTGGCCGTTACGGCGCAGCAGGTGGAGCTGGATGAGGACACCATTGCCGCCCTGACCGAGGCCGGCCGCACCATTTCCTATTATGTGGCCTATGATATTACCCTGCTGGACACCGCCACCGGCATGGCCTTTGAGCCTGTGGCACCCATCAGCGTGACCATGCCTGCCCAGCCGGAGAGCGAGGAGAACCCCCTGACCCTGGCCCATATCGATGACAACAAGACCATCGAGCAGCTGGATGCCTTTGACGTGGAAGATGGTCAGGTATCCTTCCAGGCGGAATCCTTCTCCGTGTATGTGCTGGCCGAGCAGGGCGAGACTCCGCTGAGCTATGAGTACAGTGTCCAATGGAGCAACGGCATCAGCGCCAGCGTGGTGGATTACAGCTACCGCGAAGAGAACGGCCGCCAGGTGCTGCATTTCCATCCGGCAACGAATGGCCCCAAGACTGCCACCCTTAACTTTCAGGTGACGGTGCACGGCTCCGACAACCTTTTTCTGGAGGTTGGCGCGGTGAAGGTGCGCGTGCCCAAAAACATCTTTACCGACCGGTACGGTACCACCAATGTGCTGGCGGATAATACCGCAAAGCCCGGATATGCTCCCTTTACAAGTTGGCAGCCTTCTCTTACATGGCAGCTGGTGGAGGCTCCCCAAGTCAGCAGTATTTGCGACTTTAACTATACGGAGGACCCCGCTGACCCCGACTACTACATTGTGACCAATTACAAACGCCTGCCTGCCGGTGACAACCTGTTCTCGGTGGATATCGGCTACCGCTTTACCCCTACCCGCATTCAGGGCGGCTATGTGGTATCCGGTACCTATGGCACAGCAGATGCCGTGTACGATACGGACAGTCACTTTGTCAAGGAAGTCCCCATCACCCTGACCATCGACAACAGTCAGGTGGATAATACAACGCCTGTTGTGACAGATACCATCTACAACAAGGTGGAGGTGCATACCCGCTCTGTCACCGCGGAAAGCAATCGCCAGCCCACCAAGTACACGGCCATGGCCGGCAACGACCAGAACGGCGGCGTGTACATGGCATGGCAGTCCTCCTGGGGCAGCAAACCTGCCGATGCAGATGACTACTTCTATGTTATCTGGCAGGCAGATTTAAACCGCTACCATTACATGAGCCAGCCCTATGATATTCAGCTGGGCATGAAGGAAGGCACGCTGGCTGTTACTCCCTACAAGGAGTTTGTCAGCAAGCAGTACCGCAATCCCCTGCAGAATGATGCCGGCAATGATATCACCTACAATGCCGAGCTGATTGGCGTAACCTATTACGGAAACGGCACCATAAAGAAAAATGACGAAACCGGCGAGTTTGAAATGTACTATGGTCCCGGTTTTTCGGAAGGAGCTACCAGCACTGGCTTAAAAACGAAGGGCTATCAGGGAATTGCTTCCGGCGATTACCTGAGCCGCTTGTGCAAATTTGCCGCCATTGATGATCAGGATCAGGAGCATCCCGTCTATGAATACAGACGGCAATATACCAACAGTGTTAACTACGGCGCTCAAAATTATTTGAGTTACGGCTTTTTGGTGCGCTATCCCAGAACCATGCTGGATGATGTTGACAGAATCTGGGGGACAGATGTGCTGTTGGGTGACGGCATTAAGCTGAAGCCCCCGGTGCTGACCTGGGAGGAAACCCCTCGTGACGGCGGCGCAAGCCGGAACGGCGAGTTTACCGGCAGCAGCCCAGTAACCATTCGCCGGATTGCGAACGGCGGTGCTCCCGGCTTCAGCAAATTTATGTCCGAGAACGTTGCAAATGCTGATAACGGACCTACCAAGGGCGGTCAGGAAGCGCTGCTGAGAGGACTCACGGTTCACAGAGGCATGTATTACAATGTTGCCTCAAAGCCGCGCATCATGCCCAACTGGAATGCCGAAACACAGGAATATTTCTTTGACAGCCCGTGGCGCACCATCATTACGGATGATGTGTCCCAAATGTATCTGCACTCCCGGCTGAAGGGCAGTACCATCAGCAATGCAAGGGCTGATTATGACAAGACATATGGCGGAAAAATCGCGCCTCCTGAGCAGCTGCAGGAGGGAGATGTTTATTTCTATAAAGTGGTCTTTTCCGGAAGCATTGCTGAATATGATGCCAGCTTTGCCGGGGGAGACTGGTCAATGGCTGCTGTTGCATCCACTGATTACGCAAAGTTGGCCAAGTATCCCTATGAAATATGGATTCGCTACGAGGGAACAAGCGAATTTGTGCATTATCAGGATTTGTGGCTTCGTGCAGGGAACAATTGCGGTACAATGGATGTCAAAACGCCTGACGGTACCATTGTGCAAAAGAACGTATTGCTTTCTGCCGGAACTACACTGCCTGACAAGGTATGCGGTGTAAAGGTGATTCACGACAGCGAATTCCTGAAGAGCACATATTCCTTCTTGTTTTATGCCCGTCTGCGAGGCACTGAACATGTCAGACAGCGTGTATTGCTGGATAAGGTGAACAGCCAGAATCCTGACATGGATACCTTTGACGGAACCTACTGGACAGACTTCGGCAAATATGAAATAACACAGGCAGGCGCCGCACCCTATTACAATTATGAGTATGACAGCCTGGTTACCGGTGTTGCGGCACGTACCCGCCGATACGACCCCTTGGATGTGTAGACAAGTATTACCAAGACTGTCACCGGTTCAGTGGTTGATAACCCGGCAACCGGCATACAGTCGCAAAATGTAAAATTCTATATCCAGCAGCGTGGCAATACCAGTGTAGCAGATGAAATCATGGACCCGGTTGTGCTGAAGGACGGCATCTTCTACGATTTGTTGCCCGGCGGCACTGAAGTCGATCCATCTACAGTGCGCGTGATTAACGGCAGTTCCTCAGCCAATGCACTTCCTTCCTCTGCGTACAGCGTATCCTTTGATTATGACTGGCAGGCCACCGGCCAAACCATGATGATGGTTGAATTCCATCAGCCGGAGGAAAAACGCGCATGGTCTGCGGTGCGGGAAAATGCTATTCAGACTATTCAGGTCACCTACACAATGACCAACAGCTACGATAACATCCGTGACCGCGGCATCAACGTGGTCAATACTGTTGGTTATCTGAACCTGAACGAACAAAGCATGGTAAATGCCGCTGCCGCATACAAGCTGAACAAAATTACCTTCCGGGATGCTTACCAAAGCCTGTATGATGCTCACCCCAATGATATGCTCTTCACGCAGTGTTCCTTCAACTTTAAGCCCGTGGGCGTAAAGCAGACCGGCTACAGCAAGATGGTCAAGTCGGATACGGTTAATGTGTACAGCAGCAAGAGCCGTGCACTGCCCGGTGACAGCTACCGCTATTGGATTGGCTACACCACCGCCGGCAATACCACCGCCGACCGGATTGTCATCTACGATGAGCTGGAAACCTATGTGAACACAGAAAACGGCACCCAAAGCGAATGGCAGGGCGTGCTGACCGGCGTGGATATCGGCGCTATCAAGGGCAAGGTCAGCTACTATGACGAGAGCGACCCCAATGCCGTGCCCGCTTATCTGGCACCGGTGGTGTATTATTCCACCCAGACCAACCCGGTGCGGAATGTGGATGACAGCTCTGTGTGGACCAGCGTGCGCCCGGCAAACCTTGCTTCTGTCAAGGCCATTGCCATTGACTGCCGCTACAACAGCGATGGCAGCGAATTCCGCCTTGGCCCCAGCAACACCGGCGATGCCTACAACAAGCTGAACATTTACGTTACCATGAAGGCACCCACAGACAGCAATTTGTTCAACAAAACCACCATGAACGAGTCTGTGGTAACCGCCCGCACCTACACCGGGTATGTACCCACGGCGGCAGCCGGCACGGAGACACTGTCTGCCCATTGCCAGCTGACACTGGTGGAGCCTGCGCTTTTCCTGCACAAGTGGCAAGGGAATGCCACATTGCCCACAAATGACCAGCCCAATGCTGACAACAGCGCACCTTGGCGCCAACAGATTTACAACCGCAGCGGCCTTTGGTATCGCATTCTGATTGCCAACACCGATGCCGAGCTGGAGTATAAACGCGTGGTGCTGGAGGATGATATCCCTGCCGGCATGAGCGTGAACCTGAGTGCCTCCAAGCAGTACATTTATACGCTGAAGGACCCCAATGTCAGCTACGATACGGGTACCAACCGCACCTACATTGTCAATGGTACTTTCTTGAGTACTGCCAACAGCTACCTGGATGCGGAAGTAACGAAAAACGCAGACGGTACACAGCATGTGCGGGTGACCATCAACAAGATGAAGCCCGGTGTGTACTACGATATTCGCCTCAGCTGCAGCACCGCTTTCTCCTTTACCGACATGACCTATACAAACACGGCAAAGGTGACCTCCGTCAACGGCACTGCGGTAAACAAGGAATCCAATACCGTGGTCATGGATGGTGCTGTGCGCTATCAGGTGAACTACAACTATATCACCAAGGATGCAGCAAACAAGACCATTGAATACCCGCCGAATGGTCTGTATACCCCCAAGCCTGCCGCATCTGCCACCACACTGGCCTATGACGATGCCTACACCCTGGCCGATGTCAGCGCTACGGCAGATTACAAGGTCATCAACAAAGTCAAAACGCCCGGCACATGGCGTTTCCTTGGCTGGTACCGCTCAACTGCTGAAGCACAGGAGGCTTATGCCGCCGGTGCACCCACGACCAAGGCCATCAGCATGAACAAGGTGGCTGATTTCTTCGACCTGTCTGCTTGTGTTTCCGGTGATTACTATTTCGCCAATACAGGTAATGGAGCGACCAACTTTGCACAGGCCGTCAACAACATTGCCGCCATTCAGGATACAGATGCCGGCAAGGTGAAGCTGTACCAGTGGAATGGGGGGGTGGTGACCACCAGTACCACGCTGCCCACACCCTGGACCTACTACATGCTGCCCGTGTATGGCTGCTACATTTTCGAGCCCACGGTGTACAGCATCAGCTATGTGGTAAACCCGGACAGCACCTGGGGCATTCCCGCAGGCTCTCCTGCCGTGGTTGATGCCCATACCAACCTTGCCTACCTGAGCAATACCACCCTGAAGGATGCCCTGTCGACCACCGTCACCTACGCCACCTCTGCCGCCACCGGCACGGATCAGGTGCCCGGCGTGTGGACCTTCACCGGCTGGCAGGATGAAAGCGGCAAGGCTGTGACCGAGGTCAACGGCATCAATCGCGACTGGACTGTATCCGGTCAGTGGACCTTTACACCCATCACCTACACCCTTGATTATTCCGTCAAGGCTGACCCTGTATGGGGCAAGCCTGCCGCAGACAGAACCAAGGCAACCCCCGCACAGGTCACCGGCATCAACTGGGATGGCACAGTCACCCTTGCCGCAGGCCTGACCACCACGGACGGCAATGCGCGCCGCAGTGATGGTGAAAACGTCCCCGGCGTATGGTCCTTTGTGGGCTGGTCTGCGGATGAAGCCGCACTGGCCGCCGGCACAACCATCACCGCCAGCGAACACATCAAGGAAAACCGCACCGTGTACGGCAAGTGGGTCTTTACGCCCACCACCTACAATGTGCATTATCAGGTTGCAGGGGACAGCACCTGGGGCATCCCCGAAGGCAATCCTGCTGCCTTTGATGATGCAAGCAATCCCTATGACTGGAAGGCCCGCGTAACCCTTGCCCAAAAGCAGACCACCGCATGGACCACAGTTAGCGGCGCGGCTGATGCCAAGCCCGGCACATGGGCCTTCTCCGGCTGGTATACCGATGCGGCCTACACCTACAATGCCGCAGATTTCAACATCACCGCAGACAAAACGCTGTATGGCTACTGGACCTTTACCGGTGATACCTATACGCTGGACTATGCTGTAAAGCCTGATGCTGTCTGGGGCAAGCCCCTTGAAAGCAAGACCACGGCAACCCCTGCCAAGGTAACCGATATCGCATGGGACGGCTCTGTAACATTGGCTGCGGGGCTTAAGACCACCAGCGTCACTTCCGTCCGCAGTGACGGCGAGACAGTCCCCGGCGTATGGTCCTTTGTGGGCTGGGCCGCGGATGAAGCTGCCCTTACCGCCGGCACAACCATTACCGCCAGCGAACACATCAAGGAAAACCGTACGGTTTACGGTCAGTGGAAGTTCACACCGACCACCTATAACGTAAGCTATCAGGTGGAGGGTGATGCGCTGTACGGCATCCCCGAAGGCAATCCCGCTTCCTTTGATGATACCAACAACCCCTACGACTGGAAGGATACCGTAACCGTCGCGCCTCTGCAGACCACTGCATGGACAACCTCCGACGGCACGGATGCCGGCATGCCCGGCACCTGGTCCTTCAGCACTGCCTGGACCACAACGGATGCCTCTGTTTCCGGCGGCAGGTTCAGCATCACCAGGGACACTGTCCTGAAGGGTGCATGGCGCTTTAAGCCGACCCTGGGCAGCGTTAAGATGGATATGGGCGTTGTGGGTGTAACGGCAGACAAGAATCTGGAGTTCACCTACACCATCACCCTGACCAGCCCCGTGGCAGGCACCAACCAAACCGGTACGCTGACCCTGCCCGGCAAGAGCGCTGTACCCATGACCTTTGTCCCCAATGGCAAGGGCGGCAGCGAGGCTGTGGCAACAGTTACCCTGAAGGGCGGCAATACCAAGCCCGCCGTGCTGGATGGCATTCCCGTGGGCACCTTCTGGAAGGCTGAATTCGTGCCGGATGAAAAGACGGGTCTGTATACCATCACCGGCACCGACAACCTGACCGGTACCATTCTGGCCGGTGAGGAAGCAAAGCTGATTCACTACGAGCACAGCATTGCCGCGCTGGATATGACCATGAATGTCTACGGCAACCTCTGCAGCGACAAGCATGAATTCACCTATACCATCACCCTGAAGGATGCAAACGGCAGCCCCGTTTCCGGCAGCTATCCGCTCAAGACCGGCAGCAAGTATCTGCCCGGCACCAGTGCGGCCGACAATCGCCTGACCTTCAAGGATGGCACGGCAACCGTGGTACTGCGCGACAGCCACAAGGAGCTGGATACGAATGATTACAAGATCATCGTGGATGGCCTGCCTGTGGGCGCAAGCTACACCACCGAATGCATCGCCCTCGGTGCGGAAGGCTACTCCACCGCACTGACCTGCGGCAATACGCTCACGCCTGCCGCTGTGGAGCACATTGTGTACAAGCACGCACGCAGAGGCGGCGATCTGGACATCACCCTGAAGCTGAAGGGCAATGCCATTGAAAAGGACCGTGTCTTCACCTATACCGTAACCCTGAAGGAATCCGACGGCACCCTGATGAAGAACACGGCGGTGAAGGTGGTTCTGCCCGGCAGCAAAACGGAGACCGAACTGACCACCAACAACAACGGTGAGCTGGTCGTCAGCCTGATGGACGGCCAGACGATGACGGTGAAGTATCTGCCTGCAGGTGCTGTGTTCAGCGCAGTCATTACGCAGGACAACAGCAGCCTCGGCTACGCTGTGGAAGCTGCCAAGCTGAACAACGCCGCGTATGCCGGCACCATCACCGGAACCATTGTGGAGCAGGGCATCCAGCACCTGGTCTATGTCCATCAGCGCAGCAACGGCTATCTGACCGTTGGCAAAACGGTAGAGTTTGCCGGAAGCAATACTGTACCGGGCCGCACCTTCACCCTGACCATTACACTGAAGGACAAGGACGGCAACAACGTGACCGATACCTTCAGCGCGGTGTACAAGCGGCCCAAGCTGACAGACAAAACGAAGGATGTGACCTTTGTTGACGGTGTCGCCGCGGTCAACCTGCACCACAACGAAACGGTGACCATCAACAATCTGCCTGTTCTTGCCGCCTATGAGGTGAACGAAACCAATCCCGACGGATACACGGTTTCCTGGGAGAACGAGCGCGGAACCATTCCCGCAGGCAGCGGCGTGACCGTCAAGTGCATCAACAGTGCCCGGCAGACCTACACAGCCTACACGGTGAAGAAGATCTGGAAGGACAACGATGACGAGTTTGAGAAGCGCCCCGACAGCGTGACCATTACGGTAAAGGGCAGCGACGGCTATCGTGCAGAGCTGACACTGACCGAGGACAACGGTTGGCAGGCCGAAACTGAACAGCTGCCCACCCTGGATGATGACGCCAGACAGATTACCTACTCCTTCGCGGAGGAAAAGGTACCTGCCGGCTATCAGGTCAGCCTGAAGGTGGAAGGCACAACGATTACGGTCACCAACACGCTGCCCGGTGCAGACAAGCCTGTATCTCCCGAATTCGGTGAAATGCAGATTGAAGACAATACCATTCCTCTGGGTATGGGCATGAACATGAACGAAGGCGACTGCTTCGAGTAAGCAGCTGCGGTCCGCGCAGGGGGAATGCCCTCTGCGCGGGCTCCTTGTCCCGATGAAGACGAAATTGCCGAAAGGAAAATGAAGCGATGAAAAAGCGAATCGGCATCCTTCTTGCAGCAATCCTGCTTCTGGGCTGTCTGCCGGCTTTGGCATGGCAGGATGTGCATGTTGAAAAAACAGCGGATAAGCCGCAGTCGCATATAACCGTGGGCAGCACAACCCGTGTGAACGGCATGTTTTTTACCAACCAATTCGGCAACAATGCCAGCGATATTGATGTGCGGTCCATGCTGCACGGGTATAATCCCGTTGTGTGGGCATCGCAGGTTGAATTCTCTCTGGATCCGCAGGTTGTCGCCGACATGCACAAGACAATCAGCACGGACGGCAGCATGACCTATACCATCACCCTGCACAAAGACCTGAAGTGGAATGACGGTACGCCCATTCATGCAGCTGACTATGTGTTTGCCTATCTGCTGCAGGCTTCTCCTGAATTCGCCGCGATTGGTGCCGATACGGCAGTGTGGCGGCATATCGTCGGCTACGAAGAATACGCCAACGGCAAGACTGACAATTTGCAGGGCGTGCGCCTGCTGGATGAGGACCGGTACAGCATCACCGTCAAAGCAGAATATGAGCCGTACTTCTACGAATTCAGCTATCTGTCGGTCAATCCTTGCCCGATTGCGGTGATTGCCCCCGGATGCACCGTTGTGGACAGAGCAGCAGGTGCCGCCATTGTGGATGCGGATAACAACACCGCACAGACTGCTTTTACCGCGCAGCTGCTGGAAAGCACGGTGATGGGCGAAGAAGGCTACATGACCCATCCTGAACTGACCTGCGGCCCGTATTCGCTGGTTGCCTACGATGCGGCTTCCGGTCAGGTGGAATTTGAACGCAATGTGCTGTACAAGGGCAACTACGAGGGCGCAAAGCCTGCAATCGATACGGTAACACTGGTGCCCGTGCTGCAGTCTTCCATGATTGATGACCTTCTGAGCGGGAAGGTTGATTTGCTCAACAAGGTTGCTTCCGAAAACACAATCAAGCAGGCCCGGAAAACGCTGAACAACAACCGGTTCAAGTTCCAAAGCTATGCCCGGCTTGGCTACGGCTTTGTGGCCATTGCCTGTGAGCAGGGCCCTCAGCAGTTTGAAAAGGTGCGTCAGGCACTGGCTTGCGTGATTGACAGCAAAGCCTTTGTGAAGAACTATCTTGGCGGCAGCGGCTTGACGGTAAAGGGCTATTACGGCATCGGACAATGGATGAATCAGGCCGTGAATGGTTCTTACCGCCCTGAAAACATTGATGAAGCACAGCAAAAGCAGTGGGATGCGCTCAGCCTTGATGTGCTGGATGCATATGACTATGATGCAGAGCGTGCCCTCAATCTGCTGATTGAGGATGGCTGGGTGCTCAACGCTGACGGCGATGCGTTTGACCCCGCGAAGGATGACATCCGCTATAAGCAGCTGGAGGACGGCAGCCTGATGCCGCTGACCTTCCGCTTTGCTGTCACAAAGGATAATGCCGCCGCTGCGTATATCGTTTCCGGTTTACAAAGTGTTTTGCCGGTGCTTGGTGCGCAGCTGGTGGAGACGGAAATTTCATTCACCGACTTGCTGAAGGCGTATTACCGTGAAGGCGGAAACCGTTCCTACGATCTTGCATTCATGGCAACCAACTTCATCAGCACCTTTGACCCCTACATGCATTTTGCTTCCGAAGCGGATTACGCCGGTGCCATGAACACCAGCGGCATTGATGATGCATAGCTGCGGGCGCTGGCCTGGGAACTGCATACCACGGTGCCCGGTGATGAACTGGGCTACATGAAGCGCTGGATTGCGTTCCAAAAGCGGTTTAATCAGGTATTGCCGACGATTCCTGTTTATTCCAACATCTATCAGGATATCCACATTGTCGGCTTGAAGAATTACCGCATCACGGCCCAAACCAACTGGCCGGCAGCCCTGCTGTATGCAAATGTGGAGCAGTCTGCAAGCCAAACGCCGGCGATGAATTGATTGATGGCTTTACAAGAAGGGCCGCCTGCTGCAGCATGAAACTGTAACAAGCGGCCCTTTCGCTTATCAGATATGAGAAGGAAGGATTTGCTTTGGGTATGCCGAACCGTATACAATAATTGTATGGGGCCGCAGCACACGAACCATCTAATTGAGTCCGGTTTCAAACCGTTCGCGATCTTCCAACTTACGCGGACTGCCTCCAACCGTTCCAATTGCAACGACGCTATGAGTTGGAATGCCTACAAAACAATATCGGTAGCTTTCAGATGTTCCCCAACGAACGTTGTTGATGACGGGAATCTTCCGTCATTCCGATAGTTTCGCGCCCATCTTCCTACATGCAACTACCGCGTCCTCATCCGGCGCTTCGCAGCAGATGACCGGCTCGCAAGCCATGACAGCGCCGTCCGCAATACAAGTTTCTTCCCAGTTGCGCATCCATTCGCCATCTCCCCAGCCATACGAGCCAAACAAAGCGATCCGTTTCCCGGACAGTTTTCCTTCACAGGCTTCGAACGTGGGCAAGAACTCACTTTCTTCAAGCTGCTCCGAACCCATCGACGGACAACCAAAGGCGATAGCGTCATACGAGTCCATCTTCTCTGCGGCGAACAGATCCGCCGTGAACAGCTCTGCTTCTGCACCGCTCTCCTTCACACCCTGCGCAACGGCTGTTGCCATGGCCTCAGTATTTCCTGTTCCGCTCCAATACACGATTGCTATCTTCTTCATACAAACACATCCTTTCAATATCTCAAACGGTTACAGTAAGCCGTTCGATTGACGTTCCTTTGGAATGACGGGCACAGTACACGCGTGTGCATTTTTTGTACTTTGCAAAAATCTCTTTCGCGGCGGCTTCATCGCCGTACACCTTCCAACAGCCTACACATTTGCAGCCTTCCGCCCTGTTTTCAATGAAGCCTTCCACATCTTCAGGCGGATAACCAAGAAACAGACCGATTTCGTGGGGGAAGCCATCACTTTCCCGCAAGCGATTCATCAGATGCATCACGCATTGATTTACCTTATGGATTGGATACCCTCTCTCCACAAGCAATTTCTTTGCTTTCGCCGATTTCAGATCCCTGCCCAACAGCTCGGGACGAAATACATAAATCAATGCGCGATTTTTATCTGTCCTCAGCGGAATGATGCGCAGTCCCTTGGATGACAGACAGTTGTTATAATGGCGTATGCTGTCTGTAAGCTCATCTGTGCAGCTAAAGGTGCAATTGAAGATATTGCCTGTTTTTAATCCAGCCATCGTCGGTGCGCAGTGGCGGACGACCAGCTCATCTGACACTTCTTCTCCTCCTTGTCTTTCATGGGAATTTGCCTCCGTGTACAAAAATTCCTCTCATTCCGTTGGCATTATACTTCGAAATGAGAGGGTATTCCGCTCTGAACGGACATAAAAATGAGCCGATCAGACACGCTTTGGAGGGAGAACGTTTTTTCGATAGTCTCTTGGCGTCATCCCTTTCACGCTGCGAAACGCCGCTGCGAATTTGCTGCTGTTATCATATCCGTGTTCCAGCGCAATGGCGAGGATCGACTGCTGCGTATGCTCCAGCATGTATGCTGCTGATTCCATTTTTCGGGTCTTCAGATAGTTTCCCACTGACACGCCATACACCGTGCGGAACGTAGTCTTGATTTGTGTGCCGGAGGCGTGAAAGACTTTTGTCAATTCTGACAGGGTAATCTTATCTCCAATATGCGCGGCCAGATAATCGGCCACGCCCTTGGCCAGTTCGCTCTGTTGCCGGGTACAGGTATGCACCTGCGCATGATCCGCACCCGGTTCAGCTGCGCTGAGAAACAGCATCAGTTCCAGAAGCTTTACTTTGCAATAGCCATCACGAATCGAATCCGGAACAGCATACAACTCCGAGAACAAGTGTGCTACCGATTCACTTTCCCTGATGATGCAATGCTCCTTTTCTCCCAGCAGATGCTTTCGGATCCGCTCCGGATCTATGTGTACATTCTGAAGACAGCACGAAAAGCAATAAACAGCATTCTGAATATCAAATGTAATGACGATTCCATGAAAATGTTGCAACGGGAACGATACCCTGTGCGCCAGCGCACCTTTGCGAACAATCAGCATATCCCCTTGTTCAAGATAGCAAAACTGTCCTGCAATAGCGCCTTCCATGCGTCCTTCTTTGCAGTGAATGATTGCCCACTGATCGTAATTTGCATCGGGCAAGGGAAGTTCTATGGTGGCTGTGTGCGCGTTTACGTGTGAAAGTATTATTCCTGGAAAGATAGTCTGCATAACGAACCTCCTGTGCAGACCGCAATTCCTTGGCGTGAACGCCGGAAGAAATGCGGTATCGATGCTGTACTGTTTGCCATCAATCATGGATAAGCCTTATGGTCCTTCTTCATAAAGCGGTCATAAATCTTTGCAGTTTTATCCCAAAGGTTCTTCACAACTTTCTCACTCCTGTTTTTGGTTAGTTATACATAACTCGTGGCATTTTGAAAAGCTGCCTATAGGCAGCTTTTCACTTTAATCGAATAATTCTTTGCAAGCACCATGAACCAGCATTTCCAACACCTGCGGATATAGTTCACCAATCTCACTCTGATGGGAAACAGTTAAAATCAGCCCTCGGACGGTGGCGGCAGCTAATTCCATTCCGCCTTTTGGCACAAGTCCACTTGCCGCCAAAATCTGACGAATGTGAATTTCGTCATTGTGATAGTGATCGGCTTTAATATCATCCGGTATCCGCCGGAGCAGATAATCGACATCGTTTTCAATGAAAGTCATGGCTTTGGTGTCGGAAAGGTATTTGCAGGCAGCAAGAATGATTTTCGTTGCCCGCTCTGTTGGTATGAGTTTTGCATTGTCTTGCAAGGCTTTTTCGGCCACGGAATAAGTTTCCGCATGAATGTTTTCCAACACGGCAAAGAACAGCAACTCCTTAGATGGGAAGAACTTGTAGAATGAACCCTTCGCAATACCCGCCGCTTCCGTAAGTTGCTCCACCGATGTTTTCCGCATTCCGATGGTCACGGCACAATGTAACGCTTCCTCTAACAAAATCTTACGAATCACCTCATTTTTCTGCTCTGTAAATGCCACAAGGCAACCTCCTCATCATTTTGACCGTTTTGGTTCTTTTGGTCATAATAATACTTGCTGTATTCGTCTCTGTCAATAGTTTTCAAAGAAACGTTACAAATGCAGATGATGAAAACATACTTGGCTACCGCTTCCAACGGTTGGCATGCCATTGTGGTGAATGGCCAGGTGGGCTGGGTGTCCGGGAAATACAGTCGCATGATTTGATTCAAAAACGGTTGGCTTCGGCTGACCGTCTTTTCTCAGCAACAGAAATGTTTTATGCCATCAATAGTGAGCACTACCGTTTCGGCTATATACCTGCCAAGTCGCTGCCGAAGAAGGCAAATGTGAAGCGCCTTGACTTTGAGCGCACCAACGCCTATGCTTCACAGATGGTTTCGATCACGGATGGCTCGAACTTGCAAGTAATGGCTGACGATCACCAGTTATCGGTAAGTAATCATACGATT
>JAUNDF010000034.1 GCA_030526225.1 Clostridia bacterium
GGTGCCGGTGCAGGCTCTGCCTTGGGTGCTTCGGGCGCCGGAGCCGGTGCGGGTGCAGGTGCAGGTGCGGGAGCCGGGGCAGGCGCAGGAACAGCCACCGGTTCGCTGGGCACAAACTCTGCCACTACCGGTACATCCACGGGCTGATCAGCCGCCACATCCTCTGCAAGCGCCACGGTGCTCATCAGCATGGATGCAGCCAGGACCGCTGCTATGTTTCTACGCATTTTTTCGGTGTTCATATTGCTACCTCCGTCACAGGCAATTCGGTTACCAACTTTATCGCTATCGCTACTTGAAAGGTCAAATGAAACAATGCAAGTGCGCTAACAAGCGTTTTCCGTTATCTATACAGATGCATATTAAGTATACCTTACTCACAATATCTTGTAAAGGTCATTGCGGGAATTCGTTATACTGAATGAATTATATGCCGCGTCAAAGCCTTGCAGCATCAAATATCGCAAAATGTTCGTCCTTATTTTCATTTCGAAAGAACATTTCTTTACCTTCACTCAGGATGCTCCTTCAACACAATATATTGTTTGAATCGTTATTTTATGTTTTTTCATGATATTTTTCACGATTATCCATTTTTTCTGCCTTTCTTCTCGTAATTTCTGTCTGTCCAAGGCAAAATCTGATGTCTTTCACAACAAAAACATTGTCGATTGTATCCGAATTTGCGGATTTTGTCAACCAGAAATTCAATAATTCCATGTTTTTCATCGTTATTATCAGTCACTTACACACATCTTCAAGTCATATTTGTGTTTTAACATGTTTCTGCAATGCTTTTTCGTGTTTTTTCCATTATCTTCGCGCATCATTGAACATTCCCCGCACACAATTTCATTTTGTTCGGGTTTTCATAACGATTGCATCACGTTCATTTTCCAAATTGACATAATTCGTTTCTTATGATTTCTGTTTTCGTAAAAAAAGAGACAGGCACTCGCGGTGCTTGTCTCTTTCATCATTCATGACCCATTACAGGTGGTTATTCAGTTCTTCCCGCTCCATGCGGACATTGTTGAGCAGGCTGGAAATGTAGCGGTCCATGTCTGCCAGCATGCCATCCATATATTCGAAGGTATTTTTACGGAGAGCCGCCATTTCGTTGGCTGCATCCTCTCTGGCTTCGCTGGCTTCCACCTTGGCCCGGCGCAGGATTTCATCCTGCTCTACCATGGCAGCGGCGCGCCGGGCGGCTTCCTCCACCACACGGTTGGCTTCGCTTCTGGCGGCCGCCATGATGCTCTCCGCTTCGGTCTGCGCCTTGTGCAGTGTTTCCTGGGCGGTCTTTTCCGCCTGAGCGGTCATGGCTTCGGCCTTGCGGGTGGCTTCATCCACCAGTTGACCGGCCTGCTGGGTGGCATCACGCAGCTTGGTGGCGCATTCCTGCTCGGCCTGCTGCTGGATGGCATCGATGTTGCGGATGTACTCATCGGCCTTCTGCACGGTTTTGGGCAGGGAGGTATTGAGCTTGTTGGCCAGACCCAGCATATATTCCCGGTTGACCGTCACCGTATCGCCGCCCAGAAAGCTGCGCTTGGCGTTGTTCAGCGTCATGTTGATTTCCCGGATTGCAGACATGCATTGGTCAATATTCTTATCGGTTGCCATTTCTGTACCCCTTTCACTTGTTCAGACAGGCGGCCACTTCCGGCAGGATTTCCACCGGCACATAGGCGCTGTAATCACCGCCGAACGCGGCAATTTCCCGCACCGCGGAGGATGATATATGAGCGTGTTCCCCGGAGGATACAAGAAACACCGTATCCATTTTGGGGTTCAGATCCCGGTTGATGAGTGCCATGCGGCTTTCGCTGATGTAGTCATCGGTGCCCCGAAGGCCCCGCAGGACCGCATCCGCGCCCTTGATGGCCACATAATCTGCCAAAAGCCCCGTGAAGGAATCCACCTCTACATTGGGCAAATCTCTGCAGACGGTGCGCAGCATTTCCATGCGCTGGGCCACGGAAAAGGCACAATGCTTGCCCGGATTGACCAGCACCGCCACAATCAGCTTATCAAACAGACCAGATCCTCTTTTGATAATATCAAGATGACCCAAAGTCACCGGATCGAAGCTGCCGGGATAAATCGCCGTTTTCATGCTTCCTCCGCCTTTCCGGCCGGACGGAACATGGTCACGCCGGCAATGCCCCATTTTCGGTTATCCACCAAATCGTATCCGTCAGCCACATAGGGCATGGTGTTGGCCTGATGCTCAATCACCACCAGCGCATCCTCCGACAGGAGGGGCAGCAGCTTGGCGGTGCATTCCTTCAGGTCCAGCATGGCGTAGGGCGGATCGAGGAACACCAGATCGAACTGCTTTTGCTGCAGTCGCTGCAAAGCCATACACCAGTCTGTTTGGAGAACTTCAGTCTGTTTGGAGAAGCCCAGCTTGTCGATATTGCTTTTGATGCAGGCAATGGCGGCCTTATCACAGTCCACCAGCACCGCAGATTCCGCTCCGCGGCTGATTGCTTCCAAAGACAACGCGCCGCTGCCGGCAAACAAATCCAGCACGCGGGTACCGCGGACATGCTGCTGAATGACATTGAACAGGTTTTCCCGAACCCGGTCCAGGGTGGGTCTGGTATTTTTGCCCTACGGGGCAATGATGGTTCTGCCCCGGGCAGTACCGGCAACAATTCTCATCTGTGGTTGACTCCTTAATTCAGCTGTTCGGGTGTATCAGCATTCCTGCGCTGCTTCTGCTTTTTCTTCTGCTGCCTGGCGCGCTTGCGGTTGCCCTGTTCAATATCGGCATGGACCATGCCGCGGATATCCACACCGCGGGTATAGCCAATGCCGTACATCACAGCAGGTACCAGCACCACCAGCGGAGACAGCCGCTCCATGGTGAGCACGGCAGCTGCATCACCGGTACCGACCAGTGCCACCACAGGCATGATGCACACGCGGACGATGACACGAAGGATGTCCTCCAGCTTCATCACCGCAGGTGCGGCGTAGAAGGCCAGACCGCGGGCAGCATCCGTGCCGTTGTAGCCGGAAACCCAGCTGGGCAGTGCACCGATGCCGGTGGACTGCTTCTGTGCGGTAAAGGCCAGCAGCAGCGTGACCACAATCACAGGAAGCATGCCCAGCAGTGCATGGACAAAGCCCTTCAAGGGATGATAGCCCCGTGTAGCCTCACCCGCCGACACGACAGAACCGCGCTCCTGCCGGGCATACATGTTTTCAGCCCAGGTCACTGCCTGTGTACCGGCCTGCATGCCGGAATTAAAATACATGCCGTAGGTCATCAGCAGGGTGATGATGCTCATCACATAGCGCAGCACCAGATTGTCGCTGAGCACCAGCATGCTCAATGCCAGATACAGCACCACCTGCACCACACACGTCACAAACAGCTTGCCGATGGCAAAGGGTGATGTGTTGTCCAGCACGCTGCCCTTGATGTACGGCTTATGGACCGGGGTCAGCTTTTCATTCTTCTTGGCCATGGATGTTCATCCTCTCTCCATGATTGTCTTCAAACCAAACGATGCCTTTGGGCCACGCCATGGCCTGCATCGGAATATCATGTATATAAATAGGAAGCTTTTCGGTCACCTGATGGTTCAGGGCAATGCCCATTTTAACGCCTGATGTGCCGGGCAGGTAGCGGTCGTAGTACCCGCCGCCCTTCCCCAGCCGCCTGCCGCACAGGTCAATGCCCTCCAGCGGGACCAGCAGCAGCTGTGCCGCATCCGGCGACAGCACCGGTGCGGATGCTTTCGGCTCGGGAATCTTCATGCCGGACAGCACCAAATCATCAAGCGCCTCCACCTGATGGAAGTGCATCACCCCATCGGCACAGCACCGGGGCAGGCCAAGTGTCTTCCCTTCCCGCAGAGCCGCTTCCAACAGGGGCGTGATGTCTGCCTCCCGCCGGATGGGCACATAGGCAAACACGGTTTTCGCATTCTGCCACAGGGCCGATGACCGCACATGGGCGCAAATCATTTCACTCTGCCGCCTGACTTCATCCGAATCGGGACAGCTTGCGCGGATGACCTTCCGCAGTTCTGCCTTATTCATCGGATGCATTGATCCACACGCGGGGGACCCGACCCGTTGCACCCAGCAGGACCTCGTAGCTGATGGTACCGGCCCAGGATGCAATGTCCTCGGCGGTGATGCGTTCATCGCCCATCTCACCCATCAGTACCACACGGTCGCCGGGGTGAACATCCATGCCGGTCACATCGGCCATCAGCTGATCCATGCAGATGCGACCGATAACATTGCACCGGCGGCCGCCGATGAGCACCTGTGCCTTGCCGGAAGCGGCACGATGGTAACCATCACCATAGCCCACCGCCACCGTAGCCACCTGCATGGGCTGCTGAGCGGTGAAGGTGCGGCCATAGCTGACCGTATCGCCGGGATTGATGGTCTTGACCCATGTGACCTCGCTTTCCCAGGTCATGAAGGGCTTGACAGCCATGTCCGTATCCACCGGCGGATAACCGTACATGGTAATGCCGGCGCGCACCATATCCTTGGCGGCACCGGGCAGGCGGTGAATGGCCGCGGAATTACAGCAATGGCGGATAATGTCATCCGGAAGCAGTGCCGTCAGCCGGTCAAAGCAGGCCAGCTGCTGCATGGTGAAGGCCATGTCGGCCCCATCCGCATCGGCAAAATGGGTGAATGCGCCGGTGAGCTTCACATGCTCCGTCCGGCGGATGGCAGCCAGCACCGCCGTGACTTCCTCTTCATTCCGGCAACCGATGCGGCACATGCCGGAATCGATTTTCATATGCACATAGGCGTCCTTCCCCAGCGCTTTGGCGGCAGTTTCGCACCAGTCCACCATTTCCGGAGAGCAGACGGTCAGCGTCAGGCCATTGGCCACGCCCTGCATGGCAGATGCTTCCGTTGTGGCGCCCAGCACCAGCACCGGCAGCGCTATGCCGCCCCGGCGAAGGGCTGCGCCCTCCTCGGTGATGGCAACAGCCAGCATATCAGCCCCGCATTTTTCTGCTTCCCGGGCAATGTGCAGCATCCCGTGGCCGTAGGCATCCGCCTTGACCACCGCCAGCAGCTTTGCCCCGGCAGGCACAGCATCACGGATAGCCTTCATGTTGGCCCGGTACTGCGTCAAATCAATCGTTCTTACATTTTTGCGGCATAATTCCATATGGTAAACGCCTCGATTCAAGCATGGCATATTCTTTCATGATAATTATAGCACATTTTCCTTTCCTTGCAACCTTTGTTGCGCAAAGGAGTACAGAAAATGAGCAGGATTGCCCTTGACAAGCACACGCGCGCAGACCATAATGGGAACATGCCCCAGAAATAAGGAGGAAGAACCGATGACCAAGGCTTTGATTTCCGTAACCGGGCTTGATTCCACCGGCATTATCGCCCGCGTGGCCACCAAGCTGAGCGAAATGAATATCAACATTCTCGACATTACCCAGACCATCCTCGACGGCTACTTCACCATGATGATGGTGGTGGATCTGGACGGCGCCCATATGGATTTTGCCGCCGTAAACGCCGCCTTCGAGCCCATCCGCGAAGAGATGAAGATGACCATCCACATGCAGCGCATGGATCTGTTTGATGCCATGCATCGCATTTAAGGGGGACCGGCCATGATTGAAACAGGCGAAATTTTGCAAACCATGCGGATGATTCAGGAGGAGAACTTCGACATCCGCACCATCACTCTGGGCATCAATCTGCTGGATTGCGCCCACCCCGATGCCGAGGCCTGCGGCCGCCGCGTGTATGACAAAATCTGCCGCATGGCAAAGGATCTGGTGAAGACCGGCGAGGCCATCGAGAGCGAGCTGGGCATCCCGATTGTCAACAAGCGCATCTCCGTTACCCCGGTGAGCATGATTTGTCAGGGTGACCCCCGCCCCATTGCCCGCTATCTGGACAAGGCTGCCCATGAGATGGGCGTCAACTTCCTGGGCGGCTATTCCGCACTGATGCAGAAGGGTGCCACCGCCGCCGACAACCGTCTGCTGGATTCCATCCCCGAGGTGATGGCCACCACCGAGCGCCTGTGCTCTTCCGTGAATGTCGGCTCCACCAAAGCCGGCCTGAACATGAACGCCATCAAGCGCATGGGTGAAATCATCAAGGAAACGGCCAACCTCACCGCCGATAACGACAGCCTCGGCTGTGCCAAGCTGGTGGTGTTTGCCAATGCTGTGGAGGACAACCCCTTCATGGCCGGTGCCTTCTGCGGCCCCGGTGAACCGGAATGCGCCATCAACGTGGGTGTTTCCGGCCCCGGTGTTGTCAAGACTGCACTGGAGGCCGTCAAGGGTCAGCCCTTTGACGTGGTGGCGGAGACCATCAAGCGCACCGCCTTCAAGATTACCCGCGTGGGTCAGCTGGTTGCCCGCGAGGCTTCCCAGCGGCTGAACATCCCCTTCGGCATTGTGGACCTGTCTCTGGCTCCCACCCCTGCCCGCGGTGACTCCGTGGCCCACATCTTGACGGAAATGGGTCTGGAAATGGCCGGTGCACCCGGCACCACCGCAGCCCTTGCACTGCTGAACGATGCCGTGAAAAAGGGCGGCGTGATGGCCAGCAACCATGTGGGCGGGCTCAGCGGCGCTTTCATCCCCGTCAGCGAGGATATCGGCATGATTGAAGCCGCAGCCGCAGGCGCCCTGTCTCTGGAAAAGCTGGAAGCCATGACCTGTGTCTGTTCCGTTGGTCTGGACATGATTGCCATCCCCGGCGACACCAGCGCCGCCACCATTTCCGGCATCATTGCGGATGAAGCCGCCATCGGCATGGTCAACAACAAGACCACTGCTGTCCGCGTAATTCCCGCCGCCGGCAAAAAGGCCGGTGACACCGTGGAATTCGGCGGTCTGCTGGGCTTTGCACCCGTTATGCCCGTCAACGCCTACTCCTGCGAGGATTTCATTGCCCGCGGCGGCCGCATTCCCGCCCCGCTGCACTCCCTGCGCAACTAATTGCACATACGAAAAGAGCAAGCCGTTTGGCCTGCTCTTTTTTGTTACGGAAACATCATCCCGTTTTTGATGATATAGAACACCGCACTGCCGTCGATGACCACCGCATCATGCATGGCATCGAATTCAGCAAGGGATACAGCAACCGTCTGCCCGCCCGAAGCGGTAAACCGGTAGGTCGTGTGCACCGCTCCAATGGATGCGTTTTGCGGCAGCACACCGGAGACGGTTACCGTTTCAAGCCGCAGATACGCGGCCTCAAAGGCTTCCCATGAGAAGGGCTGACCGTTGCAGGTCACTGTCACCTGCTCCTGTGCCGTGCCGTCTTCACCAACCACCGTTTCCCGGTGCAGGATGTAGTGTTCATCCCTGTCGGGCGCGGTAATGTGCAGTTCCTTCAGCTTGCCGAGGGCCATGGTTACCGGATACCGGCTCAGAGTGGCGGTAACATCCATGTCCATCAGCGCACCGATGCCGAAGTGACCGGTGGTGTAGATGCAGTCCTCCACCAGCACATAGTCCACATACTCGCTTTTGCTGCCGCCCACGGTGATTGTCACCGTGCTTTCCGGGTAATCCACTGCTGAAGCCGCGCCATTTGTACCCGAGGATGCCACCGTTCCCGCCGCCTGATGGATGGTCAGCACGAACCGGGGCCGGGCAAAGCCGTATTTTGTCAGATTCTCATCAGTGGCTTGTCCCACATAGGCACCCACGCGCAGGTTGGCAATGCTGCTGCGCAGGTTGCTGATGCTCTCCGCATCGGCAGGGTAGCGCTTGGGGGATGTCATGTACCATGCGGCATCCACATCGCTGTCGGTAATGTCCGTCATCAGCTGCCATGCAGCCTGTGTGCCGTTTTCATACTCAAAGGTAATGCGGTTCATCCGCGATTTATGGATGACCGGCTGAACCACGGGATGAAGCGTCTCCCGGTCAAGGCTCATCATGTCCACGGTGCCCTTGTCCACCGCAAACAGCCGGTCATCACCCTCCACCAGCATATAGGACCATGTTTCGTCCTCCAGCGGGGATGCCATGCCGATATTCAGCCGGACAGTCTGTCCGTCGGTATAGGCAATATCCAATGTCAGCCGCGGCTGGGCAAGGCCAAGCTCCTCCAGCTGGTCGATATATTCCGCCTTGTCCTCCGTGAGAATGTCATCGTAGGAGATGACTGCCACAGCCCGCAGCAGCTGTTCCGCCAGCCCCTGCTCCAGATTGAAGGCAGGGTCCTCTGCCAGCGCCAGCGTGCCGTCATTCTTGCGGCGGATGGTCCACGGGGCTTCTCCCCTTCTGGTGATGGTCAGGCTTTGTACCTCAGCGGCATCGTGCTGCATCAGTTCGCCATAGGTGATGGCATCGGGAATGTCATTGTCCTGCACCGGTCGCTTCATGAAGACCAGCACCAGCACGGAGGCAATCAGCAGCACCGCCAGCACCATCAGCCAAAGGAGACGGTTTTTGCGGCCGTCACTTTTGTTTTTTCGCAGTTGTTCACTCATATCGGTCAGCGTCTTCTCCTCGGAACGAGAATAATCAGCGCCAGGGCAATCACCGCAAAGGGCAGCAGGGTGATGACAAAGCTGCCCATTCCTGCAGAGGCTGCGGACAGCTGGGGCCGGATGGCCGTTTTTGCCATGATGCCCAGATTGGTGTTCTGATTGCCGAACAGGTAGCCCACCGCCGTGAGGATAAATTCCTGTGCGTTGGTCATGGCCTGCACCTGACTGGATGTGAACATGGTGGAGCAGCCCACCGCCACCGCGCGGGAAATGTAGCCCTCTGCGGTGGTTCTTCTGGCGCGGATGGCCAGCGCAAAGGGGCCGGACAAATCACCGGGGGCCTTGTCAAGGGACAGGGTGCCGGCGGATACATCCTTCAGGTATGCGCCCGCAGTGGATGTGAGCACCGCCTGGGCATCCAGATTGCGGTCACCCTCCTCCGGCAGTGCAAAGGCCGCAGAGCCGGTGAGCAGCAGCACATCCGCACCGGAGGACACAAGGTTCATGGTCATGTCCGTCATCTGCATGTCGGGAATCAGGTTGATGCGATAGTTGTTGTAGTAGCTGGCCGGTTCGCTCTTGTCGGCCACCACGATGCCCTTTTGGGGCAGGCAGCCGTAGGAACGCAGCAGCGACTGATAATTGGGCATATTGTCCATGGGGTCTGTGTAGTCGCAGGTCATCAGCAGTGCGCCGCCGTGACCGGCGAAGTCCTTCAGCACCTCCATCTCCTGATCCATCAGGTCCCGGACAGGGGAAAACAGCACCACCACATCGGTGGGCTCGGGCCTATCCGCCATCAGATTCATGTAGGTGATTTCGTAGTTGTTCAGCTGCATCAGCTGATTGAAGGGTTCCGTCTCCTCCTCGGTCAGTTCGCCGTGCCCCTGCACAATCACCACCCGCGGGATGGTATCCCCCGCCACATAGGAAATGGCAGAGGTAATCTCGCTCTCGTACTTAAGCCCCGCAATCTCATATCGGCCTTCCTCATAATTCAGGCTCATGGAGATAAAATCCGCCGGGGACAGCACGCGGAAGCGGTCCGTCTGGGGGCAATGGACAATCAGAGAATCGTTGCTGACGGTCTGATCGCCGGTGGGGCTGGAGAACTTTGTCAGCAATGCCGGATTGAGGTTGATATCCGCCTGCTCCCAAGTAATCATGGGTGAGAAGGCGGCATAGCGGTCCAGCAGCTCCATCAGCGGAGCATCCTCCTGCCCCTTGGAAAACAGGGCATAGATGTGCACCGGCTTGTTCAGGCCCTGCAGCAGCTGCTCGGTCTGGTCGCCGATGGTGGTCATGGCGTTGAAGGAGTAGTCCACCCGCCAGCCGTTTTTCTTTTCCATGTCCATGACCACGGCGTTGATGACGATAATCACCGCAATGGCCACGCAAAGGAGCAGTGTGGACAGGCCGCCGTAACGGAAGCGGGGATTATGCCAGAAATGCTTTTTTTCTTTTCTGTTCATGTCCGTCACGCTCCTTGATAGCGCCTTGCATCCAGGCGGTGGCAGGTCAGAAGAACAAACACCAGCGCAAAGGATACATCATAAATCACCGACGCAAAGGACAGCTGCCCCATGAGGAAGGGCTCGTTGCGCCGGTACAGGCTGATAAACCGCAGAACGGTTTCCACAAAGCCGATGCCAACGCTGTCCACCAGCAAATCGAGAATCCAAAGCGCAAAATTGACACCGAAGGCCGCAATGGCCGCCGATACAGGGCTGCCGGTGCAGGAGGAAAGGAACATGTCCACCGCGATAAACGCGCACCCCTCCAGCACAAAGCCCAGGTAGCCCACCATCACTTCGCCGGGGTAGACCGTGCCGTACAGTCCCATCACCCCCACATAGGCAAAGGTGATGAGCACCGTCAGCAGCATCACGGTAACGGCAGCCAGATACTTACCCAGCACAATGCCCGGCACCGATACGGGGCTGGTCAGCAGCAGCTGATCGGTGTGCTTCTGTTTTTCCTCTGCCAGCAGCTTCATGGTCAACACCGGTGACAGGAGCATCCACAGATAGCCCATCTGCCCGATAAAAATCAGCAAATCGCCAGACCGGGGCTGAAGGATGCTCATAAAAAACATAATGCCCGACAACACAAGAAATACGGTCATAAACACGTATCCCACAGGCGTATAATAATAGCTTTGCAGTTCACGCTTCCATACAGCCAGCATGTTTTTCCTCCTTTCAGCCCTCGTCCGTGGCACGGAGGAACAGCTCCTCCAGCGTTTCCCGCACGGGCATCAGCATATAAATAGGTGCATCCATACCGCACAGCAGGTTGAACAGCTGCCGGCGCGGATCACCATCGGGATTGCCAGCAAAGCGCAGCTCCACCTCGGTGATGCCCTTTTCCTTCCGGGGCAGCACCTTTGCCTTGCGGATGCACGGCAGACCCCGCAGGGCAGGCATCAGCCGCTCTTCACCGCAGGCGATGGAGGCCCGCAGGCACATGCCGCCGTTTTCGCCGTTCAGCTCCTGCATATCCGCTTCCTTCACCAGTTTGCCCTTGTGCAGAATGACCACGCGGGAGCACAGCTGCTGGATTTCCGACAGGATATGGCTGGAGAAAATCACCGTATGGTCGCGGCCCAGCTGTGCCATCAGCTCCCTGATTTCCACCACCTGCCGGGGATCGAGGCCCACGGTGGGCTCATCCAGTACAATCACCGGCGGATCGCCGCACAGTGCCTGGGCAAAGCCCACCCGCTGGCGATAGCCCTTGGACAGGGAGCCCACCAGCTTGTCATCCATGCCCTCAATGCCGCAGCGCTGCATAATATCGCTGACATGGCTGCGGATTTTGCTGCCCCGCACCTCCCGCAAGCGGCAGACGAAGGACAGGTATTCGCGGATGGTCATTTCCGGATACAGCGGCGGCTGCTCGGGCAGATAGCCGATGCGCCGCTTACAGGCACGGGCCTGTGTGAGCATGTCCAGCCCATCCACCGTCACGGTGCCCTCCGTGGGCGGGCAGTATCCGGTCAGCATGTTGAGGGTGGTGGTTTTGCCTGCGCCGTTCTGGCCCAGCAGACCCACAATCTGCCCCTGAGGCACAGAGAAGGACAGGTCCTTCACCGCCTCCACCGAACCATATCGCTTGGTCACATGCTGCAATTCAATCATACATAACACTCCTGCAGATTATTCCAGTTTTGATTATACCATGGGGCCGCACGGATGTGTGTGAATAATTTGTAAAAAAGCGGCGGACCGGCATCGTCACCGGTCCACCGCAAAGTGCAGTCAAATCAGTCCTCAAAGGGATAATGAACGCCGAACTTTTCCCGCAGTTTATCCATAATTTCCATCATGCGGATGGTCTCCTCATGGGGCATCTCGGGGCACTCAAGCCAGCCGTTTTCCATGGCACGGATGCAGGCCTCCACCTCGTACTCAAAGCCTGTCAGCTGCTCCGGCACCTGATAAACCGCAGGATCGGCAAAGTCCTTTTCCTGCTTGTACACGGAAATCATCGCAGGGTTATTCACATTGTCCACTTCAATAAAGCCCTTGGTGCCGTACACCATACCCCTGCGGTCGGTGCGGGCATAAATGCCGGACATCATGGATGCCATGCGGCCGTCATCATAGGTCAGGGAGAAGCTCTCCTGCGCATCCACGCCAAGGTCGGTGAGCACCGCGGTGCCGTCAATGGCCTTGATGCCCTCGCTGCCCAGCACGGACAGGGCAAAGTTGAGCGCATACACGCCCACATCCAGCAGTGCGCCGCCGGCCAGCTCGGGCTTTGCGATGCGCTCCTTGTGGGATATGGTGTAGCTGAGGTTGGAGGTGACCATCTTCACCTCGCCGATTTCGCCGGAGGCAATGATGTCATCCACCATCTTTCGGGAAGGCATATACCGGGGCCAGATGGCCTCTGCAACCAGCACACCCTTTTCCCGGGCCAGCGCAATCACTTCCTTTGCCTGCTTTGCATTGGCGGTAAACGCCTTTTCGCACAGCACATTCTTGCCGTGGCTGATGCAAAGCTTCATGTGCTCTGCATGGTGGGAATGGGGCGTTGCCACATACACCAGCTGCACACTGTCATCACAGAGCATCTCTTCGTAGGAGCCATAAGCCTTTTCAAAGCCGAAGCGGGCGGCAAAAGCCTCCGCGCGGGCTTGATCGCGGGCTGCCACCGCGTACAGGGCAACATCATCGCCCCGCTGCTTCATCAGCCGAAGGGTCAGGGCCATCTTTTCGGCAATGTTGCCGGCGCCCAGAATACCGACACGAATCATGGTTCGTTTCTCCTTCCGTTATCCGTTTGTACGAGTACACATCAGCCCGCAGGGGTGATGGCGGGAATCACAAAGGCAGGCACAAGGGGGGAGCCTGCCAGCTGGAGCAGCAGCACCACAAAGCCCAGCACCGCCACATACAGGGCAAACCAGTACAGGGAGGACTTGCTGACAACGCGCATCATGAAGCGCACGGCAAAGTAGCCGCTGACAGCCGCCACCGCCACGCCCACCAGCGTGGGCACCAGTGCCAGCTCCTGCAGATAGCCCATCTCGATGGCATCCTTGCCCTCAAAAATCAGGCTGCCCAGAATGGCAGGGGCGCTCATCATAAAGGCAAACTTGGCCGCTGCCTTGCGGTCCAGCCGGCTGGCCAGACCACCGGTGAGGGTGGAGCCGCTGCGGGAAACGCCGGGCAGCAGGGCGATGGCCTGCATCACGCCCATGATGATGGCATGCTTCAGGCCGGGCTTGTCAGCCGTGGGGCGCTTCTTTGCGGACAGCGCCTCTGCCAGCATCAGGAACACAGCCGTAATCAGGAAGCTGCAGCCCAGGAACCAGCCGCTGAAGAAGGTCTCCAGCATATCACCGAAGAGGGTGTTGGCCACCAGCGCCGGCAGGGAGGCCACAATCAGCAGGACAAGGGTATGGTTTTTGATGGGATGGAACACCATATCCCACCAGTCCTTCCAGAACACGATGACAATGGCCAGCAGGGTGCCGGCATGGAGCAGCACATCCAGCATGATATAGGTGCCGGTCTGCGCTGCCGCTTCAATGCCCATCAGGGAGCGGGCAAGAATCAGATGGCCGCTGGATGAAACAGGCAGAAATTCCGCAAGGCCCTGAACCAGACCGAGAATGGCCGCTTGGATAATATTCATGATTTTCCTCCTTCAGGCAATGGGGACGGACACTTCGTCCTCCCGCAGGGAATGATTTATTATACCATGAATCCGCCTGAATTGACAATGGTGCCAACCGGCACAGCAAGCCTTCCCGCTGCATTTTTCCAAAATATTCTTTCGCAAATTTCTCTGTACAAAGGGCGGTGCTTCATGGTAAAATAAATGCATCGAAGCCAAACAAACCGAACAACTGATAACTGAAAGGAGAATCCCGTCCATGAGCAATATACCCACTCCTCACATTACCGCCAAGGAAGGCGATTTCGCCAAAACCGTCCTGATGCCCGGTGATCCCCTGCGCTCCAAGTTTATTGCCGAAACCTTCCTGACTGATGCCAAGCTGGTCAACAATGTCCGCGGCGTACAGGGCTATACCGGCACCTACAAGGGCAAGCAGGTTTCCGTGATGGCCAGCGGCATGGGCATGCCCTCCATCGGCATTTACTCCTACGAGCTGTTCAACTACTACGGCGTGGAAAACATCATCCGCGTGGGCTCCATCGGCGGCATCGCCGACAATGTGAAGGTCCGCGACCTGATTTTCGCCATGTCCGCCTACACCAACTCCAACTTTGGCCGTCAGTTCGGCTTTGACGGCAATGTGGCCCCCTGCGCCTCCTGGAAGCTGCTGCAGGCCGCTGTGGAAGCCGCGGAAAAGATGGGCATCACGCCCCATGTCGGACCCATCTATTCCTCCGACATTTTCTACGATGAATCCGGTGCCGCCGGCAAGCTGAAGAATCTGGGCGTGCTGGGCGTGGAGATGGAATCCGCCGCATTGTACCTCAACGCAGCCCGTGCCGGAAAGAATGCGCTTTGCATCTGCACCGTATCCGACCACATCTTCACCGGCGAGGCCGTCCCCGCCGAAGACCGTCAGCTGACCTTCACCCAGATGATGGAGGTTGCGCTGGAAATCGCATAATCTGCGCCAAACAAAACAGGCGATGCACCGCTGCATGGGTGCATCGCCTTTGTTTTTGAATAGAAATCAGTTGTCCTTTCGCATGGCATTGTAGCCGATGAGCACCGTCCACACATAGGCACAGGTCTTGGGAATCATCAGCATGCCCACCAGAGGGAACTTGTCTGCCAGCAGCACCACCGGCAGATAGCATGCAAAGCTGATGACAATGGTCAGCCACAGCAGGCGGAAGGGCGCATCCTGCTTCTCTTTTGCACTGCGATAGAACAGCACCACTACCAGCAGACCCAGCAGGGTGAAGGGAATGTTGCGCCAGATACCCCAAATCAGCGGCGCATCAGGGCTGGTCCAGCGATTTTGCGGCATCAGGCACAGCACCACACGGAGCAGAGCCAGCATCCATACAGTGACATCCAGCTGCTTTTTGCCCTCCACCTGATAGCGGCAGCGCCACACGTAGTACAGCAGTACATAGAAAGCCGTCATGGTAACGGAGGTAATCAGCTTGCCGATGCCCAGCGCCGCGGTATAGTCCTGCAGTCCGGTGGTGCACAGGGCGATGGCGCGGGGCACCAGATGGAAGGCATCACCGCAGCCCAGCACCACGGCCATGGCGCCGAACAGCGCATACTGTTTGCGCCCCTTGCTGCCGCGAAGCATCAAAATGCCCAGGGTTACCACAGAAATCAGGTACACGATGTCAAATGCCGTTTCAAAAATTGCCTGCATGATATTCTTCTCCTTTTCTTATTCAGCTTTGCCATGAAGGGCCAGTGTTACCGTGCGGATGAGAAACCCGCAGTCCGGCGCACCCTTCATCAGCAGCATCAGCATGTTGTCCAGCACGAAATCAGCCATCTGCTGTGCCGTATAGCCGTCATTAAGCACCCCCGGGGTTATGGCACTGTCTGCCGCGATGGATGCGGCCAGTCCTCTGCGGATGCTCCCGAAGCAGCTGTGCATGGCTTCCCTGCCCTGCTGTCTGTCTGCTCCTGCAAATACGGCGGAATGTGCAGTAAGAAACCCCGGATAGCGGCTGATGCCCTGCCGGATGCGCCGGTACAGCATTTCCGCATATTCTGCAAAGTACGGCGAATGGTCGGCATCATCCTCCGGCAGGATGTCGCGCCAGATGTCCTCCACTGCCGCCAGCAGCAGCGCTTCCTTATCGACATAGTAGTGATACAGCGTGCCCAGCGCAATGCCGCATTCACCGGCCACAGCACGCATGCTGATGGCCCCGATGCCTTCCCTTTCTGTCAGGGCACGGCAGGCTGCCAGAATCTGCTCTTGCGATGTGGCGTTTGCCTTCATGTGCTGCCTCCAATCCAAAATGAACATCGTTCATGTGAACAGCGTTCATTATAACAGAACAAACCGCCTGTTGTCAACGGATAAAACGATGCCGTTCGTTCCATTCAGCCTCCTTATTGGAAAAATAAGTGAAAAATTTTTATATTAAGTTCATATTTCGGCAGGAAACAGCGCTTCTGCGTCGAATGTTATTCTTGTTAAGAAGATAACAATCCGCAACGAATGAGGAGGAACCAACGTGCCTAAGTTTGACACAAGTGTTCAGGAACTGAAATACCGCGTGCTGCGTGAGGTTGCAGCGCTGACCAAGGAAGATAAATTGACCGAGCACATGCTGGAGCTGCCGGAAAAGATCATCCCCGGCCCCGAACCCACCACCCGCTGCTGCATCTACAAGGAACGCGCCATCGTTCAGCAGCGCGTTCAGATGGCCATCGGCGGTCATGAGGATGTAAAGACCGAGGTGGAAGTGCTGCCCATCGCCTGCGACGAATGCCCCGTCAGCCAGGTTGAGGTTGGCAACGCCTGCCGCGGCTGTCTGGCTCACCGCTGCGCCCACGCCTGCCCCAAGGATGCCATCTCCTTCGAAAACCACAAGGCTACCATCGACCACAGCAAGTGCATTGCCTGCGGCCGCTGCGTGGCTGCCTGCCCCTACAGCGCCATCACCAAGAATACCCGTCCCTGCGAGCGCGCCTGCAAGCCCGGTGCCATCAAGATGGACGAAAACAAGAAGGCCCACATCAACGAAGAAAAGTGCGTCAGCTGCGGTGCCTGCGTGTATCAGTGCCCCTTCGGCGCTATCGTGGACAAGAGCTACATCACCCACGTGGTAAAGCTGCTCAACGCCGCAAAGAAGGGCGGCAACCCGGTGTATGCCGTCATCGCTCCCTCTATCTCCGGCCAGTTTGAAGGCGTAACCACCGAGCAGGTGGTGGGCGGCATGAAGGCCATGGGCTTCCACAACGTGATTGAGGCCGCTCTGGGCGCTGACATCGTTGCCTATCTGGAGGCACAGGAGCTGAAGGAAAAGGGCTTCCTGACCAGCAGCTGCTGCCCCGCCTTCGTGACCTACATCCACAAGAATTTCCCCGGCATGGTGGACAAGATTTCCCACAACCTCTCCCCCATGGCCATGATTGCCAAGCTGATTAAGAAGGCTCATCCCGAAGCAGAAATCATCTTCGTTGGTCCCTGCGTGGCCAAGAAGGGCGAGGTGAAGCTGGAGAAGGTGGCACCCTATGTGCGCTACTCCATCACCTTTGAAGAACTGCAGGCCATGTTTGATGCCTATGACATCGACCTGAAGAACACCGAGCCCGATATGCTCAATAACGCTTCCTACTTCGGCCGCATCTTTGCCCGCAGCGGCGGTCTGGGCGATGCCGTGGTGGAAGCCCTGAAGGAACAGGACGAAAAGAGCGAAAAGGCCTCCGACTTCAAGCTGAACGCCGTTGTCTGCAACGGTCTGGAGGAATGCAAGGTGGCACTGCTCAAGGCCAACAAGGGCCTGCTGCAGGGCAACTTTATCGAAGGTATGGCCTGCGAACAGGGCTGCATCGGCGGCCCCGGCTGCCTGACCCACGGCCCCAAGGAAAAGGCCGAGGTGGACAAGTACGGCCGCATGGCCAAGGAGCAGCGTCTGGATACCGCCATGGTCATCTATGACATGCTCGTCGACGAATGATACAGCTGCTGACGGCAGCTGATAATGAAGGAGGAATTCCCCCTATGGTTAAGGTCAGCATCTGCGTCGGCTCCGCATGCCACATGAAGGGTGCCTACGCCACGACACAGCTTTTCCAGGACGAGATTGCCAAGGCAGGCCTGCAGGGCAAGGTTGAGCTGAGCGCCAGCTTCTGCATGAGCAACTGCAAGGACGGCCCCTGCGTAAAAATCAACGATGTCATCCATCACCACGTGGATAAGGACCGCGTTGCCAGCCTGATTGCAGAGGAAATCGCTCCTCTGGCCAACGCCTGAGGAAGGAGCAATCCCAAATGGGTATCATCCAGCTGAAAGAAGCAAACTGCAAAAACTGCTACAAGTGCATCCGCCACTGCGACGTCAAATCCATCACCTTCCATGATGATCAGGCCCGCATTTTGGAGGATGAGTGCGTGCTGTGCGGCAAATGTACCCTCATCTGCCCCCAGAACGCCAAGCAGATTCAGTCTGATTTGCAGAAGCTCCACGCCATGATTGACCGGGGCGAGAAGGTCTATGCCTCCCTCGCCCCCTCCTTTGTGGCGGCTTTCCCGGATGCAGGCTTTGCCCAGATCAGCGCCGCGCTGAAAAAGCTGGGCTTTGCCGGCGTGGAGGAAACGGCCATCGGCGCCACCAAAGTTTCCGAGCGCTATGCCGAAATTCTGGAAAACGAGCAGCCTGTCAATCTGATTACCACCTGCTGCCCCACGGTGGTGCTGCTGGTGGAGAAGTACTTCCCGGAGCTTCTGCCCCAGCTGGCTCCGGTGCCCAGTCCTGCCCTTGCCCACGCCCGTATGCTGAAAAAAGCCTATGGGGAGGATATCAAGGTCTGCTTCATCGGCCCGTGCATCAGCAAAAAGCAGGAGGCACAGTCCACCGGTGAAATTGATGCTGTGCTGATGTTCAACGAGCTGCTGGATTGGCTGAATCGGGAGCAAATCAACCCCTGCGGCGATTGCGACCCCGATGCCCGGGAGATGCATGCCACTCTCAGCCGTGTGTACCCCGTCCCCGGCGGCATTTTGAAAACTATCCCCGGTGAGCGGCGCAAGAACTACAAGTCTGTGGCCGTAGACGGTCTCGACCGCTGCATCCAGACCCTGCGTGATATTCAGGAAAACAAGATTACCGGCTATCTGCTGGAGATGAGCTCCTGCGTGGATTCCTGCGTGGGCGGCCCTGCCCTGCACGAGCACAAGCGCCCCTTCCTGCTCAACAAGGACAGCGTATACGATTTCTCCCGCCGCAAGAACGAAGGCGAACTGCCCGAAAGCGAAAAGGTCACCGCCAGCATGGAGGAGACCTATCGCGAGCGTCTTGCCGATGTACAGATGCCCAATGATGAGGAAATTTGGACCATTCTGCGCTCCATCGGCAAAAACACCCCGGCCGATATGCTCAACTGCGGCGCCTGCGGCTACAACACCTGCTGGGAAAAAGCCATTGCCGTGGCACAGGGCAAGGCCAACCTGAAAATGTGCCTGCCCTATATGCGTCAGCGTGCAGAGAGCATGGCCAACACTGTGCTGGACAACACGCCCACCGCACTGATTGTGCTGGACAAGAAGTTCAACATCCTGCAGTTCAATCAGACCGCTCAGCGTATGCTCAATCTGGACAACAACTGCATCGGCATGAATGTGGATGCATTCGTGGTGATGGACGGCATGGAATCCATCCTGACTGATGGCAGGAATGTGATGGATATCCGCCGTCACACCGCCATTTACGATGTGCTGGTGGAGCAATCCATCGTGGCCATGCCCAACCATGAATATCTGCTGGTGCTGAAGGATATCTCCGATGAAGAGGAAGGATTGAAGCGGCTTTAGAAAATGCGCCGTGAAACCCTTGCCACCGCCCAGGAGGTTATCGACAAGCAGATGTGCGTCGCTCAGGAAATCGCCAGTCTTTTGGGCGAAACCACCGGTGAAACAAAGGCAGCCCTGCTGAAGCTGAAGGCCAGCATCCTGCAGGAGGGCATCTGATGAAGTACTTTATCGAAACCAGCTGGCGCAGCCTGAACCACTACGGAGAAGAGCTGTGCGGCGACAAGGTGGAAGTCACCAAGAGCGATCAGGGCATCCTGATGGTGCTTTCCGATGGCCTTGGCAGCGGCGTGAAGGCCAACATCCTTGCCTCCCTGACCAGCAAAATCATCGCCAGCATGGTCAATGCCGGCGCCGATATCAAGGACGTGGTGGAAACCATCGCATCCACCCTGCCCGTTTGCCGCGAGCGTCAGGTGGCCTATTCCACCTTCACCATGATGCAGGTGGACAAAGAGGGCAATGCCTACTTCGTGGAGTTCGACAACCCCTCTCTGATTCTGCTCCGTGACGGCAAGCGCATTTTCGTCCCATGGACAGAGCGCACCATTGCCGGCAAGCAGATTCGCGAAGCCCGCATGAAGCTGCAGCTGCACGATATTGCCGTGACCTTCTCCGATGGCGTGACCCATGCCGGTGTCGGTCAGGTGCTCAATTTCGGCTGGCAGCATGACAGCGTGGTTAAATTCCTTGAGGAAAACAGCTGCCCTGATGACAAGGCATCCGATGTGCAGTTGCGCCTGCTCAATCACTGCAATCAGCTCTACGAGGGCAAATGCGGCGATGATACCACCGTTGCGGCCCTGCGGGTTTGCAATCCTGTCCCCTGCTGCATCATGGTCGGTCCTCCGGTCAATCCTGAGGATGATATGGATGTGGTCAACGATTTGATGACCTGCCCCGGCGTACGCGTCATTTGCGGCGGCACGACATCACAGATTGTTTCAAGGCTGATTGACAAGCCCCTGACCATCGATCTGCAGTATTTCTCCCCCGATGTGCCGCCCATCGCCCATATGGAGGGCGTTGACCTTGTCACGGAGGGCGTGGTCACCATCGGCCGTGTGCTGGATATCTTGGAGGATTATGCCGCCAATCCTGACCCCGAGAAGCTGACCGTACAGAAGGACGCCGCGCATCTGCTGGCGGAAATCTTACTGGAGAAATGCACTTCCGTCAAGTTCATTTGCGGACGCGCACTGAACCCCGCCCATCAGAACCCGGATATGCCCATTTCTCTGTCCATCAAGCTTCGTCTGGTCAAGGATATTGCCAACTGTCTGCGCAAGATGGGCAAGCCCGTTACCATTCGCTATTGCTGATGTGCGATATGCCTTCATCATTTTATCCATTGTAAGAATGCTCTGTGCTTTACAGGGCATTCTTTTTTTGCTTCAAATGTGGTATAATCCCCTTATTCAAAGGAAATGAGTGATGAATGATGGAAGAGCGAATATCCGGCAATCAATGCACATCCCTGCTGAAAATCATCGCGCTAATCTGCATGTTCTGTGATCATCTTGGGAAAATGGTTTTCCCCGGTGTGCAGGAGCTGCGAATTATCGGCAGGCTTGCATTCCCGCTGTACGCATGGTGTCTCGTGGTTGGCGTGTGCCATACAAGGAACATGGCCAAGTATCTGTTGCGAATGCTGATTACCGGGCTGATTTCCCAGCCGCTATACGTGTTGGCCCTCAATCACAAATGGACTGAGCCGAACATCTTTCTGACGCTGGTTGTGGCGCTGTTGGGACTTTGGGGGCTGAAGGAAAAGAAGTATTTCAGCCATTACTGGGCGCCATTGTTCACGCTGATTCTCGCCAATTTAACCGGCTGCAATTACGGCTGGAAGGGTGTTCTGTTCATCTATATGCTCTATCTGTGCCGCAACAGCACGCAGGCCCTGGTTGGCTGTATGATTCCATTCTGCCTATACTGGGGTACTTCCTCCGCAACCGTCAATTCCCTGTTTGGACAGCCCTTGAACCTCAACCTGATTCCCGACTCGGTCAGCCTGCTGATTGCTCCATGGATGCGGCTGCAGGCACTGTCCATTCTTTCTCTCCCGCTGATTGCCTGGTGCGGATGCAAATGTCGCATTACAATTCCCAAATGGCTCGGATATGCGCTGTATCCGATGCACCTCGCCTTGCTGCTTTTGATTGAAACAATCGTAAAATGAAAATAGCCTGTGCTGACATTGAATCGGCGCAGGCTTTATTCTTATATTCCTTTGCATAACAAACGCAAAAAAAGAAGCCCCATACGGGACTTCTCATATTTGGAATCCGGCAGCGACTTACT
>JAUNDF010000035.1:0-13482 GCA_030526225.1 Clostridia bacterium
ACTTCATGTTGCCGGTGCCGCTGGCTTCCTTGGAAGCGGTGGAAATCTGCTCGGACAGCTCGGTGGCGGGAATCAGGATTTCAGCGGAGGACACATCGTAGTTCTCCAGGAACACAACCTTCAGGAACTTGCGGGCGCGCTCGTTGGAGTCAATCAGCTTGGCGATGGCATTGATGAGACGGATGGTCTCCATGGCGCGGGTGTAGCCGCGGGCTGCCTTGGCGCCAAACACGAAGGTGCGGGGCTCCATGGTGAAGGAGGAGTCATTGACGATGCGGTTGTACAGCACCAGAATGTGCAGAGCGTTCAGAATCTGACGCTTGTACTCATGCAGGCGCTTGGACTGGGCATCGAGCATGAAGTCGGGGTTGATGACTGCACCCTGACGGTCCAGCAGCATCTTGGCCAGGCGTTCCTTGTTCTGATGCTTCACCTTGGCGAACTTTTCGCGGAAGGCGGCGTCATCAGCAAAGGGACGCAGCTCTTCCAGGCGCAGGGGCTCCTTGATCCACTTGTCGCCGATGGCTTCGCAGATCAGGTCGGTCAGCGCGGGGTTGCAGCTCATCAGCCAGCGGCGATGGGTGATGCCGTTGGTGATGGCGGAGAAGTTCTTGGGCATGACCTTGTTGTAATCAGCAAAGGTATCGGCCTTCAGAATTTCGCCGTGCAGCTGGGAAACGCCGTTGGTGGAGTGGGTCATGGCAACGCACAGGTTGGCCATGTGCACCTGACCGTAGGCGATGATGGCCATGTGGCCGATGCGGTCCCAATCGCCGGGGAAGGAATTCCACAGGCGGTCGCACAGACGGCGGTTCATCTCCTCCAGAATCTGATAGATGCGGGGGAGCAGATCCTTCACCATATTCTGGGGGCACTTTTCCAGAGCCTCGGACATGATGGTATGGTTGGTGTAGGCGATGGTATCGTGGCAGATTTTGGTGGCCTCGTCCCAGCCCAGACCCTCTTCGTCAATGAGCAGACGCATCAGCTCGGGCACAGCCAGAGCGGGATGGGTATCATTGATGTGGATGGCTACCTTTTCGGGCAGCAGCTTGAAGTTCTTGCCGTACTGGGCCTTGAAGTCCTTCAGGATGTACTGCAGCGTGGCAGACACGAAGAAGTATTCCTGCTTCAGGCGCAGCAGCTTGCCCTCGTAGTGCTTGTCTTCGGGGTAGAGAATCTTGGAGATAACCTCGGCATTCTCGATGTCGGCGCTGGCCTGTGCGTACTTGCCTTCGCCGAAGGAATCCAGGTCGATTCGCTTGGGGCTGCGGGCAGACCACATGCGCAGGCTGTTGACGGTGGCAGTGTCATAGCCGACGATGGGCATATCGTAGGGAACAGCCTCGATGGTGTAGTAGTCGCGGTGGACATAGTGGTCATTGCCCTCGATGTCCTTTTCCACGTCCACATGGCCGCCGTAATGGATTTCCATTACGTCTTCCATCACGGGGATTTCCCACACGTTGCCCTTGCTCAGCCAGTTATCGGGCAGCTCAACCTGCTGGCCGTCGATAATCTTCTGCTTGAACAGGCCGTATTCGTAGCGGATGGTGCAGCCCATGGCAGGCAGGTTTACGCTGGACAGGCTGTCCAGGAAGCAGGCTGCCAGACGGCCCAGACCGCCGTTGCCCAGACCGGGTTCCGGCTCTTCCTTGAGAATCTTGTCCAGGTCGATGCCCAGATCAGCCAGAGCCTCGCGGTACTCCTTGGTAGAGACCAGGTTGAGCATGTTGCAGTACATGCTGCGGCCCATGAGGAATTCCAGGGAGAGGTAGTACAGGCGCTTCATCTTGCCGTGCTTGCGCTCATCGCGGGCGATCATGTACTTCTGCATGATCTGGTCACGGACGGTGGATGCCACGGCGCGATAAATCTGGTTTTCGGTGGCTTCTTCAATGGTACGGCCATTGTAGCGCTGCACCTTGCCGATAATCGCTGCCTTGATGCTTTCCTTGTCAAAAGAAGTTGCGGGCATGGGGTTACCTCCTGTTTGTGTAATGGGTGATGTATGGTTCGCCTGGTCCTTCTCACTTTTCTAAAGGGAAGGAAACGGGCGGTGGATGGTATCAAAACCACGGTAAATGTCGATGTGCCGAAAGGCCCGACAAACCCCATTATAAGACAAAGCACCGCTGTTTGCAAGTTTTTACACTCATTTTTGTTATTTTGGAAACAATAATGAATATGTAAGTATTTACAACCGACCAGAAACTGCAGGAGTCTGATTGTATACAAGTATATCAGCGGATGATTTTATGCGTTTTTTCATTTTCTTCGGCGCAATGTTTCACATGAAACATCTTTGCATGAGCCTTGTTTTTTCGCGATTTTTCTTGCGACTTTCGGCGCTCGCTTCTTGTGCCATTGACCAAAACATGATACAATGGATAGTGGATTCGTATAAGTTTTAAGAGGTGATTTGATGCCTAATTTTTCCCTTGCCGACAGCGTTTTCCAGCGCGCTGCGGAAGCTTTCCCGACTCCTTTCCATCTGTATGATGAGCAGGGCATCCGCAACAATGCCCGCGCATTGAATCAGGCCTTTGCCTGGTGCAAGGATTTTGAAGAGTATTTTGCCGTCAAGGCACTGCCCAACCCCACCGTCCTTCGCATTTTGAAGGAAGAGGGCTGCGGCGTGGACTGCTCCAGCCGCACCGAGCTGATGCTGGCCGAGGCCTGCGGCTTCTCCGGGCGCGATATTATGTTCTCCGCCAACGCCATGCCCGATGATGAATTCACCTATGCCCGCCAGCTGGGTGCCTTCGTCAACCTGGACGATGTGACCCACATTGACATTCTGAAGGAAAACGGCGGCATCCCCAAGACCGTTTGCTGCCGCTATAACCCCGGCGGAGATTTCTCCATCTCCGGCACCATCATGGGCAACCCCGGCGAGGCCAAGTACGGCTTCACCTATGCCCAGCTGGAGGAGGGCCTGATGAAGCTGAAGGAGCTGGGCGCAGAGGAATTCGGCCTGCACGCATTCCTGTCCAGCAACACCATCACCAACGATTATTATCCCACCCTGGCCCGGCTGCTGTTTGAAGCCGGCAAGAAGCTTTCTGCCCTCACCGGCTTGAAGCTGGCCTTCATCAACCTGTCCGGCGGCGTTGGCATTCCCTATCGCCCCGATCAGGAAAAGACCGACATCATGCAGGTGGGCGAAGGCGTCCGCAAGGCATATGAGGAAATCTTCCCCGAAGGCGGCGTGGCCATCAAGACCGAGCTGGGTCGCTGGATGACCGGCCCCAACGGCTGGCTGGTGACCCATGCCACCCATCACAAGGACACCTACCGTCACTATATCGGTCTGGATGCCTGCGCCGTAAACCTGATGCGTCCCGCCATGTACGAGGCTTATCACCACATCACCGTGTGCGGCAAGCGCGACTGGCCCTGCGACCATGTGTATGATGTGACCGGCAGCCTCTGCGAGAACAACGACAAGTTTGCCATCAACCGCAGCCTGCCGGAAATCAACGAGGGCAATCTGGTGGTCATCCACGATACCGGCGCTCACGGCCACGCCATGGGCTACAACTACAACGGCCGTCTCCGCTCTGCCGAGGTGCTGTACACCACCGACGGCCAGTACAAGCTCATCCGCCGCGCCGAAACTCCCCGGGATTATTTCGCCACTCTGGACATGGATGATGCCTTCGGCAAGATGAAGCTGTAAGTTTTCCCCATCCCTCAACAGCGGTTGAAAACATGTGGATTGAAGCCAAAACAGCAGCAGCAAAATCCCTTATTTATAATAGGAAGAGATTTGCTCCACACCCTGTTTATCAACAACTGTTGACAAGTTGGAAAAACATGCTGAAGCATCCCGATTTTCTCAGTTTTCCACACAGGCAGGCCGCTGCCTCGCTGCCGGGGACGATATTCCTCCGGCAGGAAAACGGGCCCGGCGCATGGAATATAATGCTGTGAAAGACAGCTGTGTGGAAAACGATGAAAAATCAGCAGGTTTTCCAAATGTTTTTACAGCCCGCAAACCCTTGTCACAACTGGGATTGCGGCGGTTATCAACATTTTAGGCGCGCCTACTGCTACGACTGTTTTAATATATATATTCAACTATCTACGTTAGGAGGATTCCCGCATGCAGTTTGCCATGAACGTACAGGACCTGCTGGATGGCCTGAACATTGTTACCCGCGCCATCTCATCCCGTCCCGCTAAGCAGATCCTTGAAGGAGTGCTCATCGAGGCCGATGACACCGGGGTCACCCTGACCTGTTCGGACGGCAATTTGACCATTCAATCCTTTCTGACGGCGGATATTGCCGAGAAGGGCCGCGTGGTCCTGCCCGGCAGGCTGTTTACGGAGCTGGTGCGCAAGCTGCCCGGCGGCACCATGACCATCAAAATCGGCGACAACTTCTCTGCAGCCATCAAGTGCTCCAGCTCCAAGTCGTCCATTTCCGGCATGAATGCGGTGGATTACCCCGAAATGCCCGACATGAACGCACCCACGGAGATTCAGATTCAGCAGAACCGCTTTAAGGAAATGATCAGCCGGGTGGTGTTCTCCATCGCCACCGATGAGACCCGCCAGATTCTGACCGGCTGTCTGCTGGAGGTGGATCCCCAGGAGGCACGGATGGTGGCACTGGACGGCTATCGTCTGGCACTTCAGAAGCTGTACCAGCCCTTCAATCTTCCTCAGGACAAGCAGCTGCTGAAGGCTGTTATCCCCGGCCGTGTGCTTAATGAGCTGAGCAAGATTCTTCCCGATGAGGAAACCTTCGCCACCCTCAGCTTTGACAAGTCCCACATGGAAGCCCGCTTTGGCAACACCAAGATGAGCGCCGTGCTGCTGGCCGGTGAGTACATCGATTATAAGAAGATTCTGCCTTCCACCTACAAGACCGAGGTGAAGTGCAGCCGCACCGAGCTGGCCGATGCCATCGACCGCGCCAGTCTGATGGCCAGAGAGGGCAAGAATAACCTCATCCGCATGTCCTTCCATCAGGACAAGGTGGTCATCACCTCCAACGCCGAAATGGGCGATGTGATGGAAGAGGTGGACTGCGCCCTGATCGGCGAGCCGCTGGAGATTGCCTTCAACGCCAAGTACCTTACGGACGTTATCCGCAACATCAACAACGATGAGCTGTGCATGAAGTTCAACTCCAACATCAGCCCCTGCATCTTTACCCCTGTACAGGGTGACAGCTTCCTGTATCTGATTCTGCCGGTGCGCGTGTTCCAGTAAAATGAGAATCGATAAGATTAACCTGAAGGACTTTCGCAATTACGCAGAGATGTCCATCACCCCCCACAAAGGGGTGAACCTGATCTTCGGCCCGAACGGCTCCGGCAAAACAAACCTGCTGGAAGCCGTTCATTATTGCGCCCTGGGCAAGAGCCACCGCACCAACGCCGACCGCGATGTGGTCCGCGCCGGTACGCCCATGGGCTTTGCAGGCGTATCCCTGCAGAAGAAGAACAATCACACGGACATCGCATTGCGCCTGACACCGGGGGAAACGCGAAAGAAACAGGTCTTTGTGGACCGGAAGAAGACCGCCCGTCTGGTGGATTTGATGGGACACCTGCAGTGCGTGATTTTTTCGCCCGAGGATTTGATGCTCATCAAGGAGGGGCCGTCCCTGCGGCGCAAATTCCTTGATATGATGCTCTCACAGCTGTCGCCGGGGTATTTCATCAGCCTGCAGCAGTATCAAAAAGCGCTGGAGCAGCGCAACGCGCTCCTTCGGGAACGCAAGCGCGGCGGATACATCGACGATGATATGCTTCAAACCTTCGAGCTGGCCATGGCTGCGCCCTGTGCCACCATGATTGAAGCAAGGCGCAAGGCCGTCGACCAGCTGAATCAGTACGCCAACAGGAAGTACCGCGGCATCTCAGGCCGGTGTGAAGAGGATTTGACCGTCACCTACCTCTGCTGTGCGGGGGAGGAGACGGTCGATGCAGATTATGTGCTGGACCGGCTGAAGAAAGCGCGTCAGGAGGATATGCTTCGCGGCGTGACCTCCTTCGGCATTCATCGGGAGGATTTGAGCCTGAAGATGGCCGGCCGGGAGATGAAGGTCTATGCCAGCCAGGGGCAGATTCGCACTGCCGCCCTTTCTTTGAAGCTGGCTCAGCTGCATATGTTCCGGCAGGAGACAGGGGAGTCTCCGGTGCTGCTGCTGGATGACGTGATGAGCGAGTTAGACATGACCCGCCGTGTGCACCTGCTGGAGGAAACGGAGGACGTGCAGACCTTCATCACCTGCACGGACGAAACGGACATCAACGGTATTGAGCAGATGCAGATTTACCATGTTTGCATGGATGAAGCCGGTATGGCAAACATCAGCTGTGTTCAGCAGGGCAGGCAGGAAGAAGCTGCCGTCTTCGAGGAACCTGATTTTTCATAATTGCATTTTGACAGAAGATAGCGGGGGAGACCCCGCTGTTTTTGAAATGTCGGATATGGATACTGGATGCAGAATGAATTGCCGTATTGATTTGCATAGATGATATCTGTCGGCTTACTCCCTCAGGTAACTCCCTCAGTCACTTCGTGACAGCTCCCTCGGGGAGGGAGCTTTATAAACCTCCCTCCTTGAGGGAGGTGGCGGCGAAGCCGACGGAAGGAGTTTGTATGACGGATTAAGTCACTAAATATAAATAAAATAAATAATAACAATGATAATGGGAATGATAGTTACTAAAAACGAAAGATATCTTGCAAAACAATTATTTTGGTGCTACAATATCCATGATATTTGCAGGAAAATTACGCAATCTTCTCTGAAATCCAACGAAGAAAAATCGTGAATACGAATTCCTTTATAGAGCATGCAAAAACGCGTTAGAATCGAAAATTCTGAAGGCGGATATTTCGTCAAATTTCTCCTGTGTTTCACGTGAAACAAACATCAAAACTTCCGAGGTGATTTCCATGCCCCAATGGACAAAGGAACAACAACAGGCCATCGATGCCCGCAATCATACCATCCTTGTATCAGCCGCGGCCGGTTCAGGCAAAACGGCTGTGTTGATTGAACGCATCGTTCGGCTGATTGAGGATGGGTACACCCTGGATCGGATGATGATTTGTACCTTCACCCGGGCAGCTGCGGCAGAAATGCGCCAGCGGCTGCAGAAGCGGATTACGGAAGAAATGAAATATCAGCCGGAATTGATGGGCAAGGCGCTGGATGACTTGGAGTCGGCACAAATCAGCACCATCCATTCCTTCTGTCAGAAAATCCTGCGCAGTGAGTTTCAGGCAGCGCAGATTGACCCGCTGTCCAGCATCTGCAATGATGCGGTGAAGGAGAACCTCTTTCAGGAGGCAGTGAACCTTGCCATGAACGAACTGCTGGAATCGGAGGATGAGGACTTCCGCTTCATGGCAGAGCAGCTGGACCAGAAAACAATCCTTGAATGGAACAAGAAGCTGCATGGCTTTCTGATGTCTCTGCCGGACCCCTTCGCGTGGCTGAATGAAGCCGTGGAACAGGTAGATGCAGAGCCCATTCAGGACCAGCCCTGGTATCGGGTGATTTTGACGAACATGCAGATTCAGCTGCATGCCGCTGATGGCATACTGAATGAAATCGCGGATATGTTCCAGCTGCCCGATGCAGTGGAAGTAAGAGAACCGGTCTTTGAAGCAGACCATGCCATGATTGGACAGCTGCTCTCCGTACCGTTGGATGACGGAGATGCATTCATTCAGGCATTGGAAAATGTCAAGTTTGCCCGAATGAATAGCTGGAAGGCCAAGGATGCCACATAGGCTGAAGTAGAGTGGGACAAGGAATTCAAGAAAAAGCGTGAGGCGCTGAAGAAGGCCATCGACGAAATCAAAAAGACGATTTCGGTGGACTTCAGCCAGCTGAATATGGAACTGGGCGTGACAAAGCGCCTTTGTGCCGGTCTTGCATCGCTGACAAAGAAAACGGAAGAGTACTTCTCTGCGGCCAAGCGGGCAGGGAAGTATCTGGACTACAATGATTTGGAGCAGAAGACCTACACCATCCTGCAGCAGCCTGCTCTGCGGGAGCGGATGCAGAACAGCTACGATCACATTTTCGTGGACGAATGTCAGGACGTATCCGCTATTCAGGACAGTATCATGCAGAACCTGCACGGAGAAAACAACTGCCTGTTCATGGTGGGTGATGTGAAGCAGTCTATCTATCGCTTCCGTCAGGCCGACCCCACGCTGTTTCTGCATCGCATGCGGACCTATTCCGATGATGAGGCTGCAAGCGAGCGCCGGATTCTGCTCCAGCGGAACTTCCGCTCACGCCATGATATCCTGGATGCCACCAACCGCGTATTCCGCAAAACTATGCGCAAGGAAGTCACCGAGCTGGACTATCTGCCGGAGGATGAGCTGATTTCCGTCCGCGAAAATGGCGTTTATGCGGCGGTTGAAGTCCATCAAGTGCTGTACCGCGGCGATGACAAGGTGACCAAGAAGGATACCTTCTACTACTGTGCGGAGGTCGCGGCGAGACGCATAGAAGAGCTTGTTTCACGTGAAACAATCGATGGAAACCCCATTCGGTACAAGGACATCGTCATCCTGATGCCGGCGGTGGCAGGCTACGGCGAAAAGCTTGAAAAGGTGCTGACGGAGAAGGGCATCCCTGTTTTCTTTGACGGCAACGGAACCTTTTTTGAAATCCCTGAAGTGGTGCATATGATGAACATCCTGCGGGTGATTGATAATGTGCGGCAGGATGTACCGCTCCTGGGTGTGATGAAGGGTGAACCCTTCTGCTTTACCGATGAAGAGCTGGCGCAGATTCGACTGCAGAACAAGGACGGCGAGTACTTCTATCAGGCAGTGATGGACTGCAGCGGGAAAGAAACACCCCTCGGTCACAAATGCCGTGCCATGCTGAACCGTATCGGCGAATGGCGGCTGGTGGCGGATGTAAAGTCCATCACGGATTTGATTTTCTATCTCTTTAAGGAAACCGGAATCTATACAACCTGCGGCGCAAAGAAGGAAGGCAAAGCCCGTCAGGCCAATTTGATGATGCTCTCCCAAAAGGCGGGTGAATACGAGGACAGTTTCGGCGGCAGTCTGCATGACTTCATCCGCAACATCGATGATCTGAAGAGCGTGGGGGACAAAACCTCTGCCAAAACTGTGGGCGAGGAAGACAACCTTGTGCGCATCATGACCATGCACAAGTCCAAGGGTTTGGAATTCCCGGTGGTGATTCTTTTTGACATCGACAAGGGCATCAATCGGGCACAGAAGACGGGGCTGTATCTGCACAACAAGCTGGGCATTACCTGCCAATACATGAACAGGCGCATGAACATCCGCCGACCCAGCCTGATGGTCAACGCTTTCAAGCTGCAGCTGGCCATGGACGAACGGGCAGAGCGCGCCAGACTCTTCTATGTGGCCATGACCCGCGCCAGGGACAAGCTGGTGATGATTCACAGCAAGGCAGATGAAAACGATTGGCACATGGACTTTTCTGCCTATCGAATCATGATGGCAGACAGCATGGCAGACTGGCTGATGCAGGCCGTCAATGATGACGAACAGCTGGACAGCGTAGCCATTTATCAATCGCAATTCGGCGAAAACGGGACTGAATTTGCAGGGGCCAACATGGTTTCAACAACTTTTCAACAGTTGGGAACCCTATGGAAATCAAGGGTTTGGGGAGTTATCGACAGAGAAAATGTGGAAAATATTTCAGTTTTCAACAAACAAACGGAATTTATCCACAGCCTGTTGAAAACGAATCCGGATGAAGTTTTGGCTGAACAATTGGCCCATGTTTATGATCGTCCGGAGCCAAAGCCCAGCAAAACCAGCGTAACGGCCATCGTGCGGCAAAAGCGGGAACAGAATCGCCTGCCCATTACAGAGGATGAGGAGACCATGGAAATTAAAGCCCGCGAGCATCCCACCCAGATGCTGCTGAGCGAAGAACCATAGCTGCCGGCCTATATGATGGAAAAGCAATACTCCGGCGCTGATGTGGGTACGCTGACCCACCTGATTCTGAGCTTGACGGATTTACAGCTTCTTCGGAATGCCGAAAACATGTACGAAGCTATCGAGCAGGAAATAGCGCGCATGGTGGAGCATGGCATCATCACAGAAGGGGAAAGCCAGCTGGTGAACAAGCGCAGCATCGCTCAGTTCTATGTCAGCGATATCGGCATGCGAATGCTTGCATCACCAAAGGTGAAGCGCGAATGGTCCTTCACGTATTTGCTGCAGGAGGGAACCATGGTCCAGGGCATTATCGACTGCGCCTTTATGGAGGATGATGCTTGGGTGCTGGTGGACTACAAGACGGACCACATCGATGACGAAGCAGCCTTTGCGGAAAAGTATAATCTGCAGCTTGGTCTCTACGCCGAGGCAGTGGAGCAAATCACTCATACAAGGGTGAAGGAAAAGTGGCTCTTCGCCCTGCGGCTGCAAAAGCCCCTTCAGTTGGTGTAAACGAACGAAAACCTGAATATCCGTCAAAAAACATAGAAAAAGCAGATATATCAGTCAATTTCATGTGTTATTGTTCGGACAATGCTTGACAATGGCAGGTCAGGTCACTATAATAACATCGTTCGCGAAATACGCGTGATGTGATAGAGAGGCTTGTGTACCGTTGCTTCAGGCTGGATGTACCCCTGAAACGACGCTGTAGCAATGGCCTCTCTATCTTTTTTAGGCAAAGAAGGAAAGCATATGCGAAAGACAATCATCATCTCCATGGATGCGCTGTTTGATGCGGATATCACCCAGCTGGGCTCAGACAGCTTTATCGGCAAGCTGATGCTTCAGGGCAGCTGGTGCAATCAGCTGAAGACCATCTATCCGGCACTGACCTATCCCACCCATGTGACGCTGATGACAGGTGCAAAGCCCTGCCACCACGGCATTGGCCATAACATGAAGCTCCAGCCCCAGTACAAGGTGAAGGACAGGGACTGGTACTGGGATATCGCCGAGGTGAAACACCCCACCATGTTCCATGCGGTGCATCGTGCGGGTGGCAAGTGCTGCTCTCTGCTTTGGCCGGTCACCGGCAAGGCAAAGTGCATCAGGTGGAACTTCCCCGAGGTCATGGCGGTTCGCGGCGAGAATCAGCTGATGAAGATGATGTCCTATGGCAGCAAATCGTTTATGCTGATGAATGAGCTGAAGCATGGCCGCATCCGCAATGGCATCAAGGAACCGAATCTGTCGGATTACTCTGCCGCCGTGTGCTGTGACACCATTAAACACCATGCGCCGGATTTAACGGCTGTTCATTTTGTTGATTTGGATGAGATGCGCCACAAGCACGGCACCTATTCAAAGCAGGCCATGGAGGCACTCAAGCGCATGGACAGGCGGGTGGAGCAAATCTACCGCACCGCCTGTGAAACGCCTGCCATGGGGGACTTCCTGATGGTGCTGGTCAGCGATCACGGTCAGGCTGATGTGCGGGAGACCTTCCATATGCAGCGCTGGCTGGAGAAAATCGGGCTGGGCGATGACTTCACTGCCCAGGCCAATGCCATGAGCTGCAATTTCTATCTGCGGCACGAAAAGGCTGATGTATCCGCGCTGATGATGCATGCCGGTCGGGACAAGCGAATCAGCCATGTGTATACAAAGGAAGAGCTGGAATCGCTGGGATATATTTCTGGTGTCCCTGTGGCGGTAGAAGCGGCTGAGGGCATCTGCATGGTGGATTGCGATGCTGCCAAGCCTGTGGTGGGTACCCACGGCTACGGTCCCGGTCATCCGGCTGAGAACAGCTTCTTCTGCGTGGCGGGAAACGGCATCCGGCAAAATATGCAGCTGCCGCCCATGCACATGTGGGATGTGGCGCCCACGGTGCTCGCCCTCATGGGTGTGCCCTTTGAATGCAAGGACGGTCACAGCTTCAGCGATATCATCCAAGAATAAGCATATGCCCTGCACGAAAATGATGTGCAGGGCTTTTGCATAAAGAAAAATGTTTCATGTGAAACATTGATATAAAAAGTGGAGATTGACAGACAAAAGTGGTGTCATAATTGTAAATTAGTGTGATTTCTAATAGAAAAAGGGCGTTTTAGTGGAGAATATAAGGCAAAAATTTGACAAAAATGGTTTTTCGTGTCATAATAAGGACGATAAATCAATCTATTCACCCGTTGAATAAAGGTGTGAAGATGCCCGGGAGGTGTCAAATCTTGAAGGAAACCACGTTCACCGTAACCTATTACATGCACAGCGGCTTCTCCGTTGCATCGGGGGATATTCTGCTGGTGTTTGATTACTGGCGCGGTGAATATCAGGAATTGCCGCCGGAACGACAGATTACGGAGGAATACATCCGCGCCTTCAGCAAGGTGTATGTGTTCATCAGCCACGAGCATCCCGACCACATGGATGACATCGTCCTCACCTGGAAGGACTGGGGCGATGTGACCTACATCATCAGCGACGGTCTGCCGCTGGAATACAAGGGCAGCCGCATGACCCCGGGCTCCCAGCTGACGCTGTCTGACCGGTTGCTGGTGCGCGCCTACGATTCCACGGACCTTGGCGTATCATGGTACATTGAACTGGACGGCCATTCGCTGTTCCACGCCGGTGACTTGAATTTCTGGCACTGGCGCAATGAATCCACCCTGAAGCAGATTGAGCGGGAGGAAGCCGAGTTCGTCAAAAAGACGGCTCCCATCGCGGAAGAAAAAATCGATCTTGCCTTTTTCCCCATGGATCCCCGTCAGGGCGACATGAGCGATGCAGGCGCCAATTACTTCATCATGACCGTCAAGCCCCGCATTCTGGTGCCCATGCATTTCTGGACCTACATCGACGCGGTGAAGGACTTTGCCCACAAGAGCCGCGTACCCGGCACGGAAATCATCCCCATGATTCAAAGCGGTGAAGAATTGGATGTGATTTTCAGCGAAAACGGCGGCATGGAGATTGTCACCTACGCGCCGGCACCCATCATGCAGCTGGAATACGATGAACCCCTCGGCAACAAAAACGTGATGCTGGAGGAGTACGCAGGGGAGAATCCCTTTGCGGAATCCGACATGCCCATTAACTTTGACGAGCCTTATGAACCGGGAAAGTGACGCTGTTCACTTTCCCTTTTTGATTGCCATTGACAGCCCATGTTCCATCCATTAAAATATAAGGAGTATGCCGAAAGAAAGGACGAAGACAGATGTATATTGATGTAGATGAAAATTCCATCATCGGTGACGTGATTGCCGCCGACAAGGGTACCATTCAGATTTTCTACGAATTTGGCATGGAGTGCCTCGGCTGCTCCCACGCCCGTCACGAGTCCATTGCCGATGCCTGCGAGACCCACGGCGTGAATACCGATGAGCTGGTGCATCAGTTGATTGAGTACTTTGCCGAAAAGGAAAACTATTAATCGACATCAGTTGGTCGCAGTCTGTGATTGTCACGGAATTGTAATATATGAAAAAAACTTTCCCCATTCCATGTGGAAAACCTGTTGAAGATGT
>JAUNDF010000035.1:13492-21664 GCA_030526225.1 Clostridia bacterium
AGTGTGGAAAAGTCGTTGAAAAGTGTGGAAAACATGGTGAAAATGTGGAAATTCAGGGAGAAAGCAGGTGGAAAACCATGAACATCAGAAATGAACGGGAAGCGCTTTCCATTGCGGTGGAAATGGAAAAGCGTGCCTGCAAAACCTACGAGCGCGCAAAAATGATGCTTCCCACCGAGGAAATGATTGAGGCCGTCAACGATATTCTGCAGGATGAAAGCCGCCATGTGGTGCGTTTTCAGGCCATGCTGGACAAGGCCGGTGCCGGTCAGGTGGATGCAAGCCTCGTATCCGCCATGGCGGGAGTGGCGCTGTTCCCCGGCGGCGTGATGAACATGCACCGGGAAGCCGCGTTCCGTTCGGTGATGGATTTGTACAAATTCGCCGCCCAAAGCGAGCGTGAGGCTGTGGAATTCTACACTGCCTGTGCGGACAAGTGCGAATCGGCAGACATCGCCGCGGCGTTCCTGTCCATCGCCGGTGAAGAAAGCATGCATCTGATTACGCTGGAAAAGACCCTTGAAAAAATGAAGGCTGAAAACAAGTAAAAGGAGATTTCGATTATGATGAAGCAAATCGCGTCCTTCTCCATAAACCACGACATTCTGGTGCCCGGTCTGTACGTCTCCCGGGTGGATGGTGACTGCGTAACCTACGATATCCGCATGAAGTGCCCCAACGAGGGTGATTACGTGTCCCAGGGCGCTCTGCACACCCTGGAGCATCTGATTGCCACCTACCTGCGCTCCAGCGACATCCAGAACAGCGTGATTTACTTTGGCCCCATGGGCTGCCGCACCGGCTGCTATCTGGTGATGCGCGATGATGTCAGCAAGGAGGAGGTCATCCGCCACCTGTGCGATGCCTTCCGCTTCACGGCTGATTTCGAAGGCGAGATTCCCGGTGCCAAGCGCAGAGAATGCGGCAACTATCTCGAGCATGATCTGCCCGATGCCAAGCGCGAAGCCGCTGAGTTTGTGAAGGTGCTCTCCGCCTGGAATCCCCAGGACATGACCTATCCGGAATAAAGCGAGGATGAACATGAAGATTGCATTGCTGGGTGACCTCCACGGCAACTGGGCGGCCACCTGCGCCATGGACAAGGCACTGAAAACCATCGCCCCGGATGAAATCTGGTTTTTGGGCGACAGCGTGGGCAAGGGGCCAAGCAGCGATAAGACCTGCGACTGGGTGCGGCAAAACTGCACCGTGTGCGTGGGCGGAAACTGGGACTATGGCATCGGCTTCAAGGAATTCTCCGAGGACCAGTATTTCTGGGATATGCTGGGGGAAGAGCGCATGGCATGGCTCAGAAGCCTGCCGGATGAAGCCGAGCTGGTGATGAGCGGCATCCGCTTCCGCCTGTTTCACGGCCGCCCCAAGATGCCCCTGATGAGCGCCCAGGACAGCCGCGAGCTGCTGGAGGCTACCTTCGTCAACGGGGAAGAAAAATACGGCGGCGTGATTTTTGCCGACAGCCATCGGGCGTTTATCCGCACGCTGAACACAGGCTACATGATTAACACCGGCAGCGTGGGCATCAACATGGGCGTTACCCGTGCCCACTGCCTGATTATGGAGGGCGAAAAGGACGCCATGGAGCCGGGTCTGCTGCAGATGAACATCCTTTCCGTTCCCTACGATCGTGATGCTGCGCTGGCCGAGGTGGATGAGCATCTGCCCCACAAGGACAGCTACATCAACGAAATCCTCACCGGCGTATACTCCCGCAACAACAACGCTTCCGTCTGATGACGGAGGCGGTTTTTTTACCCAATCTGGTCATATAAAATTATCTGTATCTGATACTTTACGAATAACCAGAATTGCTGTATGATTGGCACATCATCCAACAAAGGAGTGTTGAACCATGCAGAGAAGCGACAACAAGACCCTTCGTATTTGCTTTATCGGTATTATCGCTGCCATGATTATGATCATCAACTACCTGACCCCCATTCCCTTCCTGGGGACGAAGCTGCGGTTCTCCAACGCACTGTGCGCGCTGGCAGGTCTGCTGCTGGGACCCTGGACGGGCCTTGTGGCTGCCGGTCTGGGCTCTGCCCTGTATGATGCCATCGCCGGCTACACCATCCTTGAGATGGGCATCACCTTCATCAGCAAGGGTGCCATCGCGATGGTGGCCGGTCTGCTGGCGGCAAAGGTCATCCGCAAGCAGGAAATCGCCGGCAAGGATTTCGTGTGGGTTGTCATTTCCTGCGCGCTGGGTGCGCTGACCAATGTGGCGCTGTACATGCTCAAGACCTACCTCTTCGGCCTGTACATGAAGGGCTTCACCCTGGATGCCACCCTGGTGGATATGGCCACCAAGCTCCCCGGCAGCCTGATTAACGCCGCCTTCGCCACCATCGTGGCCCCCATTGTGTATCAGGCCGTGCGCAAGCCCCTGCGGAAAATCGGTGTCGTGGGTGAGGTCAGCGTGGTAAAGTAATTGCGTATAATGAACCCCCTTCGCCGCGTTGGCAGAAGGGGGTTCGTTGTCTTTATCGCTTGATTTTGTCCATGGCCTTGCCCTTGGCCAGCTCGTCCACCAGCTTGTCCAGCTGACGGATGCGCAGCATGGTGGGGTCGGTGATGTCGCACAGCTTCACGCCGCAGATGCTCCCGCTAATCATCCCCGCATGGGGGTGATACGCCGGTGCGCCGTCGAAGAAGCCCTTGTAGGTGATCTTGCTGTCCAGCATGCGGCTGATGTCCTCTCGCGTGTAGCCGGTCAGCCAGCAGGTGACCTCATCCACCTCATCACGGGTGCGTCCCTTGCGCTCCGCCTTGGCAATCAGCAGGGGATACACCTTGGCAAAGCGCATGCCGAATACCTTGTTGTTGTCCATGGAAAACCTCCGATTGGGTTATTGGAAGATGATGATGGGCTTGGCCGTGCCGAAAATGGCGTCCAAATCGAGCGTGGTTTCAATGATGGCGGGAAGGAAAATATACTCAAGATTGGGGCAATCGGTAAACGCACCGGCACCGATGGAAACCACTCTGTCCTGTACAATAATAACCTCACTGTTGTTGCCTGTAAAGGCTTCAGGTTCAATTCGGGTGATTCCATTGGGGATGGTCAGGGTGGTCAAGCCGCTGATATCAAAGGTTTCGCCGCAGTCGATGCACATGCCGTTGATGTAGTGGTGAATATCCCAGCACTTGCCGTTTTTGATGACACACACGGTGCATGTATCGGTATACTTGCCGGAGTATGCGGTGATGGTGGCAAAGCCTGTGGCAATGGGCGTGATGAGGCCGTTTTCATCGACCATGGCAACCTCTTCATTGGAGCTGGAGAAGCCGACATACTGATTGTAGACCGTCACACCGCCGCAATTGACAGCAGCTGTCAGCTGACGGGGAATGCCGTCGGTGATAATCAGTTCCTTCGGGTCAAGGGTAATAGAAGTAACCGGGGACACAATCTGCACCACACACTGGGCTGCTGCACCGGAGAAATCCGTGGCGGTCACAACAAATGTGCCAATCAGGTTTTTGGTGGTCAGCAGACCGTCTTCGTCAATCTCTGCCAGGGTGGGGGCGTTCAGGCTCCAGGTCAGGTGAAGGTCGGCATCAACAGGCTGAATGTCAGATACTTCAAATTGATACTGCTGTCCCATGGGAACGGTGATTCTGGAAGGAATAGCAAAGCTTTCCGCGGGCGTGCCATACACGGTGAACAGCGCGGTTTGACTTTTGCCGCCGACAGTCAGGGTGACATTGGCTGTGCCAAGACCCACGGCTGTCAGAGTACCGTCTGTATCAACGGCAACCACCGCAGGGTTATCACTGGTGTACACAGGGGTCAGGCCGTCCATGGCGGGGTAATAATGACCGGGGGACATCAGCGTATCACCGATGAGCATGGTGGTGGGCTTCAGTTCCACAATACCGCTTTTTGCAAAGTCGAAGGTATCGTTGAGAACAACCTTGTATCCATGCTCCCGTGCCCATTTTTCAGCGTAGGAGAACTGATTGCAGTAAATGGTAATGGTGCTGGGGTCATTCTTGCCAAAGGCATTGTCACCGATGGCATACACGGAGGTAGGAATCTGCACATACTGCAGGTTCGGGCAGCCGTAGAAGTAGTCTTCGGGGATTTCCGTAATGCCTTCTTCCATGGTGATGTAGCGACCGTAGTAGATGTCGGCTGTGAGGCATTGTTTTCTAAACTCTGTTGGTTTTCCTTTTCCGGAAAGAATGACATGATCAATAGATGAAGGAATATAGAGTTTATTATCATATGGATCAACGGTTAATTGTGCAGTTGCTGATATTCTAATTAAGGTCAAGTTGTTACAATTTTTAAAAGAAGAACTGCCGATATTTATCAAACCGTCAGGAAGAATAACACTAGTCAATTTATTGCAATTGTTAAAAGCACCATTGCTAACATTTAGTGAATGATTATTAGAAAATACAACTTTATTTAAGTTAGTGCAGTTTCTAAAAGAATCAAAATAAATATATTTAACACTATTAGGAATTAATATTTCATTTAAGCCAATACAATTCTAGAAAGCACTGGTGCCAATTGCGGAAACTCCAAGAGGAATAGAAATTTCTTTTATTTTTGAACGATTATACAAAAAATAGGAAGGAATTGTCTATACATTTCCATATAATTGAACCTATGCTAGGTTAATATAATTCTAAAGTGAAAACATGTTTAAATCAGAAAATTTTACACCTTCATTTAGTATTAATTTTTTAACCAAGGAATAATCATATTTATTATTTGGTAGATATGGATACCAATTACCTGAAATTGATAGAATACCAGTTGATGTATCTAAGGTCCATGTACATGTGCCTTTAATACTCAAATAATCATCATAACCTGAACAATCACCTTCAATGATTTCCCCTCCAGCCACACCGACACAACACAAAATTAGTACAAAACATATACTAAACAGCGCCGCAAACTTCCTCATGTGTTCATCCTCCTGTAAAAGCAATGCCCCGCAGGCATCATCTGTCCGCGGGGCAAAGATAATCCTTAATGCAATTGTATCACAAAACAGCACATAAGAAAACCATAGATTGACCAATCATCTGATATTTCAGTTGGTGGGCAGATGCATGGGCATCGCCTTTTTACTGGAAGATAACAATCGGCTTCCTTCCCCCGAAAACATCCTCCAGCACAAATGCCGAATCCGTTTCAAGGGCAGCGGGCAGGAATGCATATTGCAGCCTGTCGCAGCCGGCGAAGGCACCCGCGTCGATGCGCACCACGCTGTCCGGTACAATGATAACCTGTGCGGCGATGTTTGTAAAGGCGTCGGCGGAGATGGCGGTGAGGGATGCGGGCAGCTTGAGGGTGGCAAGGCCGGTGGTGTCAACCGTCTTGCCGCATTCCGTGCAGCGGCCATCCGCGTAGTGGTGGATGTTCGGCGCGGGAATCAGCCAATCAGCCTGGGTGATGGCCACATATGCGCCGTCAATCAAATCAAAGGCGGCGCCGCAATCGTCACAGGCGTAGTAGTCCTTGTTGCCGTTCACATCGCAGTAGGGCGCGGCGGCGGGGATGAAGGTCTTGTGCGCGTGGGCGGCGGCCGTGTTGCTGATGGTGCAGCTGGCGGTCACGCCGCTTTCCGCTGTGGCGGTGATGACAGCCGAGCCGCTGCCGCGGAAGGTCACCAGTCCGTCGGCGGTCACATCTGCCACATCGGGCGTATCGCTGATGAAGGTGACAAACCGGTTGATGAACTGCTGCTTGCCCGTGGTCACCACAGCCTCCAGCTGATAGGGGATATTCCGGCAGGCGGACAGGGTGATGCTCCGGGGCAGGCTGATGTCCGTTACAACCATGGCCACATTCACCGTGCAGGTGGCGCTGTAGGGGCCGGAGGTGGCCTTGATGGTGGTTTGTCCGGTGCGCAGGGGGGTGACGATGCCCTTGTCATCCACCGTGGCCACATCCTCGTTGGAGCTGGTGAAGGTGATGTACTGGTTAACCAGCTTCTGGCTGCCGCAGTGCAGGGTGGCCGTCAGCTGATAGGGCATGCCGTCGGCGATGGTGATTTCCTTCTGCGCAAAGGATACGCCGGTGACAGAGGGGATGATGCGGATAAGGCATTCCTCGGACCAAATATCAGTAACAGGGTAAGTATCCGTCCAACCATCGTAGATATGGGTTTCGATGTCCTTTTGATTATATGCACGCAGTGTAAACCGTCCCGTTTTTCCGGTGGGCTTGATGAGTCCTGTTTTGCTGATGGTGGCAAAGGCGTTGGTACTGCTTTCCCAGATGATATTCCGGAAAGCGTTCGCAGGCTCAATCTGCAAATCAATTTGGTATGTTCTGTTCAGCGGAATCCAGATTTCTTCCGGAATGGTGATGCTCAGGGGACGGATGCCGTTGTTAACCTTGAACACGGCGGATTTCGTTTTGCCGCCTGCGGAGATGGTGATTTTGGAGGTGCCTCCGGCCAGCGCGGTTACCAGTCCGTCCTTGTCGATGCTGATGACCTTGGGGTTGCTGGAGGTAAACACAGGCGTTACGCTTTCCAAAGCAGGGAAGCAGTTGCCCACATACGCCTGATCACCAATGTACATGGTCATGGGGGAAAGCTCCACAAGACCGTTGGTGCCAAAGTTCAGGTTGTCCAGCAACACAACTCTGTGGCCATGCTCCTTTGCCCATGCTTCGGCATAGGAATTGCGCCAGCAGTAAATGTTCTTTCTTACTGTTCCGCAATTAATAAAGGGTTCGTCTTCAATGTAGGTTACGCTGCGGGGAATGAGAATATTGTTCAAAACATAACAATCGTAAAAAGCACCGGATTGGATTTCGTCAATGCCTTCTTCAATGGTAACGCTTGTTAAAGACCATGAACCACCAACAGCGTCCATAATCAAAGAACCTTGACCGCCAATGACGAGTTTCTGAAATTCACCTGATATGCCGAAATCGGAAAGTTTGCGATTTGCTATCGGAAAGCGAAGAGAACGAATATCGCCCCAACCAAAAGCATATTCTTCTATATTGGTTACACTGTCAGGGACATAAAGACTATTGATATTACGACATTCACCAAATGCCCAGTTACCGATAGTTATTAAACTGTTTGGCAAGACAATGTTGGTAAGGTTGGGACAGTATTCAAAAGAACCCCGACCGATACTGGTAATGTTGTTGGAAAAAGTAACGCTTCTTAGAGTAGCACAGTTGCTGAAAGCTTCGTCAGGAATCGATGTAATTCCGTCTCCAGACCTAAATACAAGGTCGGTTAGAGGATTGTTGTTAATGTAAATAGTACCGGGCGCGGTTAAATGCAAACCGGCAGATGCATAGCGCAAAAAACTGGGTACAGAATCAACATAGATTTCTTTTAATTTTTCAGAATACAGTGAAAAGGCATCGTTGCCATAGGAAGTAATGCTATTGGGAATAGTGATTGTTTTCAAATTCTAACATCCACTAATAATAGAACTGCCAATTGTTGTTACGCTGTTAGGAATTGTAAGACTTGTCAATGATTTACATCTCTGAAATGCACATGAACCAATTTCGGTAACACTATTGGGAATATTGATTTCTGTAAGATTAATACACCCTGAAAAAGCAGAATTGCCGATAGTTGTGATGTTGTTTGAGAGTGTTACAGTTTTTAAACATGCAAGATTGGTGAAAATACCTCCGGGAATAGAGGAAATATTATCCTCGCTGCGGATAATCAAATTTGTTAACAAAGAACCATTAACATATAGATTTCTTTGAATGTCATTATAATATCCAAAATTTAAGTTTTCAAGGAAGAGAGTTGAAAGAGATTCTACATAAATATTTTGAATAGAATTGAACCAACCAAAAGGATTTTCTCCAATCGTGGTAACACTGCTTGGAATTGAAACGCTTGTTAATTTCGTGCAATTATTAAATGCCCATTCGCCAATACTTGTTACGCCATAAGGAATGACGATACTGGTTAAATTGGTACAGCTCTGGAAAGTGCCAGCTTCAATTTTTGTTATTCCGGTTGGAAGAGTGATATTGGTCAAACTTGTACAGCCTGAAAATGCACCGGAACCAATTGAGGTTACGCTATTGGGAATGGTAATGCTTATTAGCGATTCACATCCAGAAAACGCAGAATTTCCGTAAGCGTCAACTTTAAATCGTCCAACACCACAAAAAAGCTGCCGCCGGTCAAT
>JAUNDF010000036.1 GCA_030526225.1 Clostridia bacterium
TGAAAGCAGTTTTGAGGTTTTCGGGGCTGTTTTTAGAGGTAGCCCAGAGGGGAAGTTTTTTTAATTTGTCTCAAATTACAACCATATGTGATAAGTGCATCGTGACCTTCCCCTCTGGGGAAGGTGGCTGAGCGCAGCGAAGTCGGAAGAGGTCTTCCGTGGCATAATACATTTTTCGGTTTTTTCACAGCCCCAGGAAAAAGCCTCTTATCTTATATCAGCTGATTGATTTCATCCACAACAGCCTTCAGCTGTGTGCGGGTTACCTTGCCGCCGGCGAAGGAGGCAATGGCGTGCAGAGGCATTTCACGGAACATGGCGGCGGCCATTTCTCCGGTGGAATCGCCCAGAGAATCGCCTCCGGCACCCATGCAGATGTCAAGGGCGGCGCATACATCAGCCAGCACCTTGTCCGCGCCGGGGATGGCCATGGCATCGGCCATGGTGCTGTCCATGGTGACGGGCAGATACACCGGCTTCGTCTGCGCGGTGATGTCTGCGGTCAGGCGGATGTCACGGCTGCTGGCGGCGGCTTCAATCACATAGCGGCCCGGCTCGATGTACCAGCCGTCCATGTCCTCCCGCCACAGGGCGAAGGCGCGCTCATCCAGCGCGATGGTGACAGTGCCCGTTTCGCCGGGGGCAAGGGCCAGCTTGGCAAAGCCCCGCAGCTCGCGCACCGGGCGGCTGAAGCCGTTGGTTTCCGGACGGACATACAGCTGCACGATTTCCTTGGCATACATTTTGCCGGTGTTGGTCACATCCACCTGCACGGTCATCTCGCCGCCGCTGTAGGTATCAGCGGAAAGGCGCAGGTTGCTGTACTCGAAGGTGGTGTAGCTCAGGCCGTGGCCGAAGGGGAACAGCACGTCCATGTGCCGCTTGTCGTACCAGCGGTAGCCCACATAGATGTCCTCGGCGTAGGTCACGCGGTCGCCGTCCCCGGGGAAGAAGCCATGGCAGGGGGTATCCTCCATGCGCAGGGGGAAGGTCTCGGCCAGCTTGCCGCAGGGGCTGACGGCACCGAAAAGCACATCCACCACCGCGCCGCCTACAGCCTGGCCGCCCAGGTATGCCTCCAGCACCGCACCGGCCTTGTCCAGCCACGGCATGACGATGGGTGCGCCGTTGTGCAGCACCACGGCGATGTTCTGCTGGACCTTGGCGATTTCCTCCAGCAGAGCGACCTGACACTGGGGCAGGCTCATGTGGGTGCGGTCATAGCTCTCGGATTCAAGCAAATCCGGCAGACCGAGGAACAGCACCGCCAAATCCGCATCTTTGGCGATGGCCACGGCTTCATCCACCAGTTCGGGGATGATTTCGTCCCGGTCCGTTTCAAAGCCTCTGGCGTATTTCACCGGGCTGACGGAGCGCACGGCCTCCAGCGCCGACAGCGTTTCCGCGGTGTTGATGTGGCTGCTGCCGCCGCCCTGGAATCGGGGGCTTTCGGCAAACTTGCCGATGAAGGCAATCTTTTTGTTGCCACGGATGGGCAGGAGGTTGTTGTCGTTTTTCAGCAGAACCATGGATTCCCGGGCGAACTTCCGGGCCTGATGGTGCTGCAGTCCCTTGTCAAACTCCTCTTCCTCCCTGTGACCGGAGGAAACGCGGTCGGCCAGCTGCAGCATGCGCTCACAGGCGCGGTCCAGCACCTGCTCCGGCAGGCGGCCGGTGCGGACGGCATCCGCCAGCACCTCGTCATCCTCATCACAGGCGCGGGGCATTTCCAGCTCCAGACCGGCGGCTACACCGGCCACATGGTCGCTGCAAGCGCCCCAGTCGGTCATCACCGCGCCGTCAAAGCCCCAGTCATCCCGCAGGACATCGGTGAGGAGCCACTCGTTTTCGCTGGCGTAGGTGCCGTTGATTTTGTTGTAGGAGCACATCAGCGTCCACGGATGGCCGGACTTGACCGCATGCTCAAAGCTGGCCAGATAGATTTCCCGAAGCGCCCGCGGAGAAATGGACGCGCTGATGCTCTGGCGGCGGGTCTCCTGATTGTTGGCGGCATAGTGCTTCAGGGATGTGCCCACGCCCTGATGCTGTACACCGCGGATGTATGCGCCGGCCATGCGGCCGGAGAGCAGGGGATCCTCGGAGAAATACTCGAAATTGCGGCCGCACAGGGGGCTGCGCTTGATGTTGGCGGCGGGGCCAAGGATGACACCCACATTTTCCGCCTGAGCAGACTGGCCAAGGATGTCACCGAGGCTCTCCAGCAGCTCCTCGTCAAAGGAGCAGGCGGTACCGGCGGCGGTGGGGAAGCACACGGCCTTGACCACATTGCCGTTTTCGTTGATTTTCCGCAGCCCGTGGGGGCCGTCGGAAACCATCACCGCAGGCACGCCAAGATGCGGCACAGCCACGGTATGCCACGCATCCGCGCCCTGACACATGGCGGCCTTTTCTTCCAATGTCATTTGGGACAGAATCTTCTTGATATCCATCTGTTTCACGCCTTTCGGAGGATGAAATCGGGGGGACAGGGTTCAGGAAGCGGATTTTCTGCGCAGGAACTTGGGCAGACCCACCTCGCTGATGACAACGGCGGCGAAAATCAGCGCGAAGCCAAGGGTCAGCCGGGGGGTCAGCTGCTCTGCCCCCAGCAGGACGGAGAACATCACGCCGAATACGCTCTCCAGACTGAGGAGGATGGCGGCGGGGGCGGCGGGGGTCATGCTCTGGCCCACATTCTGCAGCAGCAGTGCAATGGCGGTGGAGAAGACCACCACGTAGAACATCCCCGGCCATGTTTCCGGCGGAATGGGGGAGAAGGCCGTGCCGGTCACAAGGGCGCATATCAGGTGGCAAAGACCCGCCGCGCCGAACTGGCACACCGTCAGCTGGATGGTGTCATCCGTTTCGCTGAAGTGGCCGGTGACCACGATGTGCAGCGCGAAGAACAGGCCGCACAGCAGGGAGAGAAAATCCCCCCGGGCGATGGTCAGGCTGCCGGAAAGGCTCACCAGCCCGATGCCCGCCAGACAGATGACGGCGGCAATCCAGTTGTGGCCCTTGGGGGCTTTTTTCATCAGCAGCAAATCGATAAAGGGGACCAGTACGCAGTACACGGCGGTGAGGAAGGCGTTTTTGCCCGGGGTGGTCTCCTGCAGGCCGAAATTCTGCACGGCGTAGGCCAAAAACAGCGCCACACCCATGATGCTGCCGTGGAGGGCGGTTTTGCCCGTCAGGCCGCGCATGCGGGGGAAGAAAATCAGCCCCAGCAGCACGCAGGAGGAAAGGAAGCGGATGGCCAGCACCTGAAACACAGGCAGGCTGTCCACCATGTCCTTCATGATGATAAACGAGCTGCCCCAGATCAGCGCGGTCAGGAGCAGCGCCCCCCGGCCAAGGATGGCCCGGCGGGTGTCGGTCATAGGTTTGCTCATCTTCTCTACCAAAAAGCAGGGACAGGCCATGAACCTGTCCCCTGCGTTTGTTCCTTGTTGATTATTTCTTCTTGCCGCCCAGCAGGTCGGAGATGCCCTTGGTGATGGACTTGGTGATGGTGCTGGTCACCTGACGGGTGGCGGTGTTGATGGCGGTGTTCTTCACGCGGCCGGCCACAGAGTCGTTGAAGCGGGCGCGCTCGGCACGCTCCTCACGCAGCTCGTCACTGCGCTGACGGCGGGCGGCAGCCTCGGCTTCCTTGGCAGCCGTCTGGGCTTCCTTGGCGGCCTTTTCCTGAGCCTTGCGCTGCTTTTCCTGTTCCTCGGGGGACAGGGCGGGGGCAACGGGCACATACTGGCCGGTGGTGGGGTCAAACTGCATGGTCATCATCTGCTGGGTGTACTGGCCGGTCACGGGGTTGTACACCATCACAGGCTGCTGCACCGGCTGGGCCACGGGCTGCTGGTACACCGGCTGTGCCATGGGCTGCTGATACTGCACCGGAGCCATCTGCTGCACAGGCATTGCCTGAGCAACCGGCTGCTGGTACACAGGCTGCTGATAGACAGGCTGGGCAGCGGACTGCTGGTACACGGGCTGCTGTACGGGAGCAGCCTGCTGGGGAGCGGCGGGGATGGCCATTTCCGGCACTTCCTTCTGCTCGTATTCACCGGTGACGGGATTATAAACATTGAACTTGGGTGCACTCATGTTGGTTTCCTCCTGTTCAAACAAATTCGGAAATGCGGATGCGGGGGTATATTCCTGGGCGGGTTCCGGAATTTCCAGCGTGGGGACGAAGCCGCCGGGCTGATAGCCGTAGGTGCGCCCTGTCTCCTGTCTGGGGGCTTCCATCACCGGCACATCGAAGGTGGCCGGTGCGGGCTGCGCTTCCTCCATGGGCAGAACAGGCGCGGCAGGTGCTTCCTGCTGCACAGGGGGAACCTCCGGTGCGGCGGGCTGCTGATACACAGGCTGTGCCATGGGCTGCTGATACTGCACAGGCATCGCCTGCTGTACATAGGGCATCTGCTGGTAATACTGCCCGGTGACGGGGTTGAGCACCCATACCGGCTGGGGTGCCGGCGTGGTCCATGTGTTGACGCTTTCCGGCGGGATGCCGCCGATGACCCGGTCCTGGGACTGCATCATGGCGTAGCGGCTGTACAGCGCATCGCCCTGGATGCATTGCGTCCGGGTGGCCTCATCGATAGGGCCCATCTGAGACTGGGGCGGCAGGATGGTGACCCGCTCCACCACGGAGGGTGCGCCGTCTTCATCCAGGAAGGATACCAGCGCCTCGCCGGTCTTCAGCTGGGTGATGGCCTCCTCGGTGCTGAACCGGGGATTGGCCCGGAAGGTCTGTGCCGCCACGGCCACGGCCTTCTGGTCAATGGGGGTATATGCGCGAAGGGCATGCTGGATGCGGTTGCCCAGCTGGCCCAGAATCGCCATGGGGATGTCCAGGGGGCTTTGGGTGATAAAGTACACGCCCACGCCCTTGGAGCGGATAAGGCGGACAATCTGCTCGATTTTGTCCATCAGTGCCTTGGGGCAGTTTTTGAACAGCAGATGGGCCTCGTCAAAGAAGAACACCATGCGGGGCTTGTCCGCATCGCCGCGCTCGGGCAGCTGATCGTACAGGCTGGTGAGCATCCACAGCAGGAAGGTGGAATACATGGTGGGGTTGCCGAACAGCCGGTCGGCGCTGAGGATGTTGATGTAGCCGCGGCCGTTTTCATCCACCCGCTCCCAATCCATAATGTTCAGGGAGGGCTCGCCGAAGAACACATCGCCGCCCTGATCCTCCAGCATGCCCACGGCGCGCTGGATGGCACCCACGGAGGCAGAGGAGATATTGCCGTAGCGGACGGTGTAGTTTTTGCTGTGGCTGCCCACATAGGCCAGCGCCTCCTGCAGGTCACGGATGCCCACCAAAGGCAGGTTTTCATCCGCGCAGATGCGGAAGAGGATGTTCAGCACACCGGACTGGGTATCGTTCAGGTCCAGCATGCGGCTGAGGAGCAGCGGGCCCATTTCCTTCACCGTGGCCCGCACGGGAATGCCCTGCTCGCCGTATACATCCCAGAAGGAGGCGGGGAAGGCATGGAATTCAAAATCACTGACGCCGCATTTGCTCAGCCGCTTGCGCATGGACTCGCTGTCCGTGCCCGGCTGAACCATGCCGCTTAAATCACCCTTGATATCGCTGAGAAATACGGGGACACCCATCTCCGAAAAAGCCTCGGCGGCCACCTTCAGGGAGATGGATTTGCCGGTGCCCGTTGCACCCGCAATCAGTCCGTGCCGGTTGGCCATGCGGGGCAGGAGATAAACAGGCTTTTCGCCCGTACCAATCCAGATTTTTCCCTCGTAAAGCATAGATGTAGTTCCTCCAATGCATTCAATCTATTCTACCCCAACAGCGGGGCGTTCGTCAAGAAAAGAATGTGACAGAATTCACAAAGAAAACAGCAGTTTGCCGGGAAAAGACGGTTGACAATTTCCGCACCGCTGTGCTATCATCAAAATACCCCCAGGGGGTATACTGGGGCGTAAAGGAGGAATCCGCATGGATAAGCAGTGCGCCTGTCATAAAGAGAAGATTCGCACCGAGCGGGAGGTTAAGCAGCTGATGAACCGCCTCAGCCGGATAGAGGGGCAAATCCGCGGCCTGAAGGGCATGGTGGAGAAGAATGCCTATTGCCCGGATATCCTGACCCAGTCTGCCGCGGTGGCGGCGGCGCTCAATGCCTTTAACCGGGAGCTGCTGATGACCCACATCCGCACCTGCGTGGCGGACGACATCCGTCAGGGCAAGGATGAGGTGATTGACGAGCTGACGGCCACCATGCAGAAGCTGATGAAGTAAACCATATCTGTTCCAAAGAAAAGGAGTTATGCAACTTATGAAGCAATACAATGTCACCGGCATGAGCTGCGCGGCCTGCTCTGCCCGGGTGGAAAAGGCGGTGCTGGGCGTGCCCGGGGTCACCGCCTGCTCGGTGAGCCTGTTGACCAACGCCATGGGCGTGGAGGGCACCGCCGATGAAGCCGCCATTATCCGTGCGGTGGAGGAGGCCGGTTATGGCGCATCCCCCAAGGACAAGCCCGCGGCACCGACCACGCAGGAGGACCCGCTGGCAGACCGCGAGACCCCGGTGCTGCGCCGCCGGCTGTGGCTGTCTCTGGGCTTTCTGCTGGTGCTGATGTACTTCTCCATGGGCCACACCATGCTGGGCCTGCCCCTGCCGGCGTTCTTTGACGGCAACCATGTGGCCATGGGTCTGGTGCAGCTGCTGCTGACCATCCCCGTGATGATCATCAACAAGAAATTCTTTGTTTCCGGCTTCAAGGGGCTGATGCACAAGGCGCCCAACATGGATACGCTGGTGGCGTTGGGCTCCACGGCATCCTTTGTGTATTCCCTCTATGCGCTCTTTGCCATGACGGCGGCCCCAGCAGAGGAGGCCATGCACTGGATGCACGAGTTCTACTTTGAATCCGCCGCCATGATTCTCACACTCATCACCGTGGGCAAAATGCTGGAGGCCCGCAGCAAGGGCAAAACCACCTCTGCGCTCCGCAGCCTGATGCAGCTGGCTCCCGCCACGGCTACCGTTGTCCGCAATGGCGCGGAAACGGAAATCCCTGCGGCAGATGTGCATTTGGATGATGTATTCATCGTGCGGCCCGGCGGCAGCATTCCCGTGGACGGCGTGGTGCTGGAGGGCAGCGGCGCGGTGGATGAATCCGCCCTCACCGGCGAAAGCCTGCCGGTGGACAAGGCTGTGGGCGATGCGGTTTCTGCCGCCACCATCAACCGCTCCGGCTACCTGCGCTGCAAGGCCACCCGCGTGGGCGAGGACACCACCCTCAGCCAGATTATCCGCATGGTGTCTGATGCCGCGGCCACCAAGGCTCCCATCGCCAAGCTGGCCGACCGTGTTTCCGGCGTGTTTGTGCCGGTGGTGATGGCCATCGCGCTGGTGACGGTGCTGGTGTGGCTGCTGGTTGGTCGGGAGTTCGGCTTTGCCCTTGCCCGGGGCATTAGCGTGCTGGTGATTTCCTGCCCCTGCGCCCTTGGTCTGGCTACGCCTGTGGCCATTATGGTGGGCAACGGCGTGGGCGCGAAGAATGGCATCCTGTTCAAAACCGCCGTTTCGCTGGAGGAAACCGGCAAGGCACAGATTGTGGTGCTGGACAAGACCGGCACCATCACCACCGGCAGTCCGGTGATTACGGATATTCTTCCGGCGGATGGCATCACGGAAGCGCAGCTGCTCCACGGTGCCGCCCTGCTGGAGAGCCGCAGTGAGCATCCGCTGGCCTCTGCGGTGATGCAGCTTTGCGGGGAGCGCCATATCGTCCCCGCCGCGGCGGAGGACTTCCGCGCACTGCCCGGCAACGGCCTGACCGCCAAGAGCGAGGGCCATGCCTATCAGGGCGGCAGTGTGAAGTACCTGTCCGCGGTGCTCAGCGGCAATGAACGCTTCAAGGCCGAAGCGGAGCGGCTGGCTGGTGAAGGCAAAACGCCCCTGATTTTCGCCTGTGACGGCAATCTGCTGGGCATGCTGGCCGCCGCGGATGACATCAAGCCCGAAAGCGCTCAGGCCATCCGGGAACTGCAGGGCATGGGCATCCGCACCGTGATGCTCACCGGCGACAACCGCCGCACCGCCGGTGCCATCGGCCAGAAGGTGGGCGTGGACAGCATCGTGGCCGGTGTTCTGCCTGAGGGCAAGGCACAGGTGGTCAATCAGCTGAAGGAATACGGCAAGGTGATTATGGTGGGTGACGGCATCAACGATGCCCCCGCCCTGACCTCTGCGGATGTGGGTTTTGCCATCGGCGCCGGCACGGATGTGGCCATCGAATCCGCCGATGTGGTGCTGATGTCCGGCAAGCTGACCGAGGCCGCCGCGGCCATCCGGCTCAGCCGGAAAACACTGCGGGTCATCCGGCAGAACCTGTTCTGGGCCTTCTTCTACAATGTCATCGGCATCCCGCTGGCGGCCGGTGTGTTCATCCACCTGACCGGCTGGCAGCTGAACCCCATGTTCGGCGCCGCCGCCATGAGCCTGTCCAGCTTCTGCGTGGTGTCCAACGCATTGCGCATCAACCTGACGAAAATCTTCGACAGCCGCCGCGACCGGAAAATCACCCCCGTCAATCTCCCTGACCTCCAGACGGAAGGAACAGGTGAAGATACAACCATCAAGGAGGAACAAACCATGGAAAAGACCATTCATATCACCGGCATGATGTGCCCCCACTGCGAAGCCAATGTGAAGAAGGCGCTGGAAGCCCTTGACGCCGTGGCTGAAGCCAAGGTCAGCCACACCGCCGGCACCGCCGTTGTCACCCTGACCGCCGATGTGGCCGACGATGTGCTGAAGACCACCGTGGAGGATAAGGGGTATGAGGTAAAGGGGATTGAGTAACTCCCACAGTCAGCTGGCGCTGACAGCTCCCTCGGGGAGGGAGCTTTTGGTTGGGGGATAACCTTGACCGCTCCTAAAGAACGGGAACGCATCCTGACCGGAAGCGGCAAAAACCTTGCCTCCCTCCCCGAGGGAGGTGCCTCGTGAGAGGCGGAGGGAGTTCCCCCAACAATCAAATACCAAAGCACAAACAACACCCCGCAAGCCAACAAGCCTGCGGGGTGTGCTTTTGCATCTGTGCGATTACTTAATCATGCTCTGGGTGGTCTTCCAGCCCTCGTCGATGGTCTTCTGATGGCTGGTGGCGTAGGTGCCGATGGCGGCAACCTGAGCCTCGGTGCGGGGGAAGTGGATGCACAGGTGACCGTCAAAGTTGTTGTCGCGGTTGTGCTGCACTTCGTGGGGCATGGAGTGGGTGGAGGCCATGTAGATGCTGCCGTCGGAGAAAATCACCCATACGGGCTTGGGGTTCCAGGTCTGCTTGCCGAAGGACTTGAGCATCTTGGCGGTCTCGGCGGCAGAGGTGGGTTCGCTGTCGGCATGGGCGCCGAGAGAGAACATATGCACCTGCCAGCTGATGCCGGTAGAGAAGTCATACACGGTGGCGTAGGGGTACTTGCGGCACACGTTCTTGACTTCACTGTACCAGTTGGCGTAGCGCACCTTGGCCGCGGAGGGGATGTAGGATGCGCTCTGGTTCTTATTGGGGGTGGGAGTGGGCGCAGCCTACGTGGTGCCGTTGGCGCTGACAGCGTTGCCGTTCAGCTTGGCCAGGGTCTTGCTGCCGGCGATGCCGTCGGCGGTCAGCTTGTTGGCCTTCTGGAAGGCAACCAGTGCCTGATAGGTGTTGGCGCCGAACTTGCCGTCAGCCTTGCCGGTGAGGTAGCCCAGAGAAATCAGGGTCTGCTGCATTTCCTTCACGGCATCGCTGGCATCACCCTGACGCAGGGTGCCGTTGGGGGCTGCGGTGGCGGTGGGGGTTACGGCCACGGCATCGGCAGAGTACAGCTTGGTCTGGGTCTTTGTACCGGCCACGCCGTCACGGCCAAGGCCGTTCTTTTTCTGGAAGTTGTACACAGCCTCGGAGGTGGCCAGACCGTAGGTACCGTCAGCCTTGCCGGTGAGGTAGCCCAGGGCAATCAGCCGCTCCTGCAGCTGAGCAACAGCATCGCCGGTCATGCCGCGCTTGAGGGTGGTGTAAACGGCGGCGCCGCCTGCGGCAGAGGTGCCGGTGCTGGTGAGGGCAGCGCTGCTGAACAGCACCACCTGCGTATCATAGCCGGCCACGCCGTCGGACTTCAGGCCGTTCTTCTTCTGGAATGCCTTGATGGCGTCCACATCGGCGGCCTTGCACACGCCGTCAACCGTGGCGGTGTAGTAGCCCAGCTCGGTGAGGCGCTTTTGCAGGTTGGTCACCATATCGCCGGTGGTGCCCTGGCGGATAACCATCACGTTGTCCTTGGTGATGGTCAGGTTGCTCAGGTCGGGTGCCGGGGTGATGGTCACCACAGGGGCGGGGGTGGTACCGGCGGCAAGGGCATCGTAGCTGAAGAGGATGTAGTAGGTGCCTTCACCGGCCACGCCGTCGGCCATCAGGCCGTTGGCGGTCTGGAAGGCGGTCAGTGCCTTGACGGAGGAAGCGCCGAACTTGCCGTCGATGCTTCCCTTGTAGTAGCCCAGATCGCGCAGACGCTTCTGCACCTTCTTGGCATCAGCACCGGTGCTGTTGCGCTTCACGGTGGTCTTGGGGGCCACCAGCGTGGGCACAGGGGTGGGGGCCGCAGTGGGCTTGGGCGTTGCGGTGGGCTTGGGGGTTGCGGTGGCGCTGGCAGGCAGGGCAGCCGCGTCAAACATCTTGTCCCGTGTATCCTGATTGCAGGCGCCGTTGGCGGTCAGGCCGTGCTTCTTCTGGAAATTGGTCACGGCGGTCTTGGTGGCCTTGTCATAGGTGCCGGAGACGGTGCCGGTGTAGTAGCCCAGCTCCTTCAGGCGGGCCTGCACGGTGGATACGATTTCGCCGGTGTTGTTCAGCTTCAGGGTTACGCCGTCGATGGGGGCAACCACGTTGACGGACTGCTTCTTGCCGGCGCTGTTCTTGGGCTCGCCGTTGTAAATCAGCGCCTGCAGACCGGCATCCACCACGCCGGTGGTGGGGTAGCCGTTCTTCAGCTGCAGCTGGGTCACGGCGTTTTCCGTGGCGGAGCCGAACTTGCCGTCAGCATTGCCCTTCAGGTAGCCCAGCTCAATGAGTGCCTGCTGCAATGCCGTAACAGAAGAGCCGCTGTCGCCCTTCTGCAGCTGGGAGAAGCTGGCAGAGGCGGGAGGATCAGTGGGGGCGGGGGTGGCCGTCACCTTGGGCACGGCGGTGGCCTTGACCACGGTCTTCAGGTCGATATAATCGGTCTTCACATAGCCGGTCTTGCCCTTGTATTCCACCTTGGCAAAGGAGCCGGACTTGCTGACCACGCTCACTGTGGCCCCCTTGGGAATCACCTGCATGATGCCGCTGCGGGTGGAGGCCTTCTCGCGCAGGTTCACCTTGTCCAGGGTGATGGTATCATAAGGATAGCCGTACACGGTTTCCACCGGACGGGGCGTGGGGGTGGTGATGGCACCCTCTTCGGTGTTGATGTACTGCTTGAGGATGTATCCGGTGCGGTTTTTGTACGATACCTTGTAGTAATTGCCGCTGGTGCCCAGCACCTCCACGGTATCGCCCTTCTCCACCTTTTCCAGAATGGTGGCGGAGGAGGAAGCGCGGCCGCGCATGTTCACCTTCTCCGTGGTGGATGTAAAGAAAGGATAACTGAGGGAAGCGGCCAGTGCCTGACCGCACACCAAAACCGAGGCAGCCACGGCGGCAACCGCGCGGATGGCCCGGCGGCCCTTCTTTGCTTCGTTCATAAATAACCTCCGCATAAAGCATATCATTCCATGGCCGCAGGCAGCAACCTTCTGCCCTGACCTGCAAATGCATATGGATAACTTCATCATAAAACAGTTGGGGGGAACTGTCAACCTTTTCCGGGCGAAAACGGGCAGGGAAGAGGGGGCGGAAATGTAAAAAATGCCAAACAAAACCCCTCCCGGCGGGGAGGGGCTGATTGTGATTATTCCCGTATGACCGGATAGCCCTTGGCCTTGGCCCATTGCCATACGGAGGAATTGGCGGGGCAGTAAATCCCCTTGAGGTTGCAGCCGTTAAAGGCATCATCCGCGATGGATGTGCTGCCGTTGGGAATGTGCACATATGCCAGCTGACTGCCGGAGAATGCGCCGCTGCCGATGGCGGTGCAGCTTTGGGGCAGGAAGACCTCCCTGGCCGCGATGCCCGCCATGGCGGAAGCATCCACCCGCAGAAGTCCCGCAGGCAGGAACAGCGCATCGGTGGTGGAGCGGGTATAGCCGCACACGGTGCAGGTGCCGCCGGAGAAGGTATGGGGCGCCTGGAAACGGTGGCTTTGCAGATGACACTGCCGGAAGTGATACAGCTGGTTGTAGTACAGCATGGTGCCGTGGGGCTTTGCGGTGGATATGTCATCGCCCTCCTGCGCCACCCTGCCGCAGATGCTGCAGCCGTAGCCAAGATAACCGAATTCGTATTCGCCGCAGACCCAGTTGTGCTCGTGCGCGGTCACAGGGGGTGTCCAGGAGCAATAGCGGCAGCGGGTGCCGTTGGCTGTTTCGTAGAAGGCATGGCGAAGGGTTCTGTTGCTTGCCGTGACTGCTGCACCGCAGTAGAGGCATTTGGTGGGCGCAAAGCACCATGCCTCATGCTGTTCGGGCTCGCCCTGTTCCCCGCAGAAAACACAGGTGCCCCAGTGGGTCTTTGCATTGCGGTAATATTTGCCATATGTATACCAGTGGGTATAGATGGTATTCAGCCCGCCGCTGTAGCCGCAATCGCAGGTCTTCAGGTAGCAATCCAGATCGTGGGGATAGAATTCGGATTCCATCATCGTGCCGCAAGATCTGCATTCGGCCCAGTGGCCGGTATCATCGTGATACCAGACGGGCTTAACATGCTATACGGTTCCGTATTGCTGCAGGTTTGTTCTGCCGCAGGTAAGGCACTTTGTCAGGTTGTCACAGGATACAACGTGAGGCTAATCTCCGCCCTCGAGGCCGCAGCCGGTGCAGCGGTACCGGTGCTTGCTTGCGTCACCTTGCATTTCCCAGCTGCTGTGACTGAGGTACTCGGGGATAATGCCCGATGCACCGCATTCATCGCAGGTGGTGGGGGAGGTGCAGGCTGCAGTATGCGTGCTGTACAGCTTGCTGCCGCAGAGGGTGCAGCTGTCGTAATGCTGATATTTTCCGACGCTTTTCATGTTCCAGGCATAATCGTGGCAAACCTCACCGGCGGTGATGCCTGTCTGGCCGCAGTCCGCACAAACTGAAGGACTGCCGCAGTATGCCTGATGGGGCTCCTTGTAGGAATCCAGCGCTTCGCGGCAGACAGAGCAAACATTGTGGTGGCAGTTGCTGTCCAGCGGCGCTTTGATGGAGCTACCGGCATGCATGGTGTCGGCGATTTGCACATTGGCAGCCTGACACACGGCGCATTCGGCGGGACTGCCGCACAGGGCCGTATGACAACCCTCCCACAGCACATTGCCGGAAGCATCCAGCCCGTAATGCTTTTCGTTGTCCGTGCGGAAGCTGTCATGGGCGGGGATGGCAACGGGGACAGTCATGTCAATCCTGAATGGCTCATAGCCCGGCTGCTGAATCGCAATATAGATGTACGCACTGTCAGCGCTGTACGGCGCGGTAAAGACAGTGTTGTTGACATCCTCCCAGCGGCTGCCCCGATATACAATGCTTTCATAAATATCATTGCCGGAAGCATCGTAGAATGAACAACTCAGGTAGTATTCCGCGTCTTCCATTTTGGGCGATACGGTAACGGTGTGCTTTTCATAAGCGCCGATGACCGAAAGATTGGCGAAGGGTTCGCCATTAAACCGTGCATCAATGGCAGGGAAGGTGCCGTAATAGGTGACCTTCAGGTTGATTTTGTTGCTGCACCGGGCACTGCTGTCCTCAACCCAAAGCTCGCAGTCCTCCCTTGCGGTGACATACCAATCGAAGGAATCAACACTGTCATACAGGTCAACGGATTGGGACGTGGTGATTCCGCTGTTGAGTTCATTGACATTGACGTAGATTCTGCCGGTGAACTTCTCGGAGGAATGCAGGGTGACCATCCCGCCGTAAAGCAGGTCCGTTTTTTCTGCGGTGATGGTAAAATCCGGCGGCGCCGCCATGGCTCCGGCGCACAGCAGCACGACCAGCAGGGTGACGATGACGGCAATCAGTTTTTTCATGGGCAGCCTTTCCTTTCAAGATGCGATAAAACATTGATATGATTATATAGTAACACATTTTGCGCGGATATGCTATGGATAAAGGCAAAAGAAAAGCCCCCGGAAAATCCGGAGGCTGATTGCTTACAGGGAGTTGACCAGGTCGTACAGGTCCTGATGGAAGCGGCGGCGTTCGTGCAGTGCTTCATCGATGGGCATGTAGAACACGCGGCCCTGATGAATGCCGATGACCTGATTGCTGATGCCGCGGCGCAGCAGCTTGACAGCCAGATGGCCGGCCTCGAAGGCGAAGGCGCTGTCGGCGGCCACGGGCTCCTTGCCGCGCTGGACATAGCCCACGTTGGTGCAGCGGACCTCGGCCTTGCACAGGTACTTAAGCACCCGGGTGAAGTACTGGGTGTTCATCGTCTGGTCGGGGAGGATGGGCTCGCCGTGCTCGGTCATGAACTCTACCAGGGGGAAGGGCTTCATGGAATCCCAGCAGCCCTCGGCCACGATGATGGTGGCACGGGTGTTGCCCAGGGACAGCTGCTTGTTCAGGCGGGCGGCAACCTCTTCCACGCTCCATTCGACCTCGGGCACCACCACGATTTCGGCACCGGTGGCGCAGGCGGTCTTCAGGGCGATGTCGCCGCAGTGACGGCCCATGACCTCAACCACATGGGGGCGGTCATGGCTGCGGGAGGTGGCGCGGATGGCGCGGACAGCCTCGGTGCAAACATTGACGGCCGTTTCGTAGCCCAGGGTAATTTCGGTGTAGGCAAGGTCGTTGTCGATGGTGCCGGGGATGCCGATGCAGGGCACGCCCAGGTCGCACAGACCCATGGCGCCCTGAAAGCTGCCGTCACCGCCGATGACCACCAGACCGCCGATTTCCATATCCTTCAGCACCTGTGCGGCGCCCTTGCGGACCTCGGGGTCGAGGAACTCCTTGCAGCGGGCGGTACGCAGGTAGGTACCGGGCTGGTCGGCAATATCCAGAACGGTATCCAGATGCATTTCCATCAGGTCATCGCGGACATTGGTGCTCTTGCGCAGCAGACCGTTGTAGCCGCGCTTGATGCCCACCAGGGGCATACCGTACATGTTGGCAGCCTTGGCCACAGCCATAACGGCTGAGTTCATGCCCGGGGCATCGCCGCCGCTGGTCAGTACGCCGATTTTCTTCATGATAATCGCTCCTTCTTTATAGACGCCGCAGGCTGTGCTGCGGATACAGGTTGGAAGTAACGGCGCAAACGCCGTGCTTAACCAAATTTTCCGGAATATTATATCACAATTCTTTTATAATGAAAAGAGTGACTTTGTGAAATATATGTCATAACGGAGAAAAAGTTGCGTCAGGCTGATTAATCCAGCAGTCCTTTTTCGTGCAGGTCGGCAAAAATCAGCTTATCCACCGCGGAGATGATGCCCATATCCGCCGTGGTCAGCCAGCGGAGCTGCGCAATCTCGGCGCTGGGGACGGGCGGTGTGGGCAGGGGCGCGGTGTAGCAGGTCATCCGCACCAGTACGCCCTCGGCCTTGCCGTGGGCCTGCGCCTCAAAGGTGCCGTAGTAGCGCACATCCGCGGGATTGAGTGCCACATTCAGCTCCTCCCGGATTTCCCGCAGCAGCGTTTGCAAATCGGTCTCATCCCCCTCGCGCTTGCCGCCGGGGAGGTACCAGGTATCCTTCCCCTCGGAAAGGCTGGAAAGCACCCGGCCGTTTTGCAGATGAATCAGCGCGATTTTATCAATCAGCTTCACGGTCATCATCCTCCGTGTATATAATAGGTTGAAAATCGTACGGATTCATGCTATCACATCTGCCGCCGAGGCACAAGTCGGAAAAATATCCAAAATTTTCAAAAAAATATTTGAAAAAAATGTTTCACCATGATAAAATCAGGGTATAACATAGTTACAGGCGGCAAACAAGCCGCCGGAACTAAACGATTTATCATTGGAGGTATTTTGATATGAAGTGGGTTTGCAAAGTTTGCGGTTATGTTTTCGAAGGCGACAATCTCCCCGAGGATTTCAAGTGCCCCACCTGCAAGGCCGGCGCCAAGATGTTCGAGAAGGTTGAAGGCGAGCTGAAGCTGGCTGCCGAGCATGAATTCGGTGTGTTCGAAACCACCGTTGCCAACAACCCCGACGTTTCCGACGAGGACAAGGCTTTCATCAAGGAACAGCTGATGGCCAACTTCAACGGCGAGTGCGCTGAGGTCGGCATGTACCTGTGCATGGCCCGCATTGCCCATCGCGAAGGCTATCCCGAAGTGGGCCTGTACTGGGAAAAGGCTGCCTTCGAAGAAGCCGAGCATGCTGCCAAGTTCGCCGAAATGCTGGGCGGCACCCTGGAGCCCAACATGACCAACTCCACCAAGAAGAACCTGGCCTGGCGCGTTGACTGCGAGTTCGGCGCCACCGCCGGCAAGTTCGAGCTGGCCAAGTGCGCCAAGAAGAACGGCCTGGATGCCATCCACGACACCGTACACGAAATGGCCCGCGACGAAGCCCGTCACGGCAAGGCTCTGAAGGGCCTGCTGGACCGCTACTTCAAGTAAGATAGAAAGCCTTGCAAGGCAAGGGTTTGAAGGGACTCACCCCGGATGGGGCGGGTCTCTTTTTTACAAAAACAAAATCTTCCGTATAGAAAAAGATAACGAGGTATGTTATAATAAACAATATGCAGCATTTGTCTCTTTGAGGTATGTGCTCAATTATTCGACTTCAAGGAGTGGACTGAAGCATGGAGAAGACAATTTGCGAGCTGTTCGCGGGTGTTGGCGGATTTCGGCTCGGCTTTGAAAGGCTTCAGAAGGGATGGCAAACAACTTGGTTTTCTCAATGGGAGCCGAATAAAAAGAATCAATGGGCACACGCTTGCTATGTTTCTCACTTTGGCGATTGCAAAGATTTGCGCGGCGAATTTCATACCGGCGAAGATATTAGTTTGATGGACAAGGAAGCGATTCCTGATCATAATCTCCTTGTTGGTGGATTTCCTTGTCAAGACTACAGTGTTGCACATGCTCTTTCATCGTCTAAAGGTATCGAAGGGAAAAAAGGTGTTCTGTGGTGGCAAATTCGTGATACTCTGATTGCTAAGAAAGCGCCTTTCTGCATCTTTGAGAATGTTGACAGACTCCTGAAATCTCCGGCAAAACAGAGAGGTCGAGATTTTGGCATTATTCTTGCTTGCTTGGCTGATTTGGGCTATTGTGTTGAATGGCGCGTTGTGAATGCTTCGCAATATGGTGCGGGTCAGCGCAGAAGACGCGTTTTTATATTTGCCTATAAAAATGATACAAAATATGCAGATAGCAAGAAATACACAACAGTAGATGAGATTTTGATGAGTGAAGGACTGATGGCTAAAGCCTTCCCGATAAAAGGCTACGAAAAGCTTAAGTCTGTGATGATTCCTTCTGAAATACTTGAGGTCTCTGAAAAGTTTGCTTTTGCTTTTGAAAATGCAGGATTTATGAAGAACGGGGAAGTCTTCACTGCAGATGTCGAGGAAATAGAAGAAGAGCCGATACTTTTAAAAGATATGCTTGAAACTACATCTGAAGAGAAGTATTACATTCCTGATGATGATGCAATGGCAAAATGGGTTTATTTAAAAGGAGCCAAGAAGGTTCCGCGCAAGTCCAAAGACGGCCATGAGTATGTCTTTTCTGAAGGTCCTGTTGCATTCCCTGACCCATGGGATAAACCCGCGAGAACAATGCTCACAAGTGAAACAACAATGAATAGAAGTTCTCATGTTGTAACAGACCCATCAACGGGTAAGTTGAGAACACTTCTTCCCGTTGAGGCAGAGCGTATCCAAGGTTTTGATGACAATTGGACTGCTACTGGTATGCCCGAACGGATGCGTTTCTTCTGTATGGGAAATGCGCTTGTTGTACCGATGATTACGAGGATGGGCAAGGTTCTCGATTCTATAATTGATGCTGAGTAACACGAAGCCCAAGCTGTAGCTTGGGCTTTTTGTGATTAATATGAATACAGAAAGAACCTTAAAAAGTAAAGTCTTTTAATGGAAGGGGTGCAGACAACATGAATCTACCTCAAGACCACATTTTCGTGAAAAGTGAATTAGTTCGTATTCTTCAATCAGCAGAAAATCGAACTTTAGGTGAAGTTGATGTTAAGAATGTCTTTAGACGAGCAGAAATCAATCCTAAAATTACAGGTATTGCGGGAGATGTCATTGAGCAATCTGTTTTAGGCTATTCCGCAGATAGTGACCAACGGCCAGATTTGTAGGTCGATGGCGAAATGATTGAACTTAAGACAACAGGGATTCGAGAAAACAGAACAAGTGGAGAAATCGAAGCAAAAGAACCAGCAAGTATAACCGCTGTGTCAATTGCATCAATTTGGCGAGAGGACTTCTTTAATTCGGCTTTTTGGCATAAAGCACAAAGCATTTTGTTTATTTTTTACCACTATGATTCTATATCAACAGTTAAAGCGCTCGATTACAAAAACTTCTACATTCGGGGACATTTGTTTTACCATTTACAAGAACAAGAACACTTCGAAGTTGTTAAAAATGACTGGCAGTTGATACATGACTTTATTGCAAATATTAAGACAAATTTTCCTCCGGAAGATGCCGAAAAGCAGTATCCTTTGCTTTCTACTTATCTGAATCGTGAACTCGTATATTTGGATACTGCTCCTAAATATCCTCACCCGCCAAGAATTAGATTTAGAAAACGATTGATGACAATCATCGTTCAGCAGAAATTTGGTACGCATCTTGATCCACTGCCTGATAGATATTTGGGATATGAGGATGTGTACTACAAATGCCACAAGATTACTGACCAATTTGGCGGTATGACATTCCGAGAACTGTGCGCATACTTTAGTATTGATATTGAGGGAAAAACCCCACGCAGCTAAAATCTTTCACTGAAAAAATTGTTGTAAAAATGTTTGGTGGAGATGCCGCAAAAATCTCAAAAATTCAGATGTTCAATGATTTTGGATTTATTGGCAAAACAGTTGCGCTCACTTCTCAAGGTGGAAGAACTGAAGACATGAAACTCTTGTCGGTTGATTTTGAGGAAGTCATTGGAAATGATGCTTTCATAGGAGAACATGATGATGATTCATCAGCGTTGTATGAATACCTTCATGACCATAAACTGCTCTGTATCATTTTTGAAGAACAAAAAATGACAAATCAGTCGACGAAGGCTGATTTGAGAGAAAACATCTTTAGAGGATTTAAAGTCATTGACCTTGATGATGCAACAATTTATGAAGAAGCAGAAAAAACATGGAATGATATCCGTCATACAATTCTTGTAGATGGTTTGTGTTCGACTCCTATGTATGATAGGAATGGACGCTTGTTAATCAATCCAAATGGTTCTGTCAAAGAACAAATCAATCTCCCGAAATCTCGGGACCATATAATTTTTCTGCGAGGAACAGGTACTGACTCCAATGATAAAATTCTCGTGGATGGGGTAAGAATCTATCGACAAAACTATTGGATTAAAGGTAAGTTCATTGCCGATACGCTTCGGTCAAAGGATTACCTATGAGGTTTTCCCAGCCTCCTGACAATTCCACAATTATCTGCACCACAAAAAAGAACCGCGAACCTCATCCGTCCACGGTTCTTTATCATATTCTCTTTCTTTTTCTCTTCCCTCACGCTGCGCCGTCTTCGGCGGGGACATCCTTGAACTTGTGGGGGCTGATGCCGCGGTATACGGTGACGATGGCGCCGATAATCAGGCCCACATAGTAGGTGAAGAAGCGCCACAGCAGCAGGGCCACGAAGCGGATGGAATCCGGGAACAGGCCGGAGAAGAACAGGGCGAAAACGCCTTCCTGGGCGCCGGAGGCACCGGGGAGCGGGGTGTAGGCGGCGGAGACATACAGCAGCACCGCAAGGGTGGTAATCTGCAGATAGCTTGCGCCGGTGAGGTCGAAATCGCGGTAGAGGATGTAAATCACCAGCATCTGGCTGAGCAGCTGTGCGGCGGCGATGCCCAGCTGAATCAGCAGATCAACGGGGCGGTGGCGCAGCATTTTGATGGAGGAGTGGAACAGCTCCACCACCTCGGCCCAGCGGGTGCGGGAGGCATCGGGGTCCTTGCAGATGCGCAGCTTGGCGCCGACCTTGATGAACAGGTTGACCACCGCGGAAACAAGGCGGCGGCTGAGGGCCATCATGGAAATCAGCAGCACCACGATGGTGTTGTAGATGTAGCCGCACACGAGAATCCACATGTTGCTGCCCACCTGCTGGGCGATGAATTCCGCGTGGGTGGCCCACAGCACCGTGCTGATGACCTCCAGCATAAACTGGAAGCAGAACAGCCGCACCGTGATGGCCGAGGTGCCGATGCCGATGGGGATGCCCGCCTTTTTCATGTAAAACACCTGCATGGGCTGGCCGCCGGTGGCACCGGGGGTTACATTGGAGTAGTACATGCCGGCGATGGAGACGAACAGCGAGTATCGCAGGGAGGTTTTGTAGCCGTTGCGCCGGATGAAATAAAACAAGCCCAGGGCATCGAAGAACACGTAGCCGAAGTAGGCAATCAGGCACATGATAACGGCCCAGATGGAGATATCCTGCAGGGCGCGCATGGCGCTTTCAAAATCCTGCCCCTGGAAACCGATAAACAACACGATGGCCAATGTGCCGAATATCAACGCAAAGTTCAGAAGTTTTTTGGTCTTTTTGCTCATAGTTCCTCCTTTGTTGCATGCATTTTGCTTTTAGGCAATAAAGCGATTATACCACACAAAATGCGGATATGTAAATATTTGTGTGGGTTGATTTTTCAGCCGTTTGTGTCACGGATGCATGAAATGCGGCGGAATGATTATGAACATATTGCGATTGGGCCGGAAGGGTGTTA
>JAUNDF010000115.1 GCA_030526225.1 Clostridia bacterium
AAGCACTCAGAAATGGTGAAGATCGATCTTACTCCTCATACATTTCCAGAATCTCCAGACAGTTGGCCTCGCAGGCAGCCATCGCATCCTCCACAGTCATGTCGCCCAGGCAAGCTAGCTTGACATACAGAGCGATCTCCTCCTGCATCTCATTGAAGTACATCTGCTGCGGACGCGGCACAGCGACCTCCAGAGCGGCGTTCATGTTGGCCGCCTGAGGCACCACAGCCAGATACTCGGGCGCATCGTAGATGGAGGCAATGGTGGGCGAGTTGGAATTCTCCACAGCCAGACGCAGCTGCTCATCATAGGAGCCGATGTATTCCACAAACGCCTTGGCAGCTTCCTTGTGATCGGAGTACTTGCTGATGCCCACGGCCCAGCCGTCAACGCAGGCAACGCCGGTCTCGGGGATGATGGGCAGCACGTCCCACTGACCGTATCCCTCTGTGCCTTCTGCGTTCACAGAAGGGTAGCGGCTGGTCCACAGCAGGCCCATGTCAACGTTGCCGGTCTTCATGGCGTCGATCTGATCGTTGAAAGCATAGCTCAGCACGTCAGGCGGACAGCAATCCTGCACGAACTTCACGAACATTTTAGTGGCGGCAATGGATTCAGGCCGAGTCAGTCCCAGGCCGTCGCCAGCCTCGTTGACGATGTAGCCGCCAAAGGAGATCAGGTACTCATACCAGGCCTTCACAACGTTGCTAGGCTCCACCAGGCCCATGGCCCAGCCGTACTTGCCGTTTTCTCTGTCGGTCATCTTCAGCGCCAGCTGGTACACATCTTCCCACGTCTTAAGGCTGGCAGGGTCAACGCCGAGGGCTTCCACCACATCACGGCGGTAGGCGATGATGTCGCCGCCCATTCGAACCGGGATGCCGTAGTTCACGCCGTCGATGGCAAAGGTGTTGAGCATGCCGGGGATGAAAGCGCTCAGCTTCTCCTGGTCCATCTCGATCGGATCCAGATATTCGCTCAGCAGCGGCAGCCAGGGATCGTTGATGGCGACAATGTCGATGTCATTGTTGCCGTTGGACAGAGACAGCACCTGCTTCTCATACACCTCGTTCAGGGAAAACAGGAGCACCTCAGCTTCGATGCCCGTCTCTGCGGTGAAGCGCTGCGCAGCAGCCGTGATGGCCTTGCCGGAGCCGCCTGCGGAGAACAGCATGGTGATCTTCTGCTTTTCTTCTGCCACAGACACTGCGGAAAGGGCTGCGAGGACCATCAGCAAGGACAGAGCCAATGCCAGGATACGGGTAGAGTTGCGCTTCATGTCATTCAATCCTTTCTGTTTTGTCGTCGATTGTCAATTCCCGTCGTCCTTGTTTGTGATATTAGCATAAAACAAAACGCACCGAGAGGAGGAACAAATCATCATTCTTTCCTCAAGGAATGGAACATATCACAACTTTTTTGTCAGAAGCTCAAGAAAAACGTGTCCCTGATCAGCAATCCGTGCGTTCGTCTGGATTCGCTTCATCTGCATCGCGCGGACCGTTGTCGCTGGCTACGATCCGGTTTTGATTGCGGTACTCTGACGGGTTCATGCCCAGCCGCTCCCGAAAGCAGCGGGAAAAATGCTGACGGCTGGAAAAGCCGCAGTCCATGCCAATCTCGATGATGGGGAACGTGGTGCTGGCAAGCAAGCGGCAGGCCTTTTTCACGCGGTAGTTGATCAGGTAATCGATGAGGCTCTCGCCCGTGCGTTCCTTGAAGATGCGCTGCAAATACACCGGGTGCACGCCCACCGCAGCGGCTACGTCCGTCACGCGGACGGTTTCGGTCGCGTGGCCCTTCATGTAGGCGATGGCCTGATTCACATACCGGTCAAAGCGCGGCTCCGCGTGCTGTTTGCACAGATAAGCGATCTCGGCCAGCATGGTCTGTAGCAACAGGCTTGTCAGAGCGGTGAGCCCTTCTGTTTTTCGGCAGAAGTCGTATCGCAGCATCACCTCGGTCAGCGCGTCCAGAAGCATATTGTTCAGGTCCGTCGCTTTGGCAAAAAAGCGGGGATTTGTAAGCATCTGGACGGCATCCAGGCTGACGGCACTCAATTGTTCGAGGGACAGCGTGGCCTCCGACTCTGGGCAGGGATGCAGCATCAGGTGCACCAGATAGCTGTTGTCGCTTTCGGTGATGTAGAGGCGGTGCGGCACCTTTGAGGAAAAGAATACAAATTCGCTGGGCTGTAGATCCAGCAGCTTTTCTTTGCCGTTCTCCATCAAAACGACGTGTGCCTGACCGGAGATGTTATAGAAAAGGCTCCAGCCTTGGTGGGTGTGGATGTGTTTGGCGTAAACATCCCGCTTGCATTTGCTGCAAAACAAGAGCTTCAGGAAACCAGCATGATTCATAGGCGTCCTCCTTTTCTTGCGGCTTGAATTCAGGTCTGAATCCGGCACAATAAAAAAGCGACACATCGCCAAAAATTCCTTCAGAACAGCATTTGCAGACTGCCAAGTAAGGAAATACGGCCATGTGCCACTGCAACCACCTGAACACATATGAGTGAGCGAGAAAGTATCCTCCGAATTCAGGGAGAAAAAAGAAGCATAAAAACAATCCATCGTGCGTCCCAAAGCAGCGCCAGGACGCATGCGCAACATGATTTCAACGCTCCGGTTAACGATGCTGCTGAAAGGCAGATTTTTCTTGTTCAATACACATTCGACATCCTTATTCCTTTTCCTTTCTATTTTTGTAACCAAAAATTGGCACTTGCGGATGCAGCAGCCCGTGGTTGTCCGCAAAAACCCATATTGCACGGGCTGCTTAATAAAACAAACCACCGCACAGATCCATCTGCACGGTGGTTCTCGATTTTATTCCGATTGTCAGAGCCGCTTTGCATTCCTCGCGTCCACAATCCGCTGCTGGCTGCCAAACAGCGCGATCATCACCGCCGTCAGCACCAGCGAGAACACCGGCAGGATGCCGTAGCCCAGCAGCTCGGCAATCCAGCCGAAGATCGTCGGCATGAACAGCGAGCCGATATACGCAAACGCCATCTGCACGCCGATGACCGCCTGCGAGTTCTCCGCGCCGTAGTTGCGCGGCGTGTCCTGCACGATGTTGGGGTACACCGGCG
>JAUNDF010000037.1 GCA_030526225.1 Clostridia bacterium
TCCCCCGTTGGGGAAGGTGGCGCGCCGCTTGCGGCGTGACGGATGAGGTCCTTTGAGGAGCTGTGAAAGATTTCACAGTTCCTTTTTAATTGCGAAAAATATTACTTCAGCAATTCCTGCAGCTGGGTGATGACCGTTTCAATGTCGGAATTATCCACCTTAATGGCATCCACATTATTGTTTTTCATGGAGGTGGTGATGACCGTCTGGAAGTCGGAGGTGGATTTCAGGTTAACTTGCACCCGCACATATCCGCTGTACTTGGGGTTGTAGGAGCAGGTGATGATTTCGCTGCCGTAGGGGAAGCCGACGTACACGGAATCTGCGGCGCTGTAGTAGCCTACATAGATGGCGCCGAAATTCACATTGTCGATGTCAAACCAATCGCAGGAACTGGCCATGTCCAGCAGGGTCAGCACGGCCATCAGCGCACGGTTGTAGCCGGTCTTTGTCCAGCTGGTATCAGCAATGGATTCGCTGTCATTCATAACGGTCGTCAGGGATGCATCGTAGGTGAGCACCTCCACCTTGCTGTCAGCGGCAAACGCGGCAGACACACAGCTCAGTGCAAGCACCAGCGCCAACATGAGGGCAGTCAGCTTTTTCATTTGGTTGTACCTTCCTTCCACGTCGTCATGAGGACTATCTCTTGATTTCACTATATCATGCTTCTATAATCATTGTCAATATATAAGTAACTGCCATGTAAGTGGTTTCATGATGTATTTGGATGAATTTGCAGTTTAAACCGACATTTTTCGCCCGTTTTCATCTTCTTCTCTTGATTCCCGGCCATTGCTCATGTATCATAGAAGCAAAGAGAAACGCAAGGAGGATGCCGTCATGAGTGACCCGCGCTATCCCAATCCGAATTTCCCCGACCGCCGGCTTTGGCGGTATGAGCCTGCTGACAAGCGGTACTTGAAGGGCTACTGCCGACAGGCACTGGTGCTGACCATCGAATTTTCGCTGCCCATGCTGGTACTGCTGCTGTATTTCAGCTGGAATTGTCTCGAGGATCTACCGATTGTTCTGCTGACGCTTTTGCCCTGCTTCGCCCTTGTATCGCTGATTATGCTTCCCTTCTGGCTGCCGGCTCGGCTGAAGCCACGGCCTTACGAGGTGTACACGGACACGCACACCTTCACCGTCTCCAATGCGCCCCCTGTAAAGGGCGGCAGCTGGAAGTGGTATTCCTCCGTGGGCAGCCTGCGCCGCCAGCGGGAGGACAACGCCATCGTCATCCGCTTCCGGTGGGGCTTTGTGTTCATCCGCTATTACATGTACGCCTCGGATGAGGAATACGAGGAGCTGTGGCAGTACATGATGAGCAAATGCACCAAGGCCAAAGTGTACGAATAAGGAGGTGCCGCCATGGAGATGGGGACCATCAAGCTGATTCTGCTCATCGCCGCCCTGCCGATTTCCCTGATGTTTATGGTGTGGTCCATTGCGGCGCTGTCGCGAATCCAAAAGGGACAGCGGGAATGCACCAGGGAGACCACCGGCGTCCTGACCTTCGGGTATGGCACCGGCGCCCGCAACACTGCCAACGGGCGCAAGGTTGCCTTTGTCACCGAAGACGGCGAACAGGTGGACGTCCTTGTCCCCGATGAGCGGCTGGACCCGTCCTTCTTCTGCGCCCGAAAGGACGAGGAGGTCCCCGTGTGGTACTGCCCGGAAAAGCCATCGCTGGCGTACATCGGCAACGACCCCAGGCAGTACAAGCGGGAAACGAAGTGGATGAATCTGCGGGCGCTGTTCATCTGCCTGTCCATCGTTATTGCGGTAACGGGCATCCTGCTGCCCGATATTCCCACCACCCCCATGCGGGAGCTGAATGACACTTACCGCGCCCTTGACGGCAAGCAAGTCACCTCCATGACCTACACCATCCGCAACATGTCCCTGTTCCCCACCACCACCCGGCAATACGGCCCGGAAAAGGCCAGGGAGGTGCTGGACATCATCCTGAGCATTGAGGTAAAGGACCCGAAGCTGACAGGAAAGGATCAATTCAAAAAAGCGGCAGATAAGCGGGATAGCTACTACCGTGAATTCACCTTCCGCTTTGCTGACGGCGAGGAGGTCACCTTCCGCTTCCTGTACCGCTGCCACCGCAGCACCTACAAGTATGACCACTCCATCAACTTCTACCAATACTTTATGGTCGATGGTTACTACCACGCCCTCGGCAGCAACAGGCTGATTAAGGTCAATGAGATACTGGAGAGGTAAGCAAAGGGACTGTGAAAAAATACTTCACAGTCCCTGTTTGTATGCTGTTATGTGCAAGCCCTCTCAGCCGCTTCGCGGCAGCTCTCCCAAAGGGCGAGCCTCTATATGGTCCGACTAACAAAAAGGCTCCCCCGCCGGGGGAGCTGTCAGCCTTAGCTGACTGAGAGGGTGTTCCCCTCCTCAATTCTCCGTCAGCCGCTCCTTCACCTCGCGGCCTTCCTTCAGCAGGGCCATCATGGTGTCGCGGTCGTTGTCGCGCAGGGCATCGCGGTAGGCGGCAAGGCGCTCTACCAGACCATCCACCTCGGGGAGCAGCGCCTCGCGGTTGTCGAAAAACAGCTCGGTCCACATCTGCTCATTCAGGCGGGCCACGCGGGTCATATCCGCAAAGCTGCCGGCAGAGAAGCCGCGGTGCTTATCCGCCAGCGGACACTTGACATAGGCACTGGACACAATGTGCGCCAGCTGGGAGGTGTAGGCAATCATCTCGTCATGAACCAGCGGGGTGGTAAACTGCACCCGGCGGAAGCCGAGGTCGATAAAGAAATCCCGGGCGAACTGCATCACCTCAAGGCTTTCGTTGCCGTCGGGGGTGAGAATCATGCTGGCATGGTCGAACATATCGTCCCGGGCATAGCGGAAGCCGGAAAACTCGCGGCCTGCCATGGGATGGCCGCCGATGTAGCGGAAGCCACTGTGTGCAGCCACGGCCTGCAGCTTTTCCACAATCACCTGCTTCACGCCGCCGCAGTCAATCACCAGACTGTCCTTCTTGATTTTCCCGGCGTTGGCGGTTACCCAGTCCACAATGGCCTGCGGGTACAGCGCCACCAGCGTCAGGTCACATTGGGCCAGCTTGTCATCATCCAGCTCATCATCAATGGCGGAAAACAGCTTCGCCTGATTGATGGTTTCCGTGCTGAGATCGCAGCCGTATACGGTATGGTCTGTGTGCAGCTTGATGGTACGGGCCAGGGAGCCGCCAATCAGGCCCAGGCCGATAATGGCAATGTTCATTATTTATCCACAACCTTTCTGGTGTATTGTTCTGCCTGCCCGCCTTGTTTTCCTGCCGGATGCGAAAACGGGTACAGAGCAAAAACAATCGCCCTTACAGGCAGTCGATAAACTCCTGCCGCACGGAGGCAAAGGAATCGTCACAGAAGCCGAAGTCCTTCTCCTTGTAGTTCCACAGCGCATGGCCGATGCCGTACTTTGCAAAGGCGGTGTGGATGTCCTTGAGCCAGCGGATTTTCGCCCGGTTGTCCGCCAGATCAATTACGCCGTATTCGCCGCAGTACAGGGGCACATCGTACTTTTCCGCATGGGCGATGGCCGGGGCAAAGATGTTCTCGAAGAACTGCGGGCCCATCTCTCCGGCGTTTTCGGCAAAGATGGCGCCGGAGGTATCATCGCACAGGGCGCGGTTGACCTGCCGGTATTCCTCCAGGGTTTTGGGGTAATCGATGCGGAAATCCCTGGGCATCCAGTCCATCCAGTATGCGCCCTGATGGGTGAACACCATAGGCTCATAGCAATGGAAATTGTATACAATGCGGTCATCCACCGGAGCCTCCAGCAGCTTAACCGTGGTCACGCTGTTGTAGTTTACGCCGCCGAGGATGATGTAATGCTTCGGGCAAATGCTGCGAATCAGCTTGACATATTTGCGGATGACGGCGTTCCAGTCATCGGCCACCTCAAAGAGCACCACCTCGTTGAGGGGCTCGAAGGCCACATGGTCAGGGTCATCCCGGAAGAGCAGGGCAATCTCCTCCCACAGGGCAAGGAAGCGCGCCTGCAGCGCCTCATCCCGGAAGAACTTCGCCCGGTCCATGTTCTTCTTCAGCGGGTCAAAGGAGTAGCCGTAGCACTCGTGCAGGTCGATAATCATGTTCAGTCCGTGGGCGCGGCACCATTCGTGGCAGTGGACAAGGTAGGCCATACCCCCGGGAATCAGCTCGCCCTCCTCGGTTTCCAGCACATTGTAATCCACCGGCACACGCACATGGTCAAAGCCCAGCGATGCGATTTCCGCAATGTCCTTCTCAGTGATAAAGGTACCGAAGTGCGTTAAATCGTATTCGGCGAACTGGGAAATCCAGCCGCCCAGATTTACGCCCTTCTGAAAGCCCTCAAACTTGCGCATAAGTGTCCCTCCTGTATGCTGTTGTGCGTTGTCTTTAGGTTGATTATACGCCGGATGATGTGTTTGGGCAAGATGCTTGTGCCAGCTTTCTGGCGGCCTTCACGGCGGTGGGCATGGCCAGCGCCTGCAGCTGTTCCCCATCCGCCAGCAGCCATCCGGCGGGCGCGGTTTCTTCCTTTATATATGCCTCATGGATGCGCATCTGCCACACCTGATGGGTAAACACATGCCGCGCCTATTGCAGGAAGGCTACATCGCCGGCGGTCAGCTTCAGCTTCTGCCGGACAAAGCGCTTCAGGGCGGTGCCGGTTTGATGGCCCTCCGCCATAGGGAACACCCACAGCCCCCGGAGCATGGCCTCCGTCCGCTGGCGCACCAGTACGCGTCCCGAAGGGGAGCGCAGCAGCAGCACATCATAGTCAATCACCTTTGGCGGATTTTTCCGGGGCAGCTGGGGCAGGTCCTCCGCATCCCCCGCGTCAAAGGCATCGCAGAAGGGCTGCAGGGGGCAGGCGGCGCAATCCGGCGTGCCGGGGACGCACACCCTGCTGCCCAGGTCCATCAGCGCCTGATTGAAATCCCCCGGGCGGTCCTGCGGCACCAGCGCCGCGGCCAGCTCTGTAATCTGCCGCTTCACCGAGGGGATGCCCACGTTTTCCCGCACACCACGCAGCCGGCTGATGACACGAATCACGTTGCCGTCCACCGCAGGGACCGCCTGTCCGCAGGCGATGCTGGCAATGGCGCCGGCGGTGTAATCCCCGATGCCGCTGATTTTCCGCAGCGTATCCGCATCCCGCGGCACCGCCCCGCCATACTCCGCCGCCACCTGCTTCGCGCCCTTGTGCAGGTTCCGTGCCCGGCTGTAGTACCCAAGGCCCTCCCACATTTTCAGCACCTCATCCTCCCCGGCATCGGCCAGCGCCTGAACCGTGGGGAACCGCTCCATAAACCGCGGGAAGTACCGCAAAACCGTTTCCACCCGCGTCTGCTGCAGCATAATCTCGCTGACCCACGTGGCATAGGGGTCGTTGATGTCCCGCCAGGGCAGGGTGCGCTTGTTGGCATCGTACCAGTTGAGAAGGGCAAGGGTTGCGTTCATGGATGAATTCCTTCCGATTACAATATTGTTTATCGTTGATTGCTTCAGTATACCAAAAAAACGGCACATTTTCAAAAAAAATCCACAAAACACTTGACCTATCCGCCTAAATGGGGTATAGTATCACCGTACCGATTAGCACTCAACCTCTATGAGTGCTAACAAGGGCAAAGCAAAAGGCAGGAGGAACATACAAATGACAGTGAAGCCTTTGGGTGACCGCGTGGTCATCAAGAATGTAGAAGCTGAAGAAACCACCAAGAGTGGTCTTATCCTTACCAGTGCCGCAAAGGAAAAGCCCCAGATGGCTGAGGTTCTGGCAGTTGGCCCCGGCGGCATGGTTGACGGCAAGGAAGTAAAGATGGAAGTGGCTGTTGGCCAGAAGGTCATCTACTCCAAGTATGCCGGCACCGAAGTGAAGATTGACGGCGAAGAGCTGATTATCGTTCGTCAGAGCGATATTCTGGCCGTGGTGGAATAATCCGCTCGCCGGATTCCCTCTTCACACCATTCCCCTTGAACATCAACGCAGAATAAAAGGAGTCTGATTCATTATGGCAAAGCAGATTCAGTATGGCGAACAGGCTCGCCGCAGCCTGGAAAAGGGCGTTAACGCTCTGGCCGATACCGTTAAAATCACCCTGGGCCCCAAGGGCCGCAATGTGGTGCTGGACAAGAAGTACGGCGCTCCCCTGATCACCAACGACGGCGTAACCATCGCCAAGGAAATCGAGCTGGAAGATCCCTTCGAAAACATGGGCGCCCAGCTGGTGAAGGAAGTTTCCACCAAGACCAACGATGTTGCCGGTGACGGCACCACCACCGCTACCCTGCTGGCTCAGGCCATCATTCGTGAAGGCCTGCGCAATCTGGCTGCCGGTGCCAACCCCATGGTGCTGAAGAAGGGCATCATGGATGCCACCGCCGCCGCTGTGGAGGGTCTGCGCGAGCTGTCCCAGCCCATCAACGGCAAGCAGGCCATCGCACAGGTTGCCGCCAACTCCGCCGCTGATGAAAACATCGGCAAGCTGATTTCCGACGCCATGGAAACCGTTGGCGCTGACGGCGTTATCACCGTGGAAGAGAGCAAGACCATGTCCACCGGCATGACCACCACCGAGGGCATGATGTTCGACCGCGGCTATGCTTCCGCCTACATGGTCACCGATACCGAGAAGATGGAAGCTGTGCTGGATGATCCGCTCATCCTCATCACCGACAAGAAGATTTCCAACATTCAGGAAATCCTGCCCGTGCTGGAGCAGGTTGTGCAGACCGGCAAGAAGCTGCTGATCATCGCCGAGGATGTGGAAGGCGAAGCCCTGTCCACCCTGGTTGTCAACAAGCTGCGTGGCACCTTCACCTGCGTTGCCGTTAAGGCCCCCGGCTTCGGCGACCGCCGCAAGGAAATGCTGCAGGATATCGCCATCCTGACCGGCGGCACCGTTATCTCCGCCGAGACCGGCATGGAGCTGAAGGAAGCCACCATCGACCTGCTGGGCAAGGCCCGTCAGGTAAAGGTGAACAAGGAAAACACCACCATCGTTGCCGGTGCCGGTGAAAAGGCTGATATCGAAGCCCGCGTGGCCCAGATTCGTGCCCAGATTGCCGAAACCACCAGCGATTATGACCGTGAAAAGCTGCAGGAGCGCCTGGCCAAGCTGGCCGGCGGCGTGGCTGTGATTCAGGTCGGTGCTGCCACCGAGGTTGAGATGAAGGAGCGCAAGCTGCGCATCGAAGACGCTCTGGCTGCCACCCGCGCTGCCACCGAAGAGGGCATCGTGCCCGGCGGCGGTATCGCTCTGCTGAACGTGCTGCCCGCTGTCCGCGCTGAGCTGGACAAGCACACCGGCGACGCCAAGACCGGCGTACAGATTGTGCTGCGCGCTCTGGAAGAGCCCATCCGTCAGATTGCCGCCAACGCAGGCATCGACGGCTCCGTGATTGTGGAGAACATCAAGACCGCCAACAAGCCCGGCTTCGGCTATGATGCCCTGCAGGGTGAGTATGTGGACATGATTGAGTGCGGCATCATCGACCCCACCAAGGTAACCCGTTCCGCTCTGCAGAACGCTGCCTCCGTGGCCGCCATGGTGCTGACCACCGAGTCCCTGGTGGCCGACATCCCCGAACCCGAACCCGCTGCTCCCGCAGGCGGCGCCGGCATGGGCGGTATGTACTAATTCAATTGAAACGCAAGGAAGCTGCTTTCGGGCAGCTTCCTTTTTTGGTCTCCGGAAACAGCAGACCTGACAGCTTTGATTCCTGCACACGCCCTCTCAGTCGCTTCGCGACAGCTCCCCCAGCGGGGGAGCCACTCCTTCCGTCACGGCTATGCCGTGCCACCTCCCTCAAGGAGGGAGGCCAAAGGCTCTCCCCTTGGGAGAGCTGGCTGAGCGAAGCGAAGACTGAGAGGGCTCCCCATTTTACACATTTTTTACATTCCTGCAAATTCCTCTTCCCTTTTTGTCCAAATGGTAGTATAATGTGTTTACCAAATTTCGCACCTGTGCGGAAAATTCAATACTTGTAGGGAGGATACCCTTATGAAAAAGCTCCTGGCCATGGTGATGGCAATGGTGATGGTTCTTTCCGCTGTGTCTTTTGCATCTGCTGACACGGCTGATTACACCATCCGCATTTATTCCAACTCCAACTCCACCGAGCGCGTCAACTGGCTGGTGGATGCCGCCGCCAAGGCAGGCTTCACCATCTCCATTGATGACAACTCCGTCATCTCCGGTGACACCGCCGCCATTCAGGCTGCCAACGAAAACAAGGACGGCGACATTCTGTTCGGTCTGAACGAAATCCGCTGGTCCCAGCTGATTAACGGCCAGTACGAGAATCTGGCCATCATGGACTGGACCCCCACCTGGGCAGAACAGGTCGGCCAGTACGCATACCCCGGCAAGGCATACGGCCTGCTCATCCAGAACGTGCTGATGCTCTACCGCTGCGACGAACTGGGCACCAACGGTCAGGAGCTGAAGTTCAAGCACTGGGGCGACATCGTTGATTGCGGCTACACCTGGTATCGTCAGGGCAAGGTTGGCGGCACCACCAACACCAACATCAACAACGCCATGCTCTACGCCTTCACCGATCCTGCCTCCCCCGCCGGCGGCATCTCCATCGACGGCTGGAAGACCCTGTGGAAGTACTGCGCCAACGGCATCTTCACCGGTGACTCCTACGGCTTCGATCCCCTGAACCGCGGTGATGTTCAGGTTTCCACCTTCTACTCCTCTTCCCTGTACGGCAAGATTGACGATGCTGCCTCCGGCTCCGACCATCCCCTGATGGGCGTGGAAGCTCCCGAAAACTGGCAGCTGGTTGACATTGAAGACGGCACCTACTACATCGCCGAGTATGTTGGCGTGCTGGACCGCGAAGGCCGCACCCCCGAAGAAACCGAAATCGTAAAGGCATTTGCCGAGTGGTTCGGCTCTGCCGATGTGCAGGCTGCATGGAGCGACGAGTTCGACTCCTTCCCCTGCAACAAGGCTGCTGAGGAAATGGTTTACAGCCAGACGCCCGCCATCTACACCCTCAACAACTGCTCCCTGACCAAGGTGGAAGGCACCGACATGACCTACGCCGAATACGTTGGCGCCCATGCCACCGAGTGGACCAACATCATGACCAACCTGGGCTTCTACTGGGCCGACAACAACACCGCCCCCGCAGAACCCGATTGGGACAACCTGGACTGGTCCGTCCTGACCCAGAAGGCCGAATAATGTAAACCCAACGGCGGGTCTGATGCACGCGTCAGGCCCGCCGTTTCTTATTGATCGCCGGAGGACAGCAGCCGGGCAAAAAAGGTTGCCGAAGGCACAAGAACAGCCGAAGGCTGCGAGGGCTGTTGTCCTCTGGTTGTCATGAATGATTGAAGGAGGCTATCCTGCCATGATTGAATTGAAGGATATCGTTGTCAAGTTTGACCAGTTTGAGGCCCTGCACCGCATCAATGTGGATGTGAAGGACGGAGAGTTTTTCACCTTCCTCGGCCCCTCCGGCTGCGGCAAAACCACCACCCTGCGCACCATCACCGGCTTTATTGAACCCGTTTCCGGTACGGTGAATGTGGATGGCCGTGACATCACCCATGTGGCCATCGAGGACCGCAACATCGGCATTGTGTTCCAGAGCTACGCCCTCTTCCCCACCATGACCGTGTACGACAACATCGCCTTCGGCCTGAAAATCAAGAAGCTGAAGAAGAAGGAAATCGACGAGAAGGTCCGGGCCATCGCCAAAAAGGTGGATTTGTCCGATGAACAGCTGGAGAAGGCCGTGTCCCAGCTGTCCGGCGGTCAGCAGCAGCGCGTGGCCATCGCCCGTGCGCTGGTCACCGGCCCCGCCATCATCTGCATGGATGAGCCCCTCTCCAACCTTGATGCCAAGCTGCGCGTGGGTCTGCGCAACGAGCTGAAGAAGATGCAGCGTGAGTTCGGCATCACCACCATTTACGTTACCCACGATCAGGAGGAGGCGCTGACCCTCTCCGACCGCATTGCCGTGTTCAACAAGGGCTCCATCGAGCAAATCGGCACGCCCAACGAAATCTACAACCACTCCAAAACGGAGTTTGTGTGCAACTTCATCGGCGACATCAACCGGCTGGATGACACCATCGTCTCCGGCCTGAAGCTGAACCCCGACCAGCACCACTTCATCCGCCTGGAGCGCGTCCGCGTGAACCACAAGGCCGATGACGGCGCCCTGTATCTGGACGGCATCGTGGAAAGCCAGGAATACTACGGCCTGTACATCAAGTACTACATCCGCGTGGGCAATCAGCTGATCAAGGCCATTGAGAAAAATGACGGCATCAACATCTACGAGCCCGGCGAAAAGGTGAGCGTGGGCATCCACCCCGGCGACATCATGTCCTACGATGTGAAGGCAGGTGAATGATATGCAGAGAACCGCCAAAAAGGGCGGCCTGGGTCTTGGCTACATCTGGAAGGTCTTCGGCATCGCCCTGTTTGTGTACCTGTTTCTGGGCTTCATGGTGCTCCCCTGCCTGAACACCCTCACGCAGGTATTCACCGTGAAGGATGCCGCCGGCAACATCGACCCGCTGGCCGTTATCCGCTTCTTCTTTGCGGGCAACATGCCCTCCTTCGTGTGGAATTCCCTGAAGCTGGCCCTGTGCCTTGTGGTCACGGTCAATGTGGTGGGCATCTCCATCGTGCTGCTCACCGAATACTTTGACATCAAGGGCGCGAAGATACTGCGGCTGGGCTACATGACCACGCTGATTTATTCCGGCGTGGCGCTGGTCACCGGCTATCAGTTCCTCTACGACAGCAACGGCATCCTGACCACGTGGCTCAGCGGCATGTTCCCCGGCATGGACAAGTACTGGTTCTCCGGCTTCGGCGCGGTGCTGTTCACCATGACCTTTGCCTGCACCAGCAACCACATGCTGTTCCTGCGCAACGCCATCCGCGGCATTGACTACAACACCGTGGAGGCCGCCCGCAACATGGGCGCAAAGCCCTTCAAGGTGCTGATGAAGGTGGTTATGCCCACCCTGCTGCCCACCCTCTTCTCCCTGACGGTGATGACCTTCATCACGGGTCTGTGCGCCATGTCTGCCCCCACGCTGCTGGGCTATGACTCCATCAACCCGGAAATCGTGCGTCTGGCCGGCTCCTCCGTGGCGGATGAAGCCTTCCCCCAGGCCCGCGCCGCACTGCTGTCCATCATTCTGGCCATGTTCACCATCCTGCTGCTGACGGTGCTGAGCAACTACGAGCGCAAGGGTCACTACCTGTCCGTCTCCAAGACAAAGGCCAAGCTGGTCAAGCAGAAAATCAACAGTCCCGTGTGGAACGTACTGGCACACATCTACGCCTATGTGCTGTTTGTCGTGTACATGACCCCTGTGGTGATGATTGTGCTCTTCGCCTTCCAGAATTACGGCGCCATCCGCTCCAAGATGCTCGACCCCAACGGCTGGACGCTGGTAAACTTCTTCGGCAGCGAGGACTACCAGTTCATGACCTCCCGCGGCAAGCTGAAGCTGCGCGAGAACGCCATCTCCGGCGTATTCGCCAACGCGGATACCATCGGCGGCATCCGGCTCAGCTTCATTCTGAGCGCCATTGCCGCGGCCATCGCCTGCGTGATTGTGGTGATTGTGGTCAACTACATCTTCAAAAACAAGGGCAAAAAGCGGGCGGTTGCGGCTGAATACTGCATGCTGTTCCCCTGGCTGCTGCCCACCATCCTCATCTGCTACAGCTACCGCATTTTCTTCAACAGCGATGTATGGTATGTCTTCGGTCAGAACCTGTACATGCGCGAGAATGTGCGCTTCCTGATTGTGATGGCCTATGTGGTGGTCAAGCTGCCCTTCTCCCTGCGCATGATCAAGGCCGCCTTCTACGCCATCGATGAAGAGCTGGAGGATGCCGCCCGGAACCTTGGCGCATCCAATCTGGTCACCTTCCTCAGGGTCAAGCTGCCCATTGTGCTGCCCAGCGTGCTGGCGGTCTTCGCCCTCAACTTCAACGCCTTGTTCACCGAGTACGACATGTCCGCCACCTTCCACTCCAGCTACGGCAAGAGCTATGCCATGGTCATCCAGAACATGTGCGCCGAGGAAGGCCGCGACGGCTACAACGTCAACGCATCCGGCCGCCGCTGTGCCTCCACGGTGTTCATCATGCTGGTCTCCGGCCTGATTCTCTACCTTGTCTACGGTGTCGGTGCCCGCGACCTTGGCGAACGCCTTGAAATCCGCAAAAAGCGCAAAGCCCGGATTGCCAAGGTGAAGGCAAAGCTGGGGCTTGGGAAGAAGGAAGCCCAAAAGCAAACCGCATAAATATTGGTGAAACATTAATCCCCCATCCTGACTGCTGGTTGGCAGAAAGAGATGGGGGATTGTTTTGGTTCTTCACGGTTTTAGGGAAATGATATTTCTCGGATGGTGTTCCTTGGCATGACTCCCTCAGTCGCTTCGCGACAGCTCCCTCGGAGAGGGAGCCTTGGAGGGTCTCTCTCTGTTGTGTTACCCCTTCCCCACCCTCATTTCCACCACCACCGCAAACAAATCCGGCTCTCTGTACTCAATCTTCAGCCGGGCGCGGTTGATTTCGGCGATGCGCTTGACGGCGGCGAGGCCGATGCCGCTGCCGCCGGTGCGCTGGGTGCGGGCGGTGGTGCCGCGGGCGAAGCGTTCCGTCAGCTGCTGGGGCTGCTGGGTGGGGAAAGCATCCACCGTGTTGACAAGGCACAGCTGCACGTGCTTCCCTTCGTGGGTGATGGTCAGGGTGATGCTCCCACCGTCGGGGGTGTACTGCACGGCGTTGTCCATCAGCAGACGGAGCATCTGCCGCAGGCTGTTGCCATCCCCCGTAACGGCAAGGCCGTCGGGGATATCCGCCTGATGGGCGATGGCTTTTGTATCCATGGGCGGCAGATAGCTTTGCCATTCCTCCTGTGCCAGCTCGGACAGCGCCACCGGCTGCAGGGAGCGGGCGGTGTTCTCCTCCTCAAGGCGGGAGAGCATCACCAGCTGCGGGATGAGCGTCTCCAGCCGCTTCACCTGCCCGAGGATGTTTCCGCTCCAGTTGCTCTTGCCCTGGGTCAGCTCCATCACCTCCAGATTGGCCCGGATGATGGCCACGGGCGTTTTCAGCTCATGCCCCGCATCGGTGATGAAGCGCTTCTGCTGCTCGCTGTGGCGCACAAAGGCGGCCGATATCCTGCCGGCTACGGGAATCAGGATGATGAACAGCAGCACCAGCAGCATGCCGCACACAGCCAGTGCGCTTCGCATGGTGTTGTACAGGGACTGCAGCTGGATGGAGATATCCAGCATAATCAGCCGCAATGAGCCGTCCTCCAGCCGCTTTTTCAGGTATTTGTACGCGCCGGTTTTTCCGGCATTCTATGGGGATGATGCCATTTGGAGGGCCATTTCCCGCACGGTGTCCTCCCCTTCGTCGGTGATGCCCAGCTGGTGGATTTGCGTGATTTGTCCATCCGCGGTCAGGCGGATATCCCAAAAGGCCGACGGAAACCGCCGCTGCCCCGGATCATAGCCGAACATGGCCGGCAGCTTGGGGCCGCGCTCCTTGCCATCCTTGCCGTCCCTGCCGTTATTTTCCTCCAGCCTGCCCTGCAGGAAGGCATCCGTTTCGCTCTCCATCTGCTGATAGCTGAAAAGGCCAATGCCCGCAACAGCCACCACCATCACAATCAGGAAGGCACACATGGCGCCGAGGATGATTCTGTTTGCATAGTATCGCTTCATGGCTTTTTCTCCAGCGCATAGCCGATGCCCCGCTTGGAGCGGATTTCAACCCTTGCGCCCAGCTTCTCCAGCTTTTTCCGCAGGTAGGAAATGTGCACCCACACCGTCCCCTGCTCTGCCTCCACATCCATGCCCCATACCCGGTCCAGCAGTGTATCGGCAGAAAAGTACAGCCCGGGGCTGCGCATCAGGTACTCCATCAGCTGATATTCCCGGCGGCTGAGGGGGCATGTTTCCTGCCCCACCTGCAGCGTACAGGCCTCCTTGTCCAGCATCAGGTTTTCCACCTGCAGCTTGGCCGCATGGAGCACCTTGCCCCGCCGCAGCAGCGCCTTCACGCGCACCACCAGCTCCTCCAGGGCAAAGGGCTTGGGCAGATAATCATCCGCACCGGCCTCAAAGCCCTCCACCTTGTCCCGGATTTCCCCCTTGGCCGTGAGCAAAAGAATCGGCACGGGATTGTCCTCTGCCCGGAGCTTCTTCAATACGGAAATACCGTCCAGCCCGGGCATCATGATGTCCAGAATCAGCGCATCATAGGCGCCGGTCTGCGCCTGATGCAGCGCATCGATGCCGTTATCCACCCAGTCCACCTGAAACTGATTGTATTGCAGATACGCCGTCACGGCTTCCGCCATGGCAGCCTCGTCCTCTGCCAGCAACAGCAGCATACTCATCACCTCTTTTTCCATCATAGCAGATGCGGCCCCTAACGGGTGTGAACAGTTTGTTAAAACTGAAAATCAGCCCCACGGAGCTGCCCGCGAGGCTTGAGAAAGAGCGTACTTCTCTCAATGGCTGTTATTTTTTCGTGACGGTGGCCGTCATGCCATAGCTGATGTTGTCGGTGCTGTCCAGCCGGATCAGCACGGTGAAAAAGGACTCGTCGCTGTTGTCGGATTCGTCATCCGCGCCCACCTGGGATACGCGCTCCACCACGCCGGAGACAGCCTGACTGCCGTCCCCCACATAGGGGAAGGTCACCTGCACCGCCGTGCCGGCAGGGAAATCGCGCAGGTTTTCCTCGCTGACGGAGGCCTCCACCCGCATGGCATCCTTCGGGTACAGGGTTGCCACCGCATCACCGGCGGTTACGCTGCTGCCCATGCTGACGCTCACTTCGCTGACGATGCCGTCCGCAGGGGCCTTGACCTCCGTCAGGGAGGCGGCATAGCCGGAGAAATCTCCCTCCACGGTTTCAAACAGCACATCACCGGCGTTGACATGGCTGCCGTTTTCCACATTGGCCCTGACGATGATGCCGCTGCCGGACAGGGCAGTGAACTCCGTGCGCTTCACCCTGCCCCGGCCGATGCGGGAGTCACCGGCGTAGTTTTCCTTGCGGAAGGAATACACATATTCGTCCGTTTCAAAATTGCCTGTCAGCACATCCACGGTGAAGCCGGTGCCATCCACGCCGGTAACCATGCCGGTGCCCTTGTGGTCCAGATGCTTGGCACCGCGAAGGTACACCATTTCGCCGGGATGGACGATGCTGTTTTCCTCGGCATCATAGGCCATGCCGGTGGAAGAGGACAGGTAGTACTTCACATCCGGCTCAATGTATGCCACCGCGCCGTAGTGACCGGCCACGGTTTCCGCGCTGTCACCGGCCTTGCCGAACAGGCGCACCGTGCCGGAGACGGTGGCGTAGACCTTGGTGGTCTTCAGCGTGGCGATGGTCTGGCCCTTGGTCACATTTTCCCCGGCAAACACAGGCAGGGTATCCACCGTGCCCGTGTAGGATACCGTTACCGGCACAGGGCTGGTGTTGACCACCTTGCCGTCCAGCTCCACAGAGGAGGCGGCGCTGGCCGCAGAGGAAGCCAGCAGCAGGCCGGCGGTCATCAAGGGAAGGAATTTCCTGATGAATCTGTTTTTCATGGTATTGCACCTCACATTCGATTTATACAGACCGCAGTGCGTCAATGGGGTTCAGCCTGCTGGCCTTGCGGGCAGGGGCCCAGCCGAAAATCAGCCCCACCGCCGCAGAGAAGCCAACGCCCAAAGCGATGGCGCCGTAGTTGATGGCAAAGGCCGCGCCCATCATGCTGCACATTATCATGCTGAGCATCAGCCCGAACACCACACCCAGAAGGCCGCCGATGACAGACAGCAGGAAGCTCTCTGTCAGGAACTGAATCTGGATGTGCCACGGCAGCGCGCCGATGGCCTTCTTCAGGCCGATTTCCGCCGTGCGCTCGGTTACGGTGGTGAGCATCATGTTCATGATGCCGATGCCGCCGACAATCAGGGCGATGGAAGCAATGCCCGACAGCAGGGTGGAAACCATGCCCAGCATGCTCTCCATGGTATCCTCAATGGAGGACATGGAGGTGACGGTGTAGGTGTCATCCTCGTAGCTGAACATGGCATCCAGCGTGCTTTCCAGCACGGAGGTAGCCGCCTCGGAGGAAACACCCTCCGCCAGATAAATAGTGCCGGAGGTCACCTCGCTGACATTGTTCAGCTTCATGGCAGTGGTATAGGGAATCAGGATGTCGGGGCTGCCGTTGAACATATCGTTGACGCTCTCGGAGGCATCATCGTTGAGGATGCCCACCACGGTGAAGGATACGCCGTCGATGTACATGGTTTTGTCGATGGGGTTCACGCCGTAGAACAGCTCCTCCACCAGCTCGGGGTTGATGAGGCACACGAAGGTGCGGTTCTCATCATCGATTCTGTTCAGCGCACGGCCGCGCTTGACCGTATCGGGATTGACGGAGAAGTAGTAGGCGTTCTTGCCCGCCACGTTGATGCCCGTCTCGTACTTGCCGTCCCGGGAAACACGGGTGCGCAGGGATACGGCAGGCGTTACGCCGTCCACCTCGGGCAGGGCGGTCAGCTCGGCCAGATCGTTGGCATCAAGGCCGCTTTTCAAATCGCTGCCGGTGATGGAGAAGGTCAGCGTACCGGCACCCATGCCGGAAAAGCTGGAGGTGAGCGAGCTGCTGAAGCCGCCCACGGTGGTAATCAGCGCGATGACTGCCGTAACGCCGATGAAGATGCCCAGGATGGTCAGGAGACTGCGCACCTTGTTGGACAGGATGTTGCGCACCGACATGGTGAAGCATTCGCACAGCATGGTGATGGTGCCCTTGATGGATTTAAGCATCTGCGGTGCCGCCTCCTTCCGTCAGTTCGCCGTCAATGATGTGCACCACCCGCCGGGCATTTTGGGCGATGTGCATATCGTGGGTAATCATGATGATGGTGCGGCCCTCCTGATGCAGCTCGTGGAACAGCTCCATCACCTGCCTGCCGGTCTTCTGATCCAATGCGCCGGTGGGCTCGTCTGCCAGCAGAATGGAAGGGCTGCCCACCATGGCTCTTGCGATGGCCACGCGCTGACACTGGCCGCCGGACAGCTGGTTGGGGTAATGGTTCATTCTGTCCTCAAGCCCCACCCGGATGAGCATTTCCTTCGCCCTGCGCCGTCGCTCTCTGGGGGATACGCCGGCATAAATCAGGGGCAGCTCCACGTTCTTCAGCGCAGTCAATCTCGGCAGCAGCTGATGGCTCTGGAAGATGAACCCGATTTCCCGGGAGCGAATCTGCGCCAGCTCCTTTTCCGACAGGGTATCCACCTCGGTGCCCCGCAGCACATACTCGCCGGAGGTGGGCACATCCAGACAGCCGATGATGTTCATCAGCGTGGATTTGCCGCTGCCGGAGGGGCCGAGGATGGACAGGAACTCACCCTGCTCGATGGACAAATCGATGTCCTTGAGGATGTGGGCCTGTTCCTCGCCCATCTGATAATACTTGTTGATGTCCTTCATTTCAAAGAAGGTATCCGTCATTGCCTCCCACCCCCGCTGCCGTTGCTGCGGTTGCCGTTCCCCTTGCCGCCGCTGTTGCCGCCATTGCCGCCGGGGAAGCCGCCGCCGGAGCCGAAGTCAGGCATGTTGGACGGGTCAAAGGAGAAGCCGCCGCCGGGGCCGCCCTGTCCGCCGGGCATGGTGCCGGCGCCGCCCATAAACTGGTTCTGTCCGAACAGACCGCCCAGCAGGCTGGTCACGCCGTTGGTGGTTTCCTTCTTCACCTCGGCATACACCACATCGCCGTCCTGCAGGCCTTCCTTGATTTCGGTGTAGCTTCCGTTGCTTACGCCGGTGGTGATGTACTTCTTCTGCACCTCGTCGTTTTCATCCTTTACATACACAAACGCCTGATTGTCTTCATCAAAGCTGATGGCGTTCATCTTCAGGATGACCACATTCGCCGCTTCCTCCTGGGGCAGCGTTACGGTGACCTGCATGCCGGGGTACACCTCGCCCTCCACATCCACATAGGCGGTGGCGGTGTAGTAGGCCACAGAGCCGGTGGAGGAAGAGGTGTGGTTGATGGCGCGGATGGTGGAATCGAAGGTCTTGTCGTTGGCGGTGGTGGTTACCCGGATGGCATCCCCCACGTGGACGGAATTGATGTCGTACTCATCCACGCGGATGCTGGTCTTCATGTGGGTGAAGTCCACCAGGTGGCACAGCTCGTCCCCTGCGGCCACGCTGTCGCCCACAGCCAGCTCCAGCACGTTCACCGTGCCGTCAAAGCCGGCGGTGACGGTTTGCCCGTTGGACAGGCGGAGCAGCTTGTCGCCCTCCTCCACCTTATCCCCTGCTTTGGCATACACCGTGCGCACGGTGCCTTCACTGTCTGCATAGTAGCTTTCCGCATGCCGTGCCTGCAATGTGCCGTTAAAGGACAGCGCGTTGGAGATGGTGCCGATACTTGCCGTGTAGGGCTGGTAGGTCACCGTGTACTCTGCCTTCAGGGACTGGTATGCAATCCAGCCGCCCCCGGCCAGCAGCGCCATAATCAATAGGAATATAAACAGCTTTCTGATGATGTGCCGGGACTTGCGTTTCGCTTTCTTTCCGGCCTTATTGGTTGATGCGTCCATGTTGTCCGCTCCTTTCGGTATCTTCAGCTTACGGATGCATCATACCGCGGCTACCTTAAGACAGTCTTAGAAACGGATAAACAAGTTGTAAACAAAATGTGAATGACCCATTGCCGCGGTGCACAATCGGAGAACGCCTGTCATTTGTGCTTTTTGGAAGAAAACAAATCAATTTTCAATATGCAACATTATGCAACATTTCATGCAAGTTTACCATTTACATATTGACAATTTCCACAAATCCGCGCTATACTCAAGCCATAAAACAGAGAAAAAATTTAAGATTTGGATAAAATTGACATAAATTCAGACAACAACTTCTCTTTTTGAGATTGTCTGTCTGCCCGCAACAATGAATGAAAAAATGTTAAACATACGAAACGGAGGAATGTAAAAATGGATACGAAAAAGATTTGTTCCATGGTCGACCACACTGTGCTGAAGCAAACCACCACATGGGCAGATATCAAGGCCCTGTGTGATGATGCCATCGCCTACGGCACCGCCAGCGTGTGCATCCCGCCCTGCTATGTGAAGCAGGCCCACGATTATGTAGACGGCAAGATGGCCATCTGCACCGTCATCGGCTTCCCCAACGGCAGCAACACCACCGCCTGCAAGGAATTCGAGACGAAGGATTCCATCGCCAACGGCGCGGATGAAATCGACATGGTCATCAACATCGGCGAGCTGAAGGCCGGCAACAACGATTATGTGCTCAACGAAATCAAGACCCTCAAAAAGGCCTGCGGCGACAAAATCCTGAAGGTCATCATCGAGACCTGCCTGCTGACGGACGAAGAAAAGGTCACCATGTGCAAGCTGGTCACCGAGTCCGGCGCCGATTTCATCAAGACCTCCACCGGCTTCTCCACCGCCGGTGCCACCTTCGCCGATATCGAGCTGTTCGCCAAGAACGTCGGCCCCAATGTTCAGATGAAGGCCGCCGGCGGCATCTCTTCTCTGGCCGATGCCGAGAAGTTCATCGAGCTGGGTGCCACCCGACTGGGCACCAGCCGCATCATCAAGATTCTGAAGGACCGCAGCTGCGAGGGTCAGACCGGCGAATATTGATTGAAGGAAGAGAGGGACGATTCCCATGGCACAGAAAGTAACTGTATTCGGTAGTTTTGTAGTAGACCTGATGGCCCGTGCGCCCCGTCTTCCCGTTCCCGGTGAAACCGTGCTGGGCAGCTTCTTCAAGCAGGGTGCCGGCGGCAAGGGCTTCAATCAGGGCATTGCCGCACACAAGTCCGGCGGCGATGTGACCATGATCACCAAGCTGGGCCGCGACTCTCTGGCCAATGTGGCAACCGATGCCATGGACAGCGTGGGCCTGAAGAAGGACAACCTGTTCTTCTCCGATACCGATCCCACCGGCGTGGCCCTCATCAGCGTGGATGAGAACACCAGCCAGAACGAGATTATCATCGTCCCCGGCGCCTGTGCCACCATCAGCGATGAGGATATCGCCTCCGTGGCCGACCGCATCAAGGAATCCGCCTATCTGCTGCTGCAGCTGGAGGTCAATCAGGATGCCAACGAAAAGGTGGCTGCCATGGCCAAGGCTGCCGGTGTGAAGGTGATTGTCAACACCGCTCCCTACTCCCCCGTGACCGACGAATTCCTGAATGGCTGCTACCTGGTCACCCCCAATGAGGTGGAGGCCGAGGAGCTGACCGGCATCCGCGTATCCGACCTGGAGAGCGCCGATCAGGCAGCAAAGGTCTTTATGGACAAGGGCGTGCAGAACGTGGTCATCACCCTTGGCGGCCGCGGCGTGTATGTCAACTATGACGGCCACAGCGAAATCGTGCCCGCCTACAAGGTCAACGCCATCGACACCACCGGTGCCGGCGATGCCTTCAACGGCGGCCTGCTCACCGCCCTGTCCGAGGGCAAGACCCT
>JAUNDF010000116.1 GCA_030526225.1 Clostridia bacterium
GTCTTCCACAGCCTGACCCATGCGCTCAGCCTGCTCCTTCACCTGAACAGCCACTTCCTCGTCGGTGGGCTCGGTGCCTTCGGCCTTGCGGATAGCATCCAGAACCAGCTGGGTCTTGGTGCGGGTCTCAGCCTCGGGGCGATACATGGCACGAACCTGCTCCATGGTCTGGCCGGTGTACTTCATGAAGTCTTCCATGCGGATGCCCTGATAGGCCATACGCATTTCGGTTTCACGCATGATGTAATCCAGCTCGCGCTCAATCATGGCGTTGGGGATATCCACCTGAGCATTGGCAACAGCCTTTTCCACCAGAGCGTTCTCCACCATCACCTCGTTGTTCTTGGCAGCGCGGTCGGTCAGTTCCTTCACGATGGATTCGCGATAATCGGCGAAGTTGGTGAAGTCGCTGACATCAGCGGCAAAATCGTCATCCAGCTCGGGCAGCTCGGTAGCCTGAATGCTGTTCACCTTTACGTGGAACACAGCAGCCTTGCCGGCCAGATCTTCAGCATGGTACTGCTCGGGGAAGGTCACATTCAGGTCCTTCTCTTCGCCGATGGCCATGCCGACCATCTGCTCTTCGAAGCCGGGGATGAACTGATGGGAACCGATGGTCAGGGTCTGTGCTGCAGCGGTGCCGCCCTCGAAGGCCACGCCGTCAACAGAGCCGGCATAGTCCAGATTTACGGTATCGCCTTCCTGCACGGGACGGTCTTCCACATCCATGGTGCGGGCAACCTTCTGACGGTCCTGCTCAATGCGGGCATTGATGGCGTCCTCGGTCACTTCTTCCTTGGATACTTCAACGGTCAGACCCTTGTAATCGCCCAGGGTCACGTCGGGACGGACATACACCTCAGCGGTGAACTTCAGGTCCTGGCCGGCGCCGATTTCCTGCACATCAACATCGGGACGATCCACCACATCCAGCTTTTCAGCCTCGATAGCCTCTTCATAAACTTCGGGGAAGATGATTTCCAGAGCATCGTCATAGAAAACGCCTTCGCCGTACATGGTCTCAATCATCTTGCGGGGAGCCTTGCCCTTGCGGAAGCCAGGCACATTGATGCGGCCGCGCATCTTCAGGTAAGCCTTCTGGACTGCCTCTTCAAACTTCTGGGCATCAACAACGAAGGACAGCTTTGCCTTGTTGCTGGATACTTTCTCATAGGTATAGCTCATCAAACAAACCTCCTGTGTTGCAAGGGCCATTGCCCTTTGCGGTGTGTTTCGGCTTATTGCAAACACACTACAGTAGAATATAACACAAAAAAACAGCTGTTGCAAGCGATGCAGCAGCTATTTGAAAGAAAAGTTGGGTATTTTTTGGAAAAACCCCTTCTTTTTCGTGATTGCACTGGGTTATTCTTCGGTTCCCATCAGGCGGCGGAGGATTTCACGATAGCCCTGCTCCACGTTGCCCAAATCGTTTCGGAAGCGGTCGATGTCCATAGGCTCGCGGGTGTTGGCATCCCAGAAGCGGGCCGTATCGGGAGAAATTTCATCCGCCACAATCACCTTTCCCTTGTCTCGGCCGAACTCCAGCTTGAAGTCAATCAGCTCAATCCCGATTTCGCGCATGCACCGGGAAAGAATCTCATTGACCCGCAGGGCCGTTTCGTTCATGCGGTCCACCTCTTCCCGGGTGGCAATGTGCATGGCAATGATGTGGGAGATGTTAATCAGCGGATCCTCAAAATCAGCCGTTTTCAGGTTGTATTCAATGACCGTGGGCACCATGGGCGTACCCTCGGGGCAGCGCAGGCGCTTGCACAGACTGCCGGCGGCGAAATTTCGCACCGTGACCACCACGGGAATCATCTGCACGTGGCGGATGAGACTGCTGGTGTCATCCAGTCGGCGGATGTAATGATTTTCGACGCCTTCCTTTGCCAGCATGGTAAACAGATGCTCGCAGATGGCGTTGTTGACCTCTCCCTTGCCCACGATTCGGCCGCGCTTCAAGCCATGATACGCCATGGCATCATCCTTGAAGTACAGAATCAATTGCGCTGGATCATCTGTCAAGTAAAGGCGCTTGCTTTTGCCTTCCAGCAGCAGCTTTTGCATTTCAGGCATGCTTGAACCTCTTTCCTTTCAACATGATGTTCAATTGTACCACAATCAATGATATGATACAACCCCGGCGGGGAGAATGTCAGAATTCACCCATGAACTGGGTGACATACCAGTCTGTACCGTCGGTTTCAATCTCGATGCGGCCATCGCCGGAGAACATGCACGGCAAGCCCAGTCCCTTGGACTGCAGTTCAATCCGCTTGCCCTTTTTCTGAGGGACGGTGGCAATAATCAGCTGCGGATTCACCGCGGCAACGAACTTGTCATCAAAGCCGCTGATGCCGTGATGCGGGGCCTTGACGATTTCGGCCTGCAGCTCCTGCACATCCACATTTTCCATGAAGAAATCCTGCGTGGCACCGGTGATATCGGAGCAAAGCAGCACGCGGCGGTCGCCGAAGTATATGTTCAGCATGCCGGACATGCCGTTCATGGTGCGAAGTTCATCCCAGCGGTACAGGTGCAGCTGTGCCTTGCCGAACTGAATCACATCGCCGTGATAGACCTGACGATACGGAATCCCGGCTTTTTTCAGCACCTTCACCGTTTTCTGCTGGAAGGAATGCTTGTGATTGATTTTGAACGGGCTGAGGAACTCATCCGCGGTAAAGCCGGCTTCCACCATTTTGTACAGTCCCTGCACATGATCGTTGTGCGGATGGGTGTTGAACAGGTACTTAAAATGGGTGATGCCGCGGCTTTTCATGTAGTTGATCAGCTTGGATGCATACTGTGCGCTGCCGCCGTCAATCATCATCACCTCGCCTGCCGTTTCCAGCATCATGGCATCGGTGCGGCCGGAGGCGAAGAAGGTCAGCCGCATGGTTTCCCGGGTGTTCCAGTCTTCCGGCAGGGGCTGATTGACAAATATCTCCGCACAGGCAGCTGCCGCATACATCATCAGCAGCAAAACAGCAATCAGCAGTGCTATCGTTTTCTTCAATGTAC
>JAUNDF010000038.1 GCA_030526225.1 Clostridia bacterium
AAAGTGGCGACCCGGAAGGGGCTCGAACCCTCGACCTCCAACGTGACAGGCTGGCGCTCTAACCAACTGAGCTACCGGGCCACAAAAAGCGTGGGCCTTCAGGGACTTGAACCCCGGACCAACCGGTTATGAGCCGGCAGCTCTGACCACTGAGCTAAAGGCCCACAAAACCGCAGTGGGAAAAACAAAAGAAGTGGTGACCCCGTCGGGATTCGAACCCGAGTAGCCGCCGTGAAAGGGCGGTGTCTTAGGCCTCTTGACCACGGGGCCACGGATTGGGTAGTTGGTCTGGTCGGGGTGAAGGGATTCGAACCCCCGGCCCCATGCTCCCAAAGCACGTGCGCTACCAGACTGCGCTACACCCCGGTCAGCAATCCGCCTGTCGTTTTCTCAATGGTCGGTTCGTCAGGCGACATGAGTAATAATACACGAAGTCGACACAATTGTCAACCCCTTTTTTGAAGTTTTTTCAATTTTCTTTGAAACTTATGCAAAAACCGCTGTTTTCAAGGCTTTTCGGGCACTAATCAGGTCGCCGATGCATAATATAGAAATAATTCTGCGGCACATGCAGGAATTTCCATCCAAAAACAGAATTTCTTACACATATTTTCTACCGGAGGCGAAAGATAATGTTTGATGCAAACAAGGTTACCGCCCAATGTGTACAATGGATTCGTGATTTCTTTGAAGAAAACGGCCCCGGCTGCAATGCAGTGCTGGGCATTTCCGGCGGCAAGGACAGCTCTGTGGTGGCCGCCCTGTGCGTGGAAGCTCTTGGCCGCGACCGCGTCATCGGCGTACTGATGCCCAACGGTGAGCAGCACGATATCGACTGCTCCCGCCAGCTGGTGGAGCATCTGGGTATCCGCAATTATACCGTCAACATCAAGGCCGCCATGGACGGCATCCTGTCTGCCCTGCCCCAGGAGCTGGCTGTAACCGCCCAGACGGCCCAGAACCTGCCCCCCCGCATCCGCATGGCCACCGTGTATGCCATCAGCCAAAGCTGCAACGGCCGCGTGGCCAACACCTGCAACCTCAGCGAGGACTGGGTGGGCTATGCCACCCGCTACGGCGATGCCGCCGGCGACTTCTCCCCCCTTTCCCACCTGACCGTGCAGGAGGTCAAGGCCATCGGCCGGGTGCTGGGTCTGCCTGAAAACCTGATTGAAAAGCCCCCCATCGACGGCCTGTGCGGCAAAACCGACGAGGACAATCTCGGCTTTACCTACGCCGTGCTGGACAAGTACATCCGCACCGGCATCTGCGAGGATGAGGCCACCAAGGCCAGCATCGACCAGAAGCATGCCCGCAACATGTTCAAGATGTTCCCCATGCCCTCCTTCCGCCCCGAAGGCATCGACAGCGTGCAGAAGGAGGAGTGGTAAGCCGTGGAAAACAAGGTGCTTACCCGCGGCGAGGTCAATCCCGCCCACACCTGGGACCTGACCGCCATCTATGCCGATGAAGCCGCCCTCCAGCGTGATCTGGACAAGCTGACCGCCCTGACCGCCGAAATCGAGCAATACAAGGGCCGTCTGACCGATGCCGACGCCATCCTTGCCTGTCTGGACCTGTATCGCCGGTACGCGGAAACCGAGGTGTTGGCCGCCAATTATGCTGATTTGGCCGCCAGCGTTGATTTTACCGATTCTGCCCTGCAGGAGCAGAACACCCGGGTGCAGACCACCATCACCGGCCTGCGCAGCCGCCTGAGCTTTGTAGAAAGCGAAATCCTGCAGCAGGACGAGACCGTCATCCACGCCGCCATGAATCAGCAGGGCCCCTGCACTCCTCTGCTGGAGGACATGCTCCGGCGCAAGGCGTATCAGCTGGATCCCGAAGCAGAGCGTGTGCTGGCCGCCTACGGCAGCATCCTCAACCTGCCCTACGAGGCCTACTGCGCCTGCAAATATGCCGATACCCAGTTCGACCCCTTCACTGTGGACGGCAAGGAGTATCCCCTGGGCTACAGCCTGTTTGAGGATGATTACGAGTACGACGAGCGCACGCCCGTCCGCCGGGAAGCCTTCCGCCGCTTCAGCGAAACCATCGCCAAATATCAAAACACCACCGCCGCCGTCTACAATGCCCAATGCACCAAAGAGAAGATAGATGCAAACCTTCGCGGCTACTCCTCTGTGTTTGATGCCCTGCTGTTCCCCCAAAAGGTCACGCGGGAGATGTATGACCGGCAGATTGACACCATCATGGAGAAGCTGGCGCCCCACATGCGCCGCTATGCCGGGCTGCTGAAGAAAATCTACAAGCTGGATGAGATGACCTATGCCGATTTGAAGCTCCCCGTCGATCCCGCCTTTGACCCCAAGGTTTCCATCGAGGAATCCCGGGCATACATCCGCGATGGCCTCAGCATCATGGGCGAAGAATACACAGCCATGGTGGATGATGCCTACCGTCAGCGCTGGGTGGATTTCGCCAAGAATGTGGGCAAGTCCACCGGCGGCTTCTGCGCCAGCCCCTACGGCAATCACTCCTACATCCTGCTGAACTGGAACAACCGCATGTCCGATGTGATGACTCTTGCCCACGAGCTGGGTCACGCCGGTCATTTCAAGGCCTGCAACGCCAGCCAGTCCATCTTCGGCACGGATGTTTCCACCTATTTCGTGGAAGCACCCTCCACCATCAACGAGCTGCTGATGGCGCACCATCTGCTGAAGACCAACCCGGACAAGCGGTTCCGCCGCTGGGTACTCAGCTGCATGATTGGCAACACCTACTACCACAACTTCGTCACCCATCTGCTGGAGGCCGCCTATCAGCGGGAGGTGTACCGCATCATCGACAATGGCGGCAGCGTACAGGCGGATACCCTTTCCGCCATCATGAAGGATGTGCTGCAGCGCTTCTGGGGCGACAGCGTGGTACTCTGTGATGGTGCTGAGCTGACATGGATGCGCCAGCCCCACTATTACATGGGCCTGTACTCCTACACCTACAGCGCGGGCCTGACCATCGGCACACAGGTGTGCAAGCGCATCGAGCAGGAAGGCGCTCCTGCCGTGGAAGCATGGAAGCAGGTCCTGCGCACCGGCGGCACCAAATCCCCCGTGGAGCTTGCCGCCATGGCCGGGGTAGACATCACCACCGACGCTCCCCTGCTGGACACCATTGATACCATCGGCAGCATGATTGATGAAATCATCGCCCTGACCGAAGAACTGGAAAAGGAATAATTTGATACACTGCAAAAGCCGTGAGATGCAAGCTTCGCGTCTCACGGCTTTTCTCTCTTTTCACAGCAAAAATCACCCGGCCGAATCAATCAGCCGGGTGACGGGGATTAACGCATTATTCTGCCACGAAAGCAGTGCGCAGGTACAGGATGCCGGTGGGGTCAATCAGGAAGCTCTGTACCTTGGGGTTCATCATGGTGGTGTTGCTCTTGTAGTACAGGTTCAGGAAGGGATAATCGCTGCTGGCCAGGGTATCAGCCTCGCGCATCACTTCCATGGCGGCCTTGGCATCGGTCATGCTGGCAGCCTGCTCAACCAGAGCATCGTACTCGGGGTTGGAATAGCCAACGTTGTTGTTGGGGTCCCCGGTCTTCAGCAGGGGCAGATAGGTCATGGGGTGCAGGTAGTCGCCGCTCCAGCCCATGGCGCCCAGCTCGTAGTTGAGGTTGACGATGTCGTCATAGTAAACGGCCCAGTCAGCCACATCAATCTTCACGCTGATGTTCAGGTTGGAGGACAGCATTTCTGCCAGAGCCTCGGCAACCAGCTTCACGGTGTCGCTGGAGTAGTAGTACAGGGTAACCTCGGGGAAGCCTTCGCCGTTGGGATAGCCGGCCTCTGCCAGGCAAGCCTGAGCAGCTTCCACATCAGCCTCGTCGCTCAGGTCGAAATCGCCGATGGCATCCACAAAGTCCTCGCCATCCACCACATAGCCGGGAGCGATGAAGGAGAAAGCGGGCTCGGCATCTGTCTGCAGCACGTCTTCAATCAGAGCGGTACGGTCGATGGCCAGGTTGAAGGCCTTGCGGACCAGCACGTTGTCAAAGGGAGCCTTGGAGCAGTTGAATTCCCAGTAGGTGGTGCCGTAGGAGGGAGATACCACGAAGCCGGGATCGTTGGCCTTCAGACGGGCATAGTCGGAGGCGGGAACGGTGTTCATGCCATCGATTTCGCCGCTTTCATAAGCCATCAGAGCGGTGCCGTTGTCGGTGATGAAGCGCAGGGTCACCTTTTCCAGCTTCACGCTGTCAGCGGCATAGTAGTTGTCGTTCTTCACCAGCACAAAGCTTTCGCCCATGTTGATTTCAGCCATGTGGAACGGGCCGTTGCTGACATAGGTATCAGCGGAAGCGGTCCAGCGGTCGCCGTTGGCTTCAACAGTGGCCTGCTGCACGGGGGCAAAGGTCCACATGGCCAGAATGGCGGGGAAATAGGGGGCGGGAGCCTTCAGGGTGATGACCACGGTGTTGGCATCGGGAGCCTTGATGCCCACGGTGTCAAAATCGGTGGTTTCGCCGGCATAGTATTCAGCGGCACCGGCAATGTAATCGGTGGCCAGGCTGACATACTTGGCAGCGGTTTCGGGGGTCAGGATGCGCTTGACGGTGTACACATAGTCGTTGGCATCATGAGTGGTGCCGTCGGACCACTTCAGACCCTCACGCAGGGTGAAGGTGTACACGGTGCCGTCATCGGACACGGTGTAATCGGCAGCTTCGCCGCAGATGAGGGCACCGGTCTCGATGTCGTAGGTCATCAGGCCCTCAAAGCAGTTGGCCAGCACAGCGGAAGCAAAGCTGTTGTTGGTGATGCTGGGGTCGATGCCGTCGGGCTCGGAGTACAGGGAATAGGTGATTTCCTGTACAGCGTCGGCAGAAGCAAAGGAGCAAAGCGTCAGCAGCATGCTGACAGCCAGCACGAGAGAAAGGAATTTCTTCATAACGAATTCCTCCTTTAAAAAATTATGCGAAGCGGCCTGCAGGAAGCCGCACACATGCATCAAATGGGGTTTCCGGTTTAACCGTTGACCGCGTGGCAGGCAACCATGTGGCCGTTGCCGGCATCCACCAATGGCGGCTCAACGGTGCGGCACTTTTCCGTTGCGTAGGGGCAGCGGGTATGGAAACGGCAGCCGCTGGGGGGATTGATGGGGCTGGGCAGGTCACCCTCCAGGCCGCTCTTTTCCTTGGCCTGTGCCAGGCGCGGGTTGGGAATCGGGATGGAGGACAGCAGACCCTTGGTGTAGGGATGCAGGGGATGGCGATAAATCTCGTCTGCCTCGCACTTTTCCACCAGCGTACCCAGATACATCACGCCCACCTCATCGGAGACGTAGCGCACCATGGACAGGTCATGGGCGATGAACAGATACGTCAGGCCCAGCTCCTGCTGAAAGCCGCGCAGCATGTTCACCACCTGTGCCTGAATGGACACATCCAGTGCGGAAATGGGCTCGTCACAGATGACCAGCTCGGGCTTGAGAATCAATGCCCGGGCAATGCCCACGCGCTGGCGCTGACCGCCGGAGAATTCATGAGCATAGCGGTTGGCATGCTCCCGGTTCAGGCCCACCTTGGCCAGCATATCGTTGACCATTTCGCTCTCTTCCCGCTTGGTTTTGCACACTTTGTGGGCACGAAGAGGCTCAGCCACAATGTCATGCACGGTCATGCGGGCGTTAAGGGAGGCGTAGGGGTCCTGGAAAATCATCTGCATCTTTTTGCGGTAGGGCAGCAGCTCCTTCTGGCTCAGACCGGAGATGTCCTCGCCATCCAGCAGAATCTGGCCGGCGGTGGGGTCATACACACGGATGACCGTGCGGGCGCAGGTGCTCTTGCCGCAGCCGCTCTCGCCCACCAGCCCCAGCGTTTTGCCCTTTTCAATGGAGAAGGACACATTGTCCACCGCGTGGACGGTCTTTTTGCCGGGGGCCGGGAAGTGCTTTGTCAGGCCCTTGACCTGAAGGACAGGGGTATCACTCATGTTGTTGCCTCCTTCCGCTGCTTAAAGGGATTGTCCTTTGCGGGGGCATCCTTGTCCAGCAGCCAGCAGCGGCTCTTGTGGCCCTCCGCCACCTCCATCACCGGAGGCAGCTCCTCCAGACAGATGCGGCAGGCATAGGGGCACCGGGGTGCGAAGGGGCAGCCCTTGGGAGGATTGACCATATCCGGCGGAGAGCCGGGGATGGGCTGCAGCAGCTTGTTTTTATCCTGATTGATATCGGGGATGGATGCAATCAGGCCCATGGTGTAGGGATGGCAGGGGTTTTCAAACACATCGAAGATGCTGGCCTCCTCCATCACCAGACCGCCGTACATTACCAGCACGCGGCTGCACAGCTCGGCCACCACGCCCAGATCGTGGGTGATGAACATAATGCTCATGCCCATTTCCTGCTGGATGGAGCGCATCAGCTTCAGAATCTGGTCCTGAATGGATACGTCCAGCGCCGTGGTGGGCTCGTCGGCGATGAGCAGATCGGGCTTGCAGGCCAGGGCCATGGCAATCATCACCCGCTGGCGCATACCGCCGGAGAATTCATGGGGATAGCAATTGTAGCGCTTTTCCGGCTCGGGGATGCGAACCAGATTAAACAGCTCGATAACCCGCTTTTTCTTGTCTTCCTTGGTGATGTTCTTGTCGTGGGCCCACAGCATTTCGCCCACCTGATCACCCACCGTCAGCAGGGGGTTGAGGCTGGTCATGGGATCCTGGAAAATCATGGCCACCTGCTTGCCGCGGATGGCGCGCATTTCCTTTTTGGATTTGCCAATCAGCTCCTCACCGTTCAGCTTCACGCTGCCGCCGGTGATGCGGCCGGTACCGGCCAGAAGCTGCATCACAGACAGGCTGGTGACAGACTTGCCGCTGCCGCTCTCGCCCACGATGCCCACAGATTCACCCTTGCCGATGTCAAAGGAGATGCCGCGGACAGCCTTGACCTCGCCCGTGGAAGTGAGAAAGGAGGTTTGCAGGTCCCTGACCTCAAGGATATGTTCTTTCTGATCCATTTGACCTCTCCTTTCTTTACTTCTTCAGCTTCGGATCCAGCGCGTCACGCAGACCGTCACCCACAAAGTTGAAGGCGAACATAATCACGCAGATGACCAGCGCCGGCAGGAACAGCTGATAGGGATTGGTGCGCAGTGCCTCGGTGGCATCGTTGCACATGGTACCCAGAGATGCCATGGGCGGGGAAATGCCGATGCCGATGAAGGACATGAACGCCTCCATGAAGATGGCGCTGGGAATCAGCATGGTCACGGTAACCAGAATGGGGCCCAGTGCGTTGGGAATCAGATGCTTGGTCAGGATGGTTCTGGTGGAAGAGCCGATGGTTCTGGCCGCCAGCACAAATTCCTGATTTTTCAGCGACAGCATTTCGCCGCGGACCACGCGGGCCATATCCACCCAGTACACGCTGGACAGGGCGATGATGATGGACAGCATGCCGTCACTGAGGCACATCTTAATCAGAATCACGTACAAGGTCAGGGGGATGGTGGCGATGATATCCACAATGCGCATCATCACCGAGTCAACACGGCCGCCCATGTAGCCGGCAATGCCGCCGTAGAAAATGCCGATGACCATGTTGACCAATGCGGCGATGAAGGCCACCATCAGGGAGATGCGAGTGCCGTACATCAGCCGGGTCAGGATGTCGCGGCCCAGCTGGTCGGTGCCCAGCAGATAGGTGTTGTTCCATTTGGTAATGCCCTGCTCGATGCGGTTGCCGTCGGCATCGCACATCACGTTGGGCTGTGCGGAATAATCCAGATATACCTTCACGCCGTCAGCATACTTGAAGGAGGTGCGCTTGGCCTTGGCATCATCCTTGTCCTTTTTCAGCTGACGGATGAGGTTGCCGTTTTCATCCACCTCGATGACCTTCAGCGCCTGAGTCACGTAGAAGTATACGCCTTCCTCGGGGCCGGGGTATACGGTCATCACCGGGGGAATGTTGGCCAGCTTGGTGTTCTGCTCGGAATAGCTGTAGGGGGTGAAGAAGGGACCCACGCAGGAAAACAGCAGCAGCACCACCACCAGAATCAGGCCCAGCAGGGATGTGGGCTTGTGGCGGAAGCGATACCACACATCCCCGAAGAACGTGCGGGATTTGCGGTAGATGCGCTCGGCATCCGCTGCATCCATCGAGACGCGTTCCCATTTATTCGATGCATCCATCAAAACGTGTCTCCTTTACTCATACTTGATGCGCGGGTCGATCAGGCAGTAGAACAAATCGACGATGAAAATCATCGCAATCAGGATCGCCGCGTAGAAAATCGTCATGCCCATGATGGTGGTGTAGTCACGCTGGGTGACGGAGTTGACAAAGTAGCCGCCGATGCCGGGGATGGCAAAAATCTTTTCGATGACAAAGCTGCCGGTCAAAAGGTTTGCAATGGTGGGGCCCAGCACGGTAATGACGGGAATCAGGGCATTGCGCAGGGCGTGCTTCCACACCACGCGGAATTCGCTGATGCCCTTGGCCCGGGCCGTGCGGATGTAATCCTGCCCCATCACCTCCAGCAGGGAGGAACGCATCAGCCGCGCAAGGAAGGAGATGGAGTAGCCTCCCATGGCAATCATGGGGAGGATGTAGCCCTTCCAGCTGTCCACGCCATAGGTGGGCAGCCAGCCCAGCTTGTAGGAGAAGATGTACATCAGCCCCGTGGCAATGACGAAGCTGGGGATGGTCACGCCGAAGGTGGCAACGGTCATCAGCACCATATCCTGCCAGCGGCCGTTTTTCAGCGCCGCCACAATGCCCATGGGAATGGAAATCAGCAGGACGAATACCAGCGTCACCATGCCCAGCGTGGCTGTGTAGGGCATGCCGTTGACGATAAAGTCATTGACTGTTTTGCCCTGATACTTGTAGCTGGGGCCGAAATCGAACCGCAGCACGCCGCCGATATAATCGAAGAACTGCTTCCACAGCGGGTCATCCAGATTGTACTTTTTCGTCATGGCGTCCAGAACCGCCTGTGAAACCTGCTTGTCTGATGTAAACGGTCCGCCGGGGACGATGTGCATCAGTGAAAAGGTCAGCAGTGCAATCATAAACAGGGTCACGGCCATCATAATCGCCCGCTTCACCAGGTATTTGCCCATGCTGTCGCCTCCTTATGCTTTCATTGATTCCTGAATAAATCAAGACTTCATTGTATCACCATTTGATGTATAATACAACAAAATCACTGTATATAGATTGTTTTTCGTGCAGGAATTTTTTGGCATTCCCAGCCATTGCGCCGCTTATGACAGCGGCCATTCAGATGCATTTCAAAACAGAAAAACGCACAGGCAACATTTGTTTCCTGTGCATCAAATTACATGGCACCAAAGCGCAGGGCCATGGGGCGGATTTCCCCCAGCACCTCCGCGGCACTGTTTCGGGGATTCAGCCACGCATCCTTCAGGGCGGCGGGCATCAGCACCGGCATCCGGTCGTGGATGAAGCCGATTTCCGGCGCGGCCTCCCGGGTCAGGATGGTATACTCCGCCCGGTCGCCGTTTATCCGATACAGCCCCGCCATCAGGAAGTCCGCCTCCCCTTCCGGGGCGATGGCGTAGCGGATGCGCTCCTGACCCCGCCGTTCCCACTCGTAGTAGTGACAGACCGGCACCAGACAGCGGCGCTGCCGCATGCCGTCTGCAAACAGGGGCTTTTCCGCCGCCGTTTCCACCCGGGCGTTGATGAGCGGGCGGCCGTTGACCTCGTAGCCCCAGCGCATCAGAAAGGGGCGGGGCATCAGGTCCCGGCCGTTGGCAATCACAGGAGCCATATCCGTGGGCAGTATGTCCCCGGTCTTCACAGGATGGCCGGTGCGGTTGAGGATATCGATGATTTCCTGTATATCCTTCGGCCGTTCCCTGTCGGCCAAAAAATACCGTCCGCACATGGGATATGCCTCCTTTCCGTATTCAATCATGCAAAAACGGCAGCCGGCTTCATCAGCCGGCTGCCGGATATCGTTCCGAATCAGAACAGACCCACAATGCGGCCGTCGTCGGTCACATCGATGGCTTCTGCGGCGGGTACCTTGGGCAGGCCGGGCATGGCGATGATGTCACCGGCAAAGGCAACCACAAAGCCTGCACCTGCGCTCAGACGAACGCTGCGGATGTTCAGGGTGAAGCCGGAGGGTGCACCCAGTGCCTTGGGGTTGTCGGAGAAGGAATACTGGGTCTTGGCGATGCACACGGGTGCAGTGCCCCAGCCCTCTTCCTCCAGCTTGGCCAGCTGCTTGAGCACACCGGCACCGAAGGTCACGTTGGCGGCACCGTAAATTCTGGTGGCCACGGCCTTGATCTTGTCCTGCAGGGGCATTTCATCGGGGTAGGTGTAGGAGGGGGTCACCTCTTCAGCCTTGTCCACGGTATCGCAGACCAGCTGTGCCAGCTCCTTCACGCCTTCGCCGCCCTTGGCCCAGCCGTCGCACAGCTCCACGGGCGCACCGGCAGCCTCGCAGGCCTTGCGCAGGGCATCCATTTCAGCCTGCGTATCGGTGATGAAGCGGTTGATGGCCACAATCACCGGGCGCTTCCACACATTGCGGATGTGGTCGATGTGGGCCAGCAGGTTGGTCATGCCCTTTTCCAGTGCGGGCACGTTTTCGGTATTCAGGTCAGCCTTCTGCACGCCGCCGTGATGCTTCAGGGCGCGGATGGTGGCAACCAGCACCACCGCATCGGGCCACAGGCCGTTCATGCGGCACTTGATGTCCAGGAACTTTTCAGCACCAAGGTCAGCACCGAAGCCAGCCTCGGTCACCACATAATCAGCCAGCTTCATGGCGGTGGTGGTGGCGATAACGCTGTTGCAGCCGTGGGCGATGTTGGCGAAGGGGCCGCCGTGCATCAGACAGGGGGTGCCTTCAATGGTCTGCACCAGATTGGGCTGGATGGCATCGCGCAGCAGAGCAGCCATGGCGCCCTGAGCATTGATGTCACCGGCGGTCACAGGGCGGCCGTCGAAGGTGCGGGCCACCTGCAGGCGGCTGAGGCGCAGCTTCAGGTCGTTGATGTCCTTGGCCAGGCAGAACACGGCCATCACTTCGCTGGCGGCGGTGATGTCAAAGCCGTCCTCGCGGGGCATGCCGTTGGGCTTGCCGCCCAGACCGGAGGTAATCTGCCGCAGCTGGCGGTCGTTTACGTCAAGGCAGCGGCGCCAGGTCACCTGACGGGGGTCGATGCCCAGCTTGTTGCCCTGTTGGATGTGGTTATCCACCATGGCAGCCAGCAGGTTGTTGGCAGCGGTAATGGCGTGCAGGTCGCCGGTAAAATGCAGATTGATGCTTTCCATGGGCAGCACCTGAGCGTAGCCGCCGCCGGTTGCGCCGCCCTTCATGCCGAACACGGGGCCCAGAGAAGGCTCACGCAGGGCCAGCATGGACTTTTTGCCGATTTTGCGCATGCCGTCTGCCAGACCGACGCTGACGGTGGTCTTGCCTTCGCCGGCAGGGGTGGGGTTGATGGCAGTCACCAGCACCAGCTTGGCCTTTTTGCCGGCAGGCACCTGGGCAGGATCCACCTTGGCAACATACTTGCCGTAGGGTACGATGGCATCCTCGGGGATGCCGGCAGTCTTGGCCACCTCATAGACGGGGCGAAGGGTGGAAGCCTGTGCAATCTCGATATCTGTAGGCATGGAACAACATCCTTTCTGACATGGAAATGATTGCGTTGAAACAGTTTTATTATACCAAAGTTTTCCACAAAATCAATACATCCCGAACTTTTCAGGCAGTCAAGGCAGTTAATCTTCGGGTTTCCAGCGGTTTCTTGTAGCAAAGGGCAGCTGGCGGATGTACCAGTCCTCCCCGTCGGTCACTGCCTCCACCGCGCCGTCACCGCTGTAGAGCAGGATGATGCCCGCCTTTTCCAGCGCCCGCAGGGTGTAGCCCATGTTTTCCTTCTTGTTGGTGCACACCGCAGCCTATGGGCTGACCGCCGCCAGAAAGGAGCCTTCCACCGGGGTGATGCCGTGGTGGGGCACCTTCAGGATATCCGCCTGCAGCTGCCCTTCCGGATATGAGGCGGCGTATTCCTTCTGCATATCCCCGGTGATGTCTGCCGCCAGCAGCACCGAGGCCGTGCCCAGCTGCAGCCGCACCACACAGCTGCGGGGATTGTACCCCCGGGTGCCTCTTGTCATCAGCGTCATTTCCGCATCCCCCACGGACAGCCGTGTGCCATCCGTAATCTGATACCACGGAATGCCGTTTTTCCGGCAAAGCTTGGCCGCCCGCTGGATGTAGCTGTCATCCCTGCTGCTTTCAAAGGGGGACAGAAACGCCTTGGCCGTCCAGCCCTTCTTCAAAAGATAATTCAGCCCGTCGATGTGGTCATTGTGGGGATGGGTGCTGATGATGTACCGGAAGCGCTCAATCCCCCGGGACTTCACATCCCATGCAATGGACTGACTGCAGGAGGAGTCCCCGCCGTCAATCATCACCGCTTCCCCGCCGCACTCCACCAGAAAGGCATCCGAGCGCCCGGCCTCAAGGAAGGTCACCTTCAGGGTTGTTTTGCCGCGCCATGCTTCGGGCATTTCACCCGTAAACACCTCCGCACAGGCAGGAAGCTGCACCAGCGCCAGCAGGCATGCCATCAGGCAAAGTCCTTTTTTCATGTTCTCTCCTTTGCAAAAACCGCCCTGCCAAAATCCGGCAAGGCGGCAGCAATCAGTTGTGGAAGGTCTCGATGCCCCGCATCAGCTCCAGCTCGCGGATGTCACGGACGGTGGTGTACATCTTTCTGGTCAGCACAGCGCCCTGCCGGTAGTACAGGCAGATGAAGGGGCAGTCCTGCGCAAACTTTTCCTGAATTTTGTACACATACTCCTGATAGCCCGCCTGCGTGGACTGCTCCCGCAGCCGGTCGCACAGGTCGTTCATTTCGCCGGAGTTGTAGCGCATGAAATTGCCCGTGTTGGACTTGTACACAAGGAAGGTGGGGTCGGGGCACACATCCATGGCATAGGAAACAAGCGCCAAATCGTAGGCACCGGCCTTCAGCTTTTCCTTCATGTCATTCATGTTCAGGGCCACCACGGCACACTCAAAGCCGAAGGGGGTCAGCATATCGGCAATGGCATTGGCGGCAGAGGCGCGCACGTCATTATCCGGCTCCTCGTAGTAGAAGATGCGGATGTGCATGCGGTACAGGCCGGAGCCGTCTGCCTTGGGCTTGTCCAGCACGCCGTCACCGTCGGTATCCGTCCAGCCGGATTCCTCCAGCAGGCGCCGGGCCTCGGCCTCATCCCGCTTGAAATAGCCGGTGAGGTTATCGTTGTACAGCCATGTGCCGGGAATCATGGGCGTATCGGTGCGCTGCACCATGCCATTGTAGGCCTGTGCCGCCAGCTTGTCCGGGTCCACAATGTAGCGGATGGCCTTGCGGATGTTGGGGTCATCCAGCGGAGAGGAGGAAAAGTTCATCACCAGCGTTTCCAGCTGATTGGTCCGCGTATCGATGGTGATGGAGTTGGTGCCGCTCTTGTGCTGGGCGGCAGCCAGATCGCGGGTGAAGATGGTATCCACCCGGGCATATTCGTAGCTCTCCATGACCTCCTTGGGCGTGGAGAAGCAATCGAAGCGGATTTCCTGCACCTGGGGCTGCTGCTGCCACCACAGCTTGTTGGCATCCAGCAGAATCAGGTTGCCGGGGTCAAACATGGAGATGGTGTAAGGCCCCGTGCCCGGAGGATTCTCCGCGGCCACCCGGTCGGCAGGCAGTACGGGGAAGGTCATGGCGTACAGCAATCCGTAGTAGCGGCGCTTGGCCTTCACCACCACCTTGTTGGTGCCCTCCGCGGTGATGCTGGAGATGAAATAGGGCAGATTGACATAGTAGCCCTTGTCGGTGGAGTTTTCCTCCGTGGCCCGGGCGATGATGTACTCGGCGGTGGCCACCACATCGTTGGCCGTCAGGGGTGTGCCGTCGGAGAAGAACACATTCTCCCGCAGGGTGAAGGTCCATGTTTTGCCGTTGTTGCTCTCCTCCCAGCCGCTGGCCAGATAGGGCTGGGGCAGGTAGTTGTCATCAATGGTGACCAGGCTTTCGTACACCAGCCCGTACACGCTCATGATGTCCCGCTCCTTGGGCTCCAGGGGCTTAATCAGCGTGGTCTTGGTGGACTGAATGCCCACGGTCAGGTAGTTATCCACGTTGGAGGCAAAGGAAAGGGGGATGTCACACAGCAGCAGGCACAGCATCAGCATCGCCGCTGTCAGCCGCTTCATCCTCCGTATAATAAAGTGCTTCGTAGACTGCATAATCCGTTGTTACCCTCCGTGCATAGGTTTTGGTCGGTCCGTCGGGGAGGTTGTCAATGGGGATGGTCCGCCCGTCCGTGGACATGTTGGGATCGCTGAGCCACCGGGTCACCGTCCCCTGCCCTGCATGGTAGGCGCAGGATACCAGCACCGGATCGCCCCCGAAAAGCCGGGACAGATAATTGAGGTACCATGTGCCGAAGCGGATGTTGCTCTCCGCATCCCACATGCGGTCGAAGGAGTAGCCGGTCACATCCAGCTTGCCGGCAATCCACTGGGCGGTGTCGGGCATCAGCTGCATCAGACCGCGCGCCCCGATGTTTGACTCCGCATTGGTGCGGAAGGAGCTTTCGTTGAGGATGATGGCCTCCACAAAGGCGGGGTGCAGGTTGTTCTCCACCGCGTATTCCTCAATGGTGTCCTTAAAATAAATAGGATGTGCTTCCACCACCGCCTGATGGGCCGCCTGCCGCGCTTCCTCACAGCGCACCAGATAGGCGCTGATGAGGTACTTGGCCGTAAACAGCCCTGCCGCGGCAAAGGCCAGCAGCACCAGCACCGTGGTCAGCCACACAGGCATTCTGCGGGGCAGCCGCCGGGGAAAGTCCTCCACCGGAGAAAACGCCTTGTCCTGCTGCAGATGCTGTTCATTCCAGATTTGCTGCAGCGCCGGCGGCGTGGCCGGCACATGGCTGACCGTGGGCTGCTGCCACGCGGTGGATTCCGCATGGTTGTTTTCCTTGATTTGCCGGATGTTTTGCACCGGCGCAGCTTCCTGTGCGGCAGGTGATGGCGCGAGGGCAGTGACCTGTCTCTACATCACATCCGGCTGTGCGCCGCCCTCTTTGTAGCGGTCGGAGCGCCTTGACCGGCGCTGTGTCGGCTCACTCATTGCATTTCTCCTTTGCCGCCTGTTCCGCTTCTGCCTGATACAGCGCGGGAATCATGGCGGCTGTTTGTTCCATGGTGCCGGAGGTATCAATCGTCACCTGCGCCCGGCGCTTCTTTTCCTCTGCGGGCATCTGACTGCGAAGCCTTGCCTCGGCCTCCTCCCGGGTAAACCCATCCCGGAGCATCAGACGGCCGATTTGCTCCTCTCTCGGCAGATACACACACCACACCGATTCGCACAGGCGATCGAGGTTCTTTTCATACAGCAGGGGCATATCCAGCACGCATACCGCATGGCCGGATTTCTCGGCTTCATCGATGCGCTGCTCAATCAGCTGCAAAAGCAGCGGCTGCATGATGTCATCCAGCTTTTTTCGGGCATCGTCATCCCCAAAGACAAGGCTGCCCAGCGCACGGCGGTTCAGCTGTCCGTCCGGCAGGAACACCGTATCCCCGAAGGTCTGCCGAAGCTGCGGCAGCGCAATGCCCCCCGATGCCGTCAGTTCGCGGCTGAGCACATCGCCATCCACAATGGCGGCCCCAAGGCTTTTCAGGCACTGGGATACGTGGCTCTTGCCGCAGGCAATGCCCCCTGTCAGTCCAATGATACGCATAGACAGTCCTTTCCGCAAGATACGATGTGTAACAATTCTTCTTTAATAATTGCACAAATGGAAAACCGGGCCCGCGACCCTTGCCGCGGCCCCGGAATCATCCATTAAAGTTTTGCTTACAGGTTGGTCTGCAGGAGCTTCTTCTTCAGCTCGGTTTCCATCTGTGCCATGGTGCGCTCGGCCTCGATGCGCTTGGCGCGGCCCTGGGACTGAATGTTCATCACTTCGTTGATGGTGTCAATCAGATCCTGATTGGTCTGCACCAGCGTCTCCATGTCAATGATGCCGCGCTCGGCTTCCTTGGCGGTCTCGATGGTGCCCATCTTCAAGGTCTGGGCATTGCGGCGCAGCAGCTCGTTGGTCATGTCGGTTACGGCCGTCTGGGCGCGCAGAGCCTCCTGGCTGTGGTGCAGACCCAGTGCCAGCACCATCTGGTTCTTCCACAGGGGCAGGGTATTGGACAGGGTGGACTGAATGCGCTCCACCAGCAGGCTATCGTTATTCTGCAGCATGCGAATCTGCGGTGCCATCTGCATGGACACCTGACGGGTCAGCTTCAGGTCATGAAGTTTCTTTTCAAAGCGGTCGCACTGGGCAGCCAGATCATTGGCGTTCTGTGCATCCATGGCATCACCGGACTGGGCCGCACGGTCCATCATGTCCTTCAGCTCGCCGCCGCGCACCTGCTCCAGCTTCTTTTCACCGGCGATGATGTACAGCGTCAGCTGACGGAAGTAGGCGGTGTTCTGGTCATACAGCTTGTCGAACATGCTGATGTCCTTCATCAGCTGCACCTGATAGGCATCCAGAGAGGTGGCAATGCTTTCCACATTGGCATTGACGGTGCTGTAGCGGGCCTTCATGCGCTCGATGTTCTGACCGGCCTTGCTGAACAGACGCTTCAGGCCCTTGGGCTCCTCGGCATCGGCTTCAAAGCCTTTCAGCTCGGTAACCAGCTTTTCCAGCATGCCGCCCACTTCACCGGTATCCTGTGCCTTCACAGCCTCCAGCGCCACATCGGAGAAATCGGAAATCTTCTTCTGAGCATCGGCACCGAAGAGCAGCACGTGGTCGGGGTTGGTCACATCCACCTTGACAATAAACTCATCAATGGCCTTGCGCTCGGCATCAGTCAGCATGCTGTCATCCAGCTTGGGCTTGGCCGGTGCGGGTTCGGGAGCAGGCGCTTCATTTGCAGCAGGCGCAGTCTGCTGAATGCTGCCCGCAGCGGGTGTGGAATCGGGAACCTCGGGGGTCAGGGACAGCATGGGGGTATTCAGTTCGCTCATGGGAATGGCCCTCCTTCACAGGGATTAATTCTTCTGGAAATACTTTCTGAAATCGTACTTGTCCGCGTCGCTGTCAGGCTGTGTATTGCCCAGCACAGGCACACCGAACTGCAGCTGCTGCGCGGTGGCCGTTGTTGCGGTATTGCCCTTGCCGTCGGTGTTGAGCATGGGCGCGGCATCGGTGCCTTCACCGCCCAAAAGACCGTCCCGGCGGAGCATCTGCTCCAATACATCCATGTCCGTGGAAACATCCAGCATGGTGTCCCGGTGGAGATTGTCCAGCTCCTTCTGACAGGCGGCGATAATCAAATCAAGGCTGCGTGACAGCGTCACGCGCACCTCTGCCAAATCCGATGCGGACACGCCCCGTTCCTGCATCACCCGATAATTGTTGAGCATCTTCAGGGTGGTGGGCAGATAGTAGCTCATAAACTTGCGAATCTGCGGCTCCTTGCCCGGCTCCTCGCTGACGGTGCGGAAAATCTGCACACACTGCTGCTCCAGCTTGTCCAGCTGGCTGGTCAGCTGCAGGTCGGGGATGGCCCTGTTGGCCGCGCGAATCTGCCGGAGCATCTCCTGCCCCTTGGCAATCACGCTGTCGGCGGCTTCGTTGCCGGAAAGCGGCACCACTTCCTCCACGGGCGGCTTGTCCTGCCGGTTGTGGGTGGTGGTGTCCAGCCCCTCGCCCATAATGGAGAGCAGCTTGTAGGCACCGATGCCCAGCACCGCGCCGATGACCAGCATGGCGATGCTGGAAAATCCGCCGAGGCCGTTAAACAGCAAAATGACAAGACCGAAGCCCACCAGACCGGAGCGGCGGCCCTTCTTTTTCCTTTCGCGTTCTTTTTCTTTTCTGGAAGCCATATGATAAAAACTCGCTTTCTGACATCTATTCTTGAATGTACATTCTTTATTATAGCACAACCCCCTTCTTCTGAAAAGAAGAAAGGGGCGATTTTTTGCCAAATTGTTGAAATTGTATCAGATTTGGAGTGCCTTGCGGATGGCCATGACCACCTCGAACATGGTTTTGTGGTCGGTGTCGATGGTCACATGGGCGTACTTGCGGTACAGGGGGCAGCGCTCGTTGTACAGGTCTGTGAAGGTCTGTCCGGGCTTGATGGTCACGCCCCGGGCATGCAGATCGCCCAGCCGGCGCTCCAGCTCCTCCTGCCGCACCTGCAGGTACACCACCTTGGAGATTTCCCGCAGATGGGCCATGGCCTCCTCGCCGTAAATCACACTGCCGCCGGGAGCAATGACGGAGTTTTTCAAATCAAGGGAGGCATTCACGTCGTTTTCCACCTGCCGGAAGCCGTCATCCCCCACCGCATCCAGTATCTGGGCCAGCGTTTTGCCTGTCCGCTGGATGATGACCTTGTCCACATCCACAAAATTCATTTTCAGCGCCTTGGATAGGGAGATGCCGGTGGTGGATTTGCCGCAGCCCGGCATGCCGATGAGGGTGATGTTCATGGTCGATTCCTCCGGTCGGATTTATTTAGCCTATTCAGGCGGAGTATATGCAAAATCAGCCGGAAGCTGACGAAACAACTTCCGGCTGAGCATCAAGGATTAGTAGTTCTCCTTGATTTCAATATTCTTGTAACGCTTCATGCCGGTACCGGCGGGGATGAGCTTACCGATGATAACGTTCTCCTTCAGGCCCAGCAGCGGGTCATCCTTACCCTTGATGGCAGCCTCGGTCAGGACACGGGTGGTCTCCTGGAAGGAAGCTGCGGACAGGAAGGACTCGGTTGCCAGAGAAGCCTTGGTGATGCCCAGCAGGATGCGCTTTGCCACTGCGGGACGGCCACCGGCCATAATGGTCTTCTTGTTGGCTTCGTCGAAGTTGAAGATATCAACCAGAGAGCCGGGCAGCAGATCGGTATCGCCGCTGTCTTCCACGCGAACCTTGCGCAGCATCTGGCGGATGATGATTTCGATGTGCTTGTCGGCCACACCTACGCCCTGCAGACGGTAGGTGGACAGAACTTCCTTCAGCAGGTAATCCTGTACAGCCTTCACGCCCAGAATGCGCAGCAGGTCATGGGGGTTGATGGAGCCTTCAATCAGCTCGTCACCGGCCTCCACGCGCTGGCCTTCCTGCACCTTCAGGCGGCTGCCGTAGGTGATCTGGTAAGACTTCTGCTCGCGCTCTTCCTTGCCGCCCTTGCCGACGGTGTAGTCATCACCGGTGATGACCAGCTCACGCTTGCGCTTGCTCTCCTGAATGGAGACAACGCCGCTGATTTCGGCCAGGATGGCTTCGCGCTTGGGCTTGCGGGCCTCGAACAGTTCTTCAACGCGGGGCAGACCCTGAGTAATATCCTCACCGGAAGCGATACCGCCGGTATGGAAGGTACGCATGGTCAGCTGGGTACCGGGTTCGCCGATGGCCTGTGCGGCGATGATGCCGACAGCCTCACCGATATCCACCTTGCCGCCGTGGGCCATGTTCATGCCGTAGCAGCGGGCGCAGACACCGTTCTCGCTGCGGCAGGTCAGCACGGAACGAACCAGTGCTTCCTTCACGCCGCGCTTGGACAGCATGCGGGCCTTGTCGTTGTCGATGGCCTCGTTGAGCTTCACCAGCACTTCGCCGGTGGCGGGATCGCAGATATCCTCGGCAGCGGTACGGCCCATCAGACGCTCTTCGATGGTCTCGATGGACTGCTTGCCGCTCATCAGCTCCTGCACCTTGATGCCGCGAACCTTTTCACCGCGGGACTCGAAGCAGTCTTCCTCACGGACGATAACTTCCTGAGAAACGTCTACCAGACGGCGGGTCAGGTAACCGGAGTCAGCGGTACGCAGAGCGGTATCGGACAGGGACTTACGGGAACCGTGAGAGGACATGAAGAACTCGATCACGCTCAGGCCCTCACGGAAGTTAGCACGAATGGGCAATTCAACCGTCTTACCGGAAGGAGAAGCCATCAGGCCGCGCATACCGGCCAGCTGGGATACCTGTGCGGAAGAACCGCGGGCACCGGAGTCGGTCATCATGCGGATGGGGTTGAACTTGTCCAGGTTGGGCA